>JALOLH010000045.1 GCA_025456065.1 Candidatus Nanopelagicales bacterium | reverse complement strand
CCGCGTTCGACGTCGACGCCAAGAAGGTCGGCCAGGACCTCTCGCACGCGATCCTCGCCAGCGAGAACAACACCATCAAGATCTGCGACGTGCCGCCGAGCGGGGTCACCGTCGCCCGCGGGCACACGCTCGACGGCCTCGGCAAGTACTACCGGGAGATGATCACCGAGTCCGACGAGGAGCCGGTCGACGTGGTGCAGGCGCTCAAGGACGCCCGCGCCGACGTCCTGGTGTGCTACCTGCCGGTCGGCTCGGAGGACGCGGCCAAGTACTACGCCCAGTGCGCGATCGACGCGAAGGTCGCGTTCGTCAACGCGCTGCCGGTGTTCATCGCCGGGACCCCGGAGTGGGCTAAGAAGTTCGAGGACGCCGGCGTGCCGATCGTCGGCGACGACATCAAGAGCCAGGTCGGCGCCACGATCACCCACCGGGTGCTGACCAAGCTGTTCGAGGATCGTGGCGTCACCGTCGACCGGACCTACCAGCTCAACGTCGGCGGCAACATGGACTTCATGAACATGCTCGAGCGCGACCGGCTGGAGTCCAAGAAGATCTCCAAGACGCAGTCGGTCACCTCGCTCATGAGCCGCGACATCGGCGCCCGCAACGTGCACATCGGCCCGTCGGACTACGTCGCGTGGCTCGACGACCGCAAGTGGGCGTTCATCCGCCTGGAGGGCCGCGCCTTCGGCGACGTGCCGCTGACCCTGGAGTACAAGCTCGAGGTGTGGGACTCCCCGAACTCGGCCGGCGTGATCATCGACGCGCTGCGCGCGGCGAAGATCGCCAAGGACCGTGGCATCGGCGGTCCCATCCTGAGCGCGTCGAGCTACTTCATGAAGTCGCCGCCGGAGCAGTACCCGGACGAGACCTGCCGCGAGAAGGTCGAGCAGTTCATCGCCGGCGAGATCGAGCGCTGAGGCGTCGCGCAACGACACCGCACGGCACGCACCCCGACGGCCCCGGGCACCCGCCCGGGGCCGTCCGGCACCTCCGACCGTCGACGGTCGAGTGCCGCCCCCCGATGGCCCGCCGGCGCGCCCTCGACGCCCTCGTAGACTCCGCGGCGTGAGCATCGGCGGGAGCGTGCGCAGCGTCCTCGGGCCGGCCTTCCCGCTGGTCGGCAACGCCTACCGGCGCCTGTTCGTCGACGTCCGCAAGGTGGCCGCCGCGATCCCCGACCTCGGCCAGGACGCGGTGCTGCTCGACGTCGGCGGCGGGGACGGCGCCATCCTCAACCCCCTGCTGGACCGGCAGCCCACGCTGCGCGTCGTCGCGGTGGACCTCGCCGACGGGATCTCCGGCCCGAGCTGCGCGACCGGGTCGAGCTGCACCCGGCCACGTCGGTGGCCCAGCTCCACGCCCGGGCGCCGCGTCGGTACGCCGCCGCGCTGCTCGCCGACGTGCTGCACCACGTGCCGCCGCCGCACCGCGTCGACCTCCTCCAGGACGTCCTGGAGGCACTCGGCCCGGCGCCCCGCACGCTGGTCGTCAAGGAGCTGATCCCGCAGGGCGCCCGCAGCGGCCTGGCCTTCTGGGCCGATCGGCACATCAGCGGGGATCGCGGCGTGCAGGCCCTGGGTCCCGCCGCCCTGGTGGGGCTGGTCCGCAGCGTGTGGCCCGGGGCCGAGGTGACCGCGACGGGCCTGGCCGACGTCGACCATCCGAACTACTGCCTGGTGTTCCGGGACCCCTGACGGTCACCCCCCGGCGACCCGAGCCGGGCCGCGCCCCGCAGAGCGCCCCGGCGTGCCCGCGCACCGCGCCCGGTGCTGGCATGCTCGCGTCATGACCGGTCCGGCCGGGACGACCCGCCCGCTGCGGGTGGCGGGGCGCTGGCCCGTGCTGGCCCGCCGCGACGCCCGGCTGCTGCTCGCCACCCGCCTGGTCGGCCAGGGGTCCGACGGCCTGCTGCAGGCCGCCCTCGGCACGTTCGTGCTCTTCTCGCCGGAGCGCCAGGCGACCCCGGCCCAGGTCGCGGCCACCTTCGCCATCCTGCTGCTGCCCTACTCGCTCATCGGCCCGTTCGCCGGCGTGCTGCTCGACCGGTGGAGCCGCGTCGCGGTCCTGGTGGTGGCCAACTGCGCCCGGGCCGCGGTCACGGTCGGCGTGGCCGCGCTGGTCGCCCGCGGCAGCGACGGGCTGGACCTCGGCGCCGCCGTGCTCGTCGCCCTGGGGCTGAACAGGCTGGTGCTGGCGGGCCTGTCCGCCGGCGTGCCCCGGGTGGTGGACGCGCGGCACCTGGTCACCGCCAACGCGGTGTTCCCGACCGCCGGCACGATCGCCTCGGCCATCGCGACGGTCACGGGCCTGGTGCTCATGCCCAGGCTGGGGCCCGACGCTGCCGAGCTCCTCGTCCTGGCCGCGGCCGGCGGGGTCCTGGCGGCCGCAGGCCTGGCTGGACGCATCCCGCGCCCCGCGCTCGGGCCGGATCCCGACGATCCCGCCCGCGCCCGCCGGCTCACGCAGGACCTGGTCGCGGTCGTCGCGGGGATGGTCGACGGCATCCGACACCTGCACCGTCGGCCGGTCGCCCGGCAGGCGATGGGCGTGGTCGTCCTGCACCGCTTCGCCTTCGGGGTGCTCATGGTCGACGCGCTGCTGCTGGTACGGGGCACGCTCAACCCGCCCGATGACGCCGCGGCCGCGCTCGGCGACTTCGCCCTGTTCGCGGGCGGAGCCTCGGCGGGGAGCCTCACGGCGGCGCTGGCGACCCCCCGGGTGGCCCGCGCCGTCGGCGTGCACCGCTGGTCGGCGATCACGCTGGCCGCGGCCGGCCTGGTCGCGCCGACGGCGTTCGCCACGCTGCTGCTGCCGCTGGTGGTCGTCGGGTCCTTCGCCATGGGGTTCGCCGGCCAGGCCGTCAAGATCGGCGGCGACACCCTGCTGCAGCAGCACGTCGACGACGACCACCGCGGCCGGGTCTTCGCGCTCTACGACATGGCGCTGAACGTGGCCCTCGTCGCCGGCATCGCGACCTGCGCGTTCCTGGCCCCCGCCTCAGGGGTCGCCCCGGGCCTGTGGGCCGGTGTGGCAGCCCTGCTGGTCGCCACGGCCGTCTGGAGCCTGCGCCCCCCGAGGTCCAGTGGCTAGGATCGCCAGCGCCGCGCTCTCGCAGCCGGCGTGAGGGCCGAGGGAGGTGGCGCGATGGGCATGCTCGACAGCTTCGAGAAGAAGCTCGACCGCCTCGTCAACGGCGCCTTCGCCAAGGCCTTCAAGTCCGAGGTGCAGCCGGTCGAGATCGCGGCGAACCTGCAGCGCGAGCTCGACGACCGGGCCACCATCGTCAGCCGCTCCCGCACGGTCGTGCCGAACGTCTTCCGGGTCGAGCTCTCCGGCCCGGACTACCAGCGGCTGTCGGCCTACGAGCACACGGTCAGCGACGAGCTCGCGGGCCTGGTGCGCGACTACGCCGCCGAGCAGCGCTACGCGTTCGTCGGCGCGGTCGAGGTCACGCTCGCCGAGGAGCCGGGCCTGACCACCGGCCTGTTCCGGATCCGCTCGGAGGTCCGCCCCGGGGCGCAGGACGCCCCCGGGCAGGTCGACGTGACCGGCCAGCCGCACCTGGAGGTCGACGGGATCACCTACCCCCTGCACGCCGTGACCCGGCTGGGCCGGGGCAGCGACGTCGACATCCGCATCGACGACCCGGGCGTCTCCCGGCACCACGCCGAGATCGTCCTGGGCACCGAGGTGACCCTGCGCGACCTCGGCTCCACGAACGGCACGTTGGTCAACGGCCGCATGGTCCGCACGGCTGCGCTGGCCGACGGCGCGCACATCCAGATGGGGTCGACGAACCTGACCTACCGGGCACGGTGAGCTGATGTCCGAGCTCGTGATCACGCTCATGCGGTTCGGGTTCCTGATCGCGCTCTGGCTCGCCGTCGTGGCGATCGTGCTCGTCCTGCGCCGCGACCTGGCCGCCCCCAAGGAGGCCCGCCCGCAGGCCGCCGCGAGCCGCCTGCCCAGCCCCAGCGCTCCGCCCGTGCCCCCCCAGCCGCGGGCGCCGCGCGGCTCGGGCCGCAGCAGCAGCACGCCCCGCAAGCTCACCGTCGTCGAGGGCGAGCTGGCGGGCACGGTGATCCCGCTGGGCAGCTCCCCCATCACGGTGGGGCGGGCAGCCGACTCGACGCTCGTGCTCAAGGACGACTACGCCTCGAGCCGGCACGCACGGTTCTTCCCCTCCGACGGGCAGTGGATCGTCGAGGACCTCGGCTCGACGAACGGCACGTGGATCGAGCGCACCCGCATC
This sequence comes from Candidatus Nanopelagicales bacterium, assembly GCA_025456065.1. Lineage (GTDB taxonomy): Bacteria > Actinomycetota > Actinomycetes > S36-B12 > CAIYMF01 > Prado023. Next base: position 15,899 of record JALOLH010000045.1, on the reverse strand, counting down.
ACCGGCCCGACGGTCCTGCGCGTCGGGGCCAAGGTGCGCGTCGGCCGCACGACCCTGCAGCTGCAGCGGTAGGGGGAGCCGCCATGACCCTGCTCCTGCGGTACGCGGCGCGGTCCGACGTGGGCCTGGTGCGCAGCGCGAACGAGGACTCGGCCTTCGCCGGGCGCCGGCTGCTGGCGGTCGCCGACGGCATGGGCGGGCATGCCGCCGGGGAGCTCGCCAGCGCCACCGCGATCGCGACGCTCGCCGAGCTGGACTCCGAGGACCTCGGCCCCGAGGAGCTGCTCACCGAGCTGCAGCAGGCGATCGAGGTCTCGGCCGAGCGCATCGCCCAGTTCATCGACGCCGACCCGAGCCGGGCCGGCATGGGGACCACCCTGACGGCGGTCCTGTGGCGCGACGGACGCCTCGCGATCGTCCACGTCGGCGACTCGCGTGCGTACCTGCTCCGCGAGGGCGAGCTGCAGCAGATCACCACCGACCACACCTACGTCCAGTCGCTGGTCGACGCCGGGAGGATCACCCCCGAGGAGGCCCGCCGGCACCCGAAGCGCAACCTCATGCTGCGCGCCATCGACGGCAGCGGGCTGCCGGAGGGTGACCTGTCGTTGCGCGAGGCGCAGGCCGGGGACCGCTACCTGCTGTGCTCCGACGGCCTGTCCGGCGTGGTGGACGACGCGGCGATCGCGCGAGTCCTGGCGGAGGTCCCCGACCGGACCGCCGCCGTCAGCGCCCTCGTCGACCTCGCCCTGGAGGGCGGGGCCCCGGACAACGTCACCGCGGTCGTCGCCGACGTGGTCGAGGCCGACGCCGAGGAGGTGGCCCGGGAGGCGGCCCTGGCCAGCCCGGTCGTGGTCGGAGCGGCTGGCGAGCCCCGCAACCGCGCCGCCCTGCCGGGCCTGCAGTTCCCGGAGGACTCCAGCCCGCTGGGCGGCGGTCCCGGCGACCTGCCCGGTGGCCCGGCGGTGGCCGGTGGGCTGGTCTCCCGCTCCCGGGGGAGCAGCGACGCGCAGGGACCGCCCGGCTCGATCGGGGAGGCGGTCGCCAGCGGCGCCCTGCCGCTTGCCGGGGGGGTGGCCACGGCGACCACGGGGGAGGACCTCCACCAGGACGAGGAGGCCGCGCAGGACCTCGAGGCAGCATCGGACCGCCCGGGGTTCGTCCGCCGCCACGCGGCGTGGCTGGCGGCCGGTGCGATCCTGCTGGCCAGCCTGCTCCTGGGGCTCGCCGGATTCGTGTGGTGGCTGTCCTCGCAGTGGTACGTGGGCAGCCAGGCCGGCTACGTCGCGGTCTACCAGGGGGTGCCGCAGTCCCTGGCCGGGATCCCGCTGAGCCGGGTCACCACGCAGACCGGGTTGCCGCTCGCGCTGCTGCCCTACTACGACCAGCAGCAGGTCGAGCGCACCATCGACGCCGGGACCGAGGCCGAGGCCGCGCGCATCGTGGCCGACCTCGGGGCCAAGGCGGCCGCGTGCAGCGCGGACCCGCCGCCGCTGGGGTGCCCGACCGCGTCGATCGGGACCCCCGGCTCGACCGGCACCGGGACGCCCAGCCCCGGCGCCACCCCCACCTCCTCCCCGCCCGCCTCGCCGAGCCCGGCACCATGAGCGCCCCCGTCATCCCGGGCCGCCAGGTCGAGCAGGCGCGGTCGCGCCAGCCCACGCGGCGCAATGTGGAGCTGGCCCTGCTCGTGCTGGTCTGGCTGGTCGGCTCGCTGGCGCTGCTGCTGGTGAGCATGGGCGCGGCCGACGAGGTCGTCCCGGAGACCTGGACGGTGATCGGCATCACGGGCGCCCTGCTGCTCGGGATCCACCTCGCGGTGCGCTGGCTGGCGCCCTACGCGGATCCGCTCATGCTGCCCACCGCGGCCGCCCTCAACCTGCTGGGCATCGCCATGATCGCCAGGCTCGACATCGCCGAGGCGCTGCGGGCGGCGGCCAACGACACGGACGCGCCCGGCTCGGACGCGCTCGACCAGGCGCTCTGGCTGGCCGTCGGGGCGATCGCCGCGGCGCTGGTCCTGCTGGTCGTGCGCGACCACCGGGCCCTGCGTCGCTACACCTACATCTGGGGCCTGACCGGCGTCGTGCTGCTCCTGCTGCCGATGGTCCCCGGCCTCGGGGTGACGATCAACGGGGCGAACCTGTGGATCCAGGTCGGCCCGTTCACCTTCCAGCCCGCGGAGCTGGCCAAGGTGGTCCTGACCATCTTCTTCGCGTCCTACCTCGTGCAGACCCGCGAGCAGCTGGCCCTGGTCCGGCACAAGGTGCTGGGGCTGGGCGTGCCCCGCGGCCGCGACCTCGGCCCGATCCTCGTCGTCTGGGCCGTGGCCATGCTCACCATGGCCGCCCAGACCGACCTGGGGACCGCCGTGATGATCTTCGGGCTGTTCGTCGGGATGCTCTACGTGGCGACCGGCCGGCGCTCGTGGATCGTGCTGGGCGTGCTGCTCATGGTCGTCGGCGGGCTGCTCGCCTACACCCTGTTCTCGCACGTGCAGGTGCGCGTCAAGGTGTGGCTGGACCCCTTCGCGTACGCCAACGACGAGGGCTACCAGATCGTGCAGTCGCTCTACGGGTTCGCCTTCGGCGGCGTCATGGGCGCGGGGTGGGGACGCGGCTACCCGCAGCTGGTGCCGTTCGCGGAGAACGACTTCATCTTCTCCGCCATCGGCGAGGAGCTCGGCCTGGTCGGGGCCTTCGCGGTCGTGGTCCTGTTCGCCATCCTCATCCAGCGGGCCCTGCGCACCGCGCAGGCCAGCCGCGACGCGTTCGGCGCGCTGCTCGTGACCGGCTACGCGATCATCCTGGGCCTGCAGGTCTTCGTGGTGTTCGGCGGCGTCACCAAGCTGATCCCGCACACCGGCCTGACCACCCCGTTCATGTCGGCAGGCGGCTCCTCGCTGCTGGCCAACTGGATCATCCTGGCCCTGCTGCTGCGCGTCTCGGACCACGTGCGCCGGCCCGACCCCGTCATCGTGCGCCCCGATGACGCGACCACCGAGGTGGTGGGCAGGCCGTGACCCGCTCGCTGAACCGGCTGGCGCTGGGCCTGGTCGTGCTCATGGTGGCCCTGCTCGTGCAGCTCACCCGGGTCCAGGTGCTCCAGGCCGACGAGCTGAACGCGCAACCGGGCAACCAGCGCACCCTGCTCACGGAGTACTCCCGCGAGCGCGGGCCGATCCTCGTCGCGCGCGCGCCGATCGCCGAGTCGGTGGAGACCGACGGGTCGTTGCGCTACCTGCGCCGGTACCCGGCCGGGGAGGAGTTCGTCTCGGCCACCGGCTTCTACTCGGTCGTGTTCGGCGCGACGGGCCTGGAGCGCACCGAGAACGCGATCCTCTCCGGCGACGACCCGCGCCTGTTCGTCGATCGGATGCAGCAGCTCTTCGCGGGCCGGGAGGTGAAGGGCGGCACGGTGACCACCACGCTCGACGCCAACGCCCAGCTGGCCGGCTGGCAGGGCCTGCGCGGCAAGAAGGGGTCGGTCGTCGCGATCGAACCGGCCACCGGGCGCATCCTGGCCCAGGTGCAGAGCCCCTCGTTCGACCCCAACAGGATGAGCTCGCACGACTCGAAGGCGGTGAACGACTACTACGCCGAGCTCGACGCCGACCCGGACAAGCCGATGCTGAACCGTCCCATCGCCAAGACGAACCCTCCGGGCTCGACCTTCAAGGTGGTCACCGCAGCGGCCGCGCTGGAGTCGGGCCGGTTCACCCCGGACAGCGTGATCCCGGGCCCGGCGACCTACCAGCTGCCGGGCACGGACGTCGAGCTGCCCAACTGGACCGGGACCGAGTGCGGCCCGAACGGGGAGGTCACCCTCGCCGAGGCGCTGGCGATCTCCTGCAACACGGCCTTCGCCTGGCTGGGCAACGAGCTCGGGGACGACGCGCTGCGCGACCAGGCCGAGGCGTTCGGGTTCGAGGAGGCCTTCGAGACCCCGCAGCGGGTGGCCACCTCCCGGTTCCCGGAGGACCCCGACGCCTCGCAGACCGCGCAGGCCGCGATCGGTCAGTTCGACGTGCGCGCGACCACGCTGCAGATGGCGATGGTGGCTGCGGCCGTCGGCAACCGGGGCGTGACCATGCGCCCCGGGATCGTGGACCAGACCAGTGCACCGGACCTGACCCCGCTCGAGACGTTCAACCCCGAGGAGTTCGCCGAGGCGATGACCCCGGAGCACGCCGCCGAGCTCACGGGGATGATGGTCGGGGTCGTCTCCAGCGGCACCGGCTCCAGCGCGCGGATCCCCGGGGTGCCGGTGGCCGGCAAGACCGGTACGGCACAGACCTCCGAGGACCGTCCGAGCATCGCGTGGTTCATCGCCTTCGCCCCGGCGCAGAACCCGGAGGTCGCCGTCGCGGTGGCCGTCGAGGACGCCGGCACCAACGAGGTGAGCGGCAACCAGCTGGCCGGGCCGATCGCGCGCGCGGTCATGGAGGCCGTGCTGGCGGGCTGACGCGGCTGCGGCGCCGCGGCCGCGCGGGGGGAGACCCGGGTGTCCCCAGCTGGTCGGGCTGGAGCGAGCCACGTCCCCGCGGTGCCGGGTGGGGACCGCCGCGGGACGCTAGATTCCTCCCCGGGTGGGAGCACGCGCCCGATGCAGCAGGAGGCCTCATGGACGGCGTTCGTCGGCTCGGTGACCGGTACGAGGTCGGCGAGCTGCTGGGCCGGGGCGGCATGGCCGAGGTCCACGAGGGTCGCGACCTGCGGCTCGGCCGGCGGGTGGCCATCAAGATCCTCAAGCCCGAGCTGGCCAGTGACCCGTCGTTCCTGGCGCGCTTCCGTCGCGAGGCGCAGAGCGCTGCCTCGCTGAACCATCCGAACATCGTCGCCGTCTACGACACGGGCGAGGACGTCCTCGGCGAGGGCCCCAACGCCACGAGGGTGCCCTTCATCGTCATGGAGCTCGTCGACGGCCTCACGCTCAAGGAGCTGCTGCACTCCGGCCAGCGGATGGTCCCCGAGCGTGCCCTGGAGATCACCTCGGGGATCCTCGCCGCCCTGGACTACAGCCACCGGCACGGGATCGTCCACCGGGACATCAAGCCCGGCAACGTCATGCTCACGCCGACCGGCAGCGTGAAGGTGATGGACTTCGGGATCGCCCGCGCCACCGCGGACTCCGGCCAGACCGGCACCAGCACCTCGACCGTGCTGGGCACCGCGGCGTACCTCTCCCCGGAGCAGGCACAGGGCCGGTCGGTGGATGCGCGCAGCGACCTGTACTCGACGGGGGTCGTGCTCTTCGAGCTGCTGACCCGACGGGCCCCGTTCGTCGGGGACTCCCCGGTGGCGATCGCCTTCGCGCACGTCAACGAGCAGCCGCCGGCGCCGAGCGCGGTCGACCCCAACGTCCCGGCGACCCTGGACCCGCTCGTCCTGCGGGCCCTGGTCAAGGACCCTGCCGGCCGTTACCAGAGCGCGGTGGAGTTCCGCGCCGACGTGGAGCGAGCCATCGCCGGCGTCCCGGTCACCCAGGTGCTGCCGGCGGCCGGCAACGACGCGACGGCGGTCCTCGGGACGACGGATGCCGAGGCCACCGTGGCGCTCGGGGCAGCCGGGGCGGCGGGACTGGCGGCCGCCGCCGGGGCGGGAGCCCTGGGTGCCGCGGCGGCCGGTGCCCGCACCGGCGCCATGCAGCCGGTCATCCCGGGCGGCGCCGGCGATCCGTACGCCACCCCGCTCGACACCGCCCCGGCCCCCGCTGCCCCGCCCTCGAAGGGCGGTGGCTTCCTGCGGGGCGTGGGGATCGCCGCGATCGTGGTCGCCCTGCTCGGCGCGGGCACCTGGCTCGCCATCCAGCTGCTCGGCGGATCCTCGGCCAGGACCGTGGAGGTGCCCGACCTGGTCGGTCGCACCCTGGCCGAGGCCCAGTCGGCGCTCGGGGAGGTCGGCCTTCGGCTGGGCCGCGAGGACTTCCAGCCCTCCGACGAGCCCAAGGACTCGATCATCTCGCAGAACCCCGCCGACGGGGCCCGGGTCGAGGAGGGCACGGCCGTCGACGTGGTGGTGTCGGCCGGCAAGGAGCAGGTGCAGGTGCCGGACCTGATCGACTACCGCTCGGTCGACGAGGCACGGGGGGCGCTGGAGGACGTCGGGCTGGAGCTGGGCCGGGTGCGCGAGGAGGACTCCGACCAGCCGAAGGAGACGGTGCTGCGCCAGCGCCCGGAGCCGTACGAGACCGCGGAGCAGGGATCGACCGTCGACATCTGGATCTCGAACGGGATGGTGGCCGTGCCCGCGGTCACCGGCCGCTCGGACGAGCAGGCGCGACGGGCCTTGCTCGACGCCGGCTTCGAGGTGGCGTACGGCGATCCCGTGGCGACCGACTCGTTCGCGCCGAACACGGTCGTGTCCCAGGACCCGTCGAGCGGCACCAAGGCCGAGAAGGGCTCGACGGTGACCCTGCGGCTGGCCACCGCGCTCCCCACGCCGACCCCGACCCCCACCCCGACGCCGACGCCGCCGGGGGACGGCGATGGCGCGGACGGCGCGGACGATCAGGCCGGCAGCAACGCGGCCGTCGAGGAGAACGACGCCGATCCGGGCCCGAACCCCTCACCGAACCCGTAGCCGAACCCGGCCGGCTCACCGCCCGGGGCGCACCTGCCAGGCTGCCCACGCCGAGTCGGTCATGTCCCGCAGGCCGTGCTTCGCGCGCCACCCCAGGAGCGCCAGCGCCCGGTCGGCCGCGGCGACCAGCGCCGGTGGGTCGCCCGCCCTGCGCTCGACGATGTCGACGGCGAAGTCGTCGCCCACCGAGGCCCGCAGGGCCTCGATCACCTCGAAGACCGAGGACCCCCGGCCGGTCCCGACGTTGACGGCGAGGTGGTCGACCAGCCGGGGCGCCTCCTCGACGCCGACGACCTTCGCGGCCAGCGAGCCGAGCTGGCTGGCGACCTCGGCGACGATCTCGCCGGCCTGCCCGGTCACCCCGCCCGCCCCGGAGGGCCGCAGCGCCCAGGGCAGCGCACCGGTGGCGCGCTCGACGGCGCGGACTGCCGGCGGCACCCGGCCCATGGCCAGGGCGGCGGCGGCCTCGGCGGCTGCGGGCACCTGGTTGGCGACCTCGACGGCCAGCGCGCCGCCGGGCAGCCGGGTGGCCGCCTGCTCGGCACGCGCGGCCGCCTGCTGGAGCTTCTCCTGCGGCGAGCGGACGACGGCCCCGGCGTGCGCGGCCTCCACGACGCGCGCGGCCGCGACATGGGCCGCCGACAGGTCCGCCACGTGGATGTAGTCGCGCACGCAGGACCCGTCGGGGGTGTCGTAGTCGTCACCGAACACCAGGGGCCGGCGGCCGGCGTCCAGGGCGGCGAGCACCATGGGGATCAGGTTGAGCGCGGCCGGGTCGCCGAGGTCGGGGCTGCCCGCGCCGGCGACGTTGAAGTACCGCAGGCTCAGTGCCTTCCACCCGTGCGCCGCCGCGGTGGCCGCGACCATCCACTCGCCGGCGAGCTTGGTGGCGCCGTAGGGGTTGATCGGGGCGCACGGGGTGGTCTCGGTGATGCGATCGAGGGGATCCGGCAGGTCCGGCTGGCCGTAGACCGCCGCCGATGAGGAGAAGACCATCTGGTCCACGCCCGCCTCGACCATCTCCTCCAGCACCACCTGCAGGCCGCCGACGTTCTCACCCCAGTAGTGCAGCGGGCGCTGCACCGACTCCCCGACCTGCTTGCGCGCGGCGAAGTGCATGACGCCGGTCACGCCCGACTCGTGCTGCAGGGCACGGCGCACGGCCCTGCGGTTCGTGATGGACCCCTTGATGAGGGGGACCCGGGCGGGCAGCCGGTCGGCGCGTCCGGTGGACAGGTCGTCGAGGACCACCACCTCGCGGCCGGCGGCCAGCATGTCGCGCACGACGTGCGCCCCGATGTACCCCGCCCCTCCGGTGATGAGCCATGCCATGCCCGGCAGCGTAGCCCCGCGGCGCGCTGGCGCGGCTGCGGACGCCCGGTCGCGTCACTTGAGCAGTCGGCTCATCCGCCGGTCGGCCAGGGCCCTGCCGCCCGTCTGGCAGGTCGCGCAGTACTGCAGGCTGGAGTCGGCGAAGCTGACCTCGCGCACCACGTCGCCGCAGGTCGGGCAGGCCTGCCCGGTGCGCCCGTGCACGGCCATCCCCGCGCGCTTCTCGGACTTCAGGCTGCTCGGGTCGGTGGCCCGGGCGGCCGCCACGGCTCGCCCCAGGGTCGTGCGGATCGCCGCGAGCAGGCGTTCCTCAGCGGCCGCTCCCAGGGCGTTGGCCGGCGCGAAGGGGCTCAGCCCGGCGGCGTGCAGGATCTCGTCGGAGTAGGCGTTGCCGATGCCGGCGATGCGCCCCTGGTCGCGCAGCACGCCCTTGACCTGCGCACGGCCCGCCTCGGCGAGGATCGCGTGCAGGGCGGTGGCGTCGAAGGTGGGATCCAGGGGGTCGGGCCCCAGCCGGGCCACGCCCGGCACGTCGGCGGGCTCCCGCACCACGTGGACGGCCAGCCGTTTCTGGGTGCCGCCCTCGGTCAGGTCGAGGGCGGCCAGCGGCGTGCCGGCCGGGGACCCGGGCGGATCCGCCTCGGGACCCGGGCCGAACACCAGCCGCAGCGCGAGGCCGGCGCCCCCGCCGCTGCGCCGCCCCATCGGAGCCGGTGCGCTGGGGGCGTCGTCGCGCCAGCGCGCCCACCCCCCGCGGGCCAGGTGCACGACGAGGTGCAGGGCCTGCCCGTCCTCGTCGACGAGGTCCAGGACGAGGTGCTTGCCCAGTCGCCGCCAACCCAGGACCGTCGTGCCCACGACGGCCTTGACCGGTGGGTCGAACGTCTTCAGGGCGCTGATCGCCGCCACCTCGACGCGCACGACCCGCAGGCCGCTCGAGCGCGCGGTGAGCGCCTCGGCGAGCGCGGTGACCTCGGGCAGCTCGGGCACGCCGCCCAGCGTGGCACGCCGGGCCGCGGCGTGTCAGCGGGCGCCGCCGCCCTGCGCCGTCAGCGGGCGGGACGGCCCAGCGCCCGGGGCACGCCGTCGCCGAGCGTGTAGGCGACGACCAGGTGGTTCCAGCCGCAGCGTTGGCACACCTCGACGACGTAGACGCGGAAGCGGCCGTACTCGTGGGCCATCACCGGCAGCTGCGCGCTCGCCCGGGCCGAACCGCTCAACGGGCCCAGCTGGGCCCCGTAGACCCAGGTGACCTCGGCCAGGTCGCGCCGGCAGACCGGGCAGGGGCGCCCCGCAGGCTCGCCGTGGTGCTTGGCGGCCCGCAGCAGCATGGGCTCGGCGTCGCAGTGCTCACTGGTGAACGCCCCACCCCGGCGCAGCGACTCGAGGGCCGAGCGGCGGGCCAGGGCGAACGAGACGACGTCGCGCGGCCGCTGCGGGTCCGCGACCTCCTCGGGGGCGAACTCGTCGGGGTCCGGCCGGGCCCGCTTCGAGGGCGCGGGCGTGCGCGTGCCCCGGATCGAGGTCGAGCGCCGGGCGGGCATCGCATCAGGGTAGGCGCCGCAGCCGTCGGGCGCAGCCCCTCGCCCGGTGCGGGCCTCCACGCCCGGCACCGTTCCGGCGCACCGGTGACCTACCGTTGCCCCCGTGAGCAGCGACGCAGGCCAGGACAGCGGGGGACGGCAGCGCCGGTTCACCCTGAAGCGGGTGCTGGGGTGGTTCGCCGGCCTGGTCGCCCTCGGGGCGGCGGTCGGCGCCGCGCTCTTCGCCGTGGCGTACTTCACCACCGACATCCCGGAGGTCAACGAGGTCGCGGCCGCCCAGACGACGATCGTGTACTGGAACGACGGCGAGCGGGAGATCGCCAGGCTCGGCGACACCAACCGCATCTCGGTCCCGCTGTCCGAGGTGCCCCGGGACGTGCAGTTCGCCGTGCTGTCCGCCGAGGACCGCAACTTCTACGACCACTGGGGCTTCGACTTCGTGGGCATCGCCCGCGCGTTCTGGAACAACCTCACCAGCAGCACGACGTCGGGGGGTTCGACGATCACCCAGCAGCTGGCCAAGAACGCCTTCCTGACCTCGGAGCAGACGCTGGTCCGCAAGTTCCGCGAGGCCGTGCTCACCGTCAAGCTCGAGGTGGAGCGCACCAAGGAGGAGATCCTCGAGGACTACCTCAACATCATCTTCTACGGACGTGGGGCGTACGGGATCCAGACCGCGGCCGAGGGCTACTTCCGCACCGATGCCAAGCAGCTGACCCTCGAGCAGGGCGCCGTCCTCGCCTCGGTCATCAACGCCCCAGGCCTGTACAACCCCGACGAGGAGGAGGGGCTGACGCGGCTCGAGAACCGCTACGCGTACGTCCTCAACGGCATGGTCGAGGAGGGCTGGCTGGACGCGAGCGATCGCGACGCCGCGCTCGAGGCCTTCCCCGAGATCGAGGAGCGCCGCAGGGACCAGCGGTTCGGCGGCCAGCGCGGGTACCTGCTGCGCTCGGTCGAGGAGGAGCTGGTCACCCTCGGGTTCACCGAGGACGAGATCGCCGCGGGGGGCCTCCGGGTGGTGAGCACGTTCGACCGCCAGGCGCAGCGCGCCGCCCAGGACGCCGTCGAGGCCCAGGCGCCGACGACGGGCATGGAGGGCGTGCGGATCGGCCTGGCCGCCGTGCAGCCGCTCACCGGCGAGATCGTGGCCATGTACGGCGGCGAGGACTACCTCGAGGACAGCTTCAACAACGCCACGCAGGCCCAGTACCAGGCAGGCTCCACCTTCAAGCCGTTCGGCCTGGTCGCCGGCACGCAGGACGAGATCGGGCTGGACTCGCTGTGGCCGGGCAACAACGGCACCGTGGTCGCCGGGGAGCCGGTCAACAACTACGGCGACAACTCCTACGGCGAGCTGATCACCCTGCTGCGGGGCACGGAGCAGTCCGTCAACACCGTGTACGTCGCCATGGCCGACAAGACCGGCGTGCCGCCGATCCAGGAGGCCGCGCTGGCCGCCGGGATCCCGGCGGACACCGCTGGCTTCGACAACCCCTCCCTGAACTTCGTGCTCGGCAACGCCTCCCCGCACACGATCGACATCGCCTTCGCCTACGCGACGTTCGCCGCGCGCGGCGAACGACCCGAGGCACCGACGACGATCCGCAGCGTGTCGACCGCGTCGGGGGACGTCCTCCACGAGCGCGAGGTCCGCCTGGAGCGGGCGTTCTCGCGCGACGTCGCCGACGTCGTGAACTTCGCCCTGCAGCGGGTGGTGACCAACGGCACCGGCGCCCCGGCGCGGGCGGTGGGCCGGCCCGTGGCCGGCAAGACCGGCACCACGGACGAGTACAAGTCCTCGTGGTTCGCCGGCTACGCCCCGCAGCTGGCGGCCGCGGTGAGCTTCGGGCGGACGGGCCCGAACGGCGAGGAGCTGTCCCTGTCCGGGGTCGGGGGCATGACCCAGTTCTTCGGCAGCGGGTACCCGGCACGGATCTGGACGGCGTTCATGCGCGGGGCCCTCGAGGGCACCGAGGTGCTCACCTTCCCGGAGCCGGTGGACCCGCCGAGCGGCGGCGGCATCGCGACCCTGACGCCGTCGGCCAGCGCGAGCCCGTCGCCGACGCCCACCGAGACGGCGACGCCCACGCAGACGGCGACGCCCACGCAGACGGCGACGCCCACGCAGACGGCGACGCCCACGCAGACGGCGACGCCCACGAGTCCGCCGCCGTCGCCGGGCGGGCCCCAGGAGGCCGAGGAGGAGGCCGAGGCCGAGGCGGTGCCCGAGGGCCCGGCGCCGTAGCCCGGCTCGCCACCGACGTCAGTCCGGGCCGCCGGGCGGGACCGGCCCGCGGCATGGGCCGGTGCACCGGGATGCCGCCGCCCGCCGCGTAGCCTGACGCCCGTGCCGCCCCGCGCTTCACGTCCCTGGGTCGTCCCGACCGAGGCCGACCCGACGGCCCGGGCCGCGCTGCCGCTGCTCGGCGGGCCGGTGGGGCGCCGGGCCGCGCTCGGGCACTCCTGGTGGACGCCGGTCCGGGTGTGCATCGCTGCCGGCATGCTCATGTACGCGGTCGGCTGGCTCAGCAAGGGCTACTGCGTGGCCAACGGCTGGGGCGCCCCCCAGCGCTACATGTACCTGTGCTACTCGGACATCCCCGTGCTCTACGGCGCCCGGGGCCTCGCCGACGGTGCGTTCCCCTACCTGCTCGACCCCCAGCCGGGCCAGCAGGTGCTCGAGTACCCGGTCCTCACGGGCGTCTTCATGTACGCGGCGGCGCTGGTCACCCGCCTGCTCGACGGCGCGTCCGGGATGTTCTTCACGGTCAACGTCGTGGGCCTGGCGGCGCTGTTCGCGTGGACGATCGCGAGCACCAGCCGCACCGTGCCGCACCGGCCCTGGGACGGCCTGCTCGTCGCCCTGGCACCCGTGGTCGCGCTGGCCGGCTTCGTGAACTGGGACCTGCTGGCGGTGGCGCTGGCAGCGGCCGCCATGCTCGCGTGGTCACGCGGCCGGCCGGCCCTGTCCGGGGTCTGGCTGGGCCTGGCCGCAGCTGCGAAGTTCTATCCGCTCGTGCTGGTCGGGCCGGTGCTGCTGCTGTGCCTGCGCCGGCGCCGGCTCGGCGCGGCCGCCCGCTTCCTCGCCGGCGGCCTCGCCGCGTGGTCGGCGGTCAACGTGCCGGTCATGCTGGCCAACTGGGAGGGCTGGCTGCGGTTCTACTCCTTCTCCCGGGAGCGGGGCATGGACTTCGGCTCACCCTGGTACGCCCTGTCGCTGCGGGGGTCCACCGTCCCCCCGGACCTGCTGAACCCGCTGGCCACCGGCATGTTCCTGCTGGCCTGCCTGGGCATCGCCGTGCTCGCCCTGCGCGCCGCACGCCCACCCCGCCTGGCCCAGCTGGCGCTGCTGGTGGTCGGCGCGTTCGTGCTGACCAACAAGGTCTACTCCCCCCAGTACGTGCTGTGGGTGCTGCCCTTCGCGGTGCTCGCACGGCCGCGTTGGCGCGACCTGCTCGTGTGGCAGCTGGGCGAGGTGCTCTACATCGGTGCGATCTGGTGGTACCTCGTCGGCTACGGCACCCAGGACAAGGGCCTGCACGAGGGCTGGTACGTGGTGGCCATCGCCGCGCACTGGCTGGCCACGGCGTGGCTCATGGCGATGGTCGTACGGGACATCCTGCGCCCGGCCGACGACCCCGTCCGCGGCGACGGGTTCGCCGCCGACGATCCGGGCGGCGGGGTGCTCGACGGTGCGCCGGCGCAGCGATGGCCGGCCGTCCGGACCGGCTGAGCCGCCGCCTCAGCCCAGGACCACGTCCGGCTGCACGGTGGTGAAGCGCACGTCGCAGTCGAGGAGCTCGCCCACCGGCGGTGGGATCACCCCCCGGGGCACGCGCAGCATCGAGACGTGCATGTGGGGGGGTTCCAGGAACCAGGCGGACTCGCCGTTCGGCAGGTGGAAGGGCGAGCGGAAGCGCCCGGCCGCCTCGAGGGCGCCCGAGCCGGCGGCGGCCGCGCGCTGGCGCATGCTGCGGGCCGGCCGGGGGGCCGTCATGGCCACGCCGTGCGAGGTGCCGCCGCTGACGACGAGCACGTGCCCGTCCCGGGGTGCGCGTCGCTGGTGGTACCCCGCCGGCTCGCCCCTGGGGGTGGCGTGCACCGCGAGCACCGTGCCGCGTGCGCGCAGGGCGCCCCGATCGCCGAGCCAGAGCCGTGTGCCCAGCCGCAGCCGCAGGGGCAGGTCGGGCGTGGCCCGGCGGACGTCGGCGCACTCCTGGTCCTGCAGGTGGCTGACCCAGAGCGCCCCAGCGTCGGCCACGCCGGGCAGGTCGGCCAGCAGCGAGGGCCACAGCAGCCCCCATGCGACCACCTCGCGGACCCGGGCCGAGCCGACCACGGCGGGCTCGGGCTGGCGGCCGCCGCCGGCCACGATCGCCGCGGTGCTGGCAGGGGGCACCTCCGGCGTCGCGATCGGCAGGTGCAGGGCGAGTCCCTCGAGCACGACGGCCCCGGCCGCCACGTGCGGTGCCAGGGTGCGCAGCGCCCCGGTCATCTGGTCCTCGGCCATCCCGAACCGGTGCATGGAGGTGACGCCCTCCAGCAGCACGCGGCGCGGTGTCCCGACGGACGCCAGGCCACCGAGCTCGACGGCGGCCTCGGGTGAGGCGATGGTGTGGATGACGCGTGGCGCTCCCGGATGACCGGCCAGGTCCCGCCACGCGCCGGCCTCGATGCGGGGCCCGAGCGTGAACGGCTCGAGGACGAGCACGTCGAGGCCGGGCTGGGCCTCGAGCACGGCGGCCGCCTCGTGCACGGTGCCCACCGCGACCGCAGCGGCACCCAGCCGGGCGGTCTCCGCGGCCAGGCGCGCGTTGCCCACGCCGTACCCGTTGCCCTTGGCCACGGGCACGATGCGCGCCCCCGCCGCCGCGACCGCGTCGCGCACCTGCTCCTGGTGGGCCTGCCAGCGTGGGGTGTCGATCGTGATGACGAAGCTCATGGGCAGTCCTGTCCGCTCCGGTGGGCGACCCGCGGCCGGCGACCGGCCCAGGGCGACTCAGCGGCGGCGCATGTAGGCCTCGAAGGCCCGGGCGAGCGCCGGCCGGATGGCATAGTCCCATTCCCCGGCGTACTCCTGGGCGTAGCCCCCCGTGCCCACCTTGAACTGGAGCAGGCCGAACAGGTGGTCCGCCGGGTCGAGGGTGTCGGTGATCCCGCGCATGTCGTAGGTGTCGCAGCCGGCCTCCCGGGCGTCGCGGATCATCTGCCACTGGATCGCGTTGCTCGGCCGCAGGTCGCGCCCGGCGGTCGTCGAGGCGCCGTAGGTGTACCAGCAGTGCCGGTTCACCCGCGCCCACAGGGTGGCCGCGTGCAGCTCGCCGTCGTGCGTGGCCAGGTAGAGGCGGATCCGGTCCGGGTCCTCGGCGCGCAGGGCGCTCCACATGCGCTGGAAGTAGGGCAGGCCCCGCGGATGGAACCGGTCGCGGTCGGCCGTCTCGACGTAGATCCGGTGGAAGGCGGCGAGGTCCTCGGCGCCACCCTGGTGCACCTGGACGCCCAGCTTGTCGGCCTTCTTGATGTTGCGCCGCCACAGCTGGTTGAAGCCACGCAGCAGGTCCTCCTCGGCGCGGTCGGCCAGCGGCACCTGGAAGACGTACCGGGGCTGCACGTCGCCGAACCCGGCACCGCTCGACGGTCGCTGGGTCCAGCCGAGCGCCTCGAGGACGTCGATCGCGGCCAGTGCCCGGCCGTCCGTCTCGTCGGGTGGCAGGTCCCGCAGCGCCGTCGCCGACCCGCCCGCGATCGCGTCCTTGAGCGTCGGGGCGTGCCAGCGGCGGGTCCAGATCGGCGGGCCCAGCTTCGCCGCGAAGGCGCCGGCCCGGCGCAGGTGCGCCAGCATCGGGTCCAGCCAGTCCGCCAGGGGATGGGCCCGCTCGGGGGCGCCGGCGAGGCCGCGGGCCGCCGGGCCCTCACCGAGCCAGTCGATGTCCGGGCCCTCGGGGAGGTAGGCCAGGAAGCGCGGCAGCTTCGGCACCTGGCGGTAGAGCACCAGCCCGGTGCCGACGAGGGCGCCCTCGTCGAACCATCCGACGGACTCGTGCCGCCAGTCCGCCTTCACCGCGCCCCACGCCGGCACCTGCAGGGTGCTCACGATGCCCGAACCCGTTGCCCGGGCCCGGACGTGGGCCAGGTGCTGCTCGGGGGTGATCCGTGCGACGGTCAGCGGCATGATCCCGAAGGCTAGCGAGCCGGACCGGGCGGTTGCGCCGCGGATTTCCGGCCCCGCGCCCCGGCCGGTACCCTTGGTGGACCTGGGCGCACCGGGGCCTGTGGATGGCCGCTGGTGGATGTCAGCCCCCTGGGCCATCATCGCGGCCACGGGGGAGGGCCAAGCCCGGGGCGCTGCAACCCTCCTGCCACGGATGGACCGTGGCCGCTCGAGTCCGAAGGAGGTGGGTCGTGAGCACGCGCAAGTACGAGGTCATGGTGATCCTCG
>JALOLH010000106.1 GCA_025456065.1 Candidatus Nanopelagicales bacterium | reverse complement strand
CACGGCCCCGTTGTGTAGCGGCCTAGCACGCCGCCCTCTCAAGGCGGTAGCGCGGGTTCGAATCCCGTCGGGGCTACGCACCCGTGAGGGGCTCCTCCAGCCGGAGGGGCCCCTCACGCATGTCCTCGGCGTCGCGCACCACTCGGGCACCGCCGCGGGCACCGCCGTGGGCACCACCGTGGGCACCGCGGACGGTGCACCGGGTCAGTCGCGGCGCAACGCCTCCGTGAGCCTCGCGGCCGCCGTCAGGACCGCCTGGCTGTGCAGGCGGCCGGGCACCCGGCCCATCCGGTCCAACGGGCCGGAGACCGAGACCGCGGCGACCACCTTGTGCGAGGGCGCGCGGACCGGGGCGCTCACCGAGGCGACCCCCTGCTCGCGCTCGGCGACACTCTGCGCCCAGCCGCGTCGGCGCACCCCGGCGAGGGTCGCAGCGGTGAACGAGGCATCGCGCAGGCCGACGTGGATGCGGTCGGGGTCCTCCCAGGCGAGCAGCACCTGGGCTGCCGAGCCCGCGTGCATGGTGAGCACGGCTCCGACCGGGACGGTGTCGCGCAGCCCGCTCATCCGCTCGGCCGCGGCGACGCAGATGCGCCCGTCGCCCTGTCGGCGGTAGAGCTGCGCGCTCTCGCCGGTCGCCTCGCGCAGGTGGGCCAGCACCGGGCCGGCGGCCGCGACCAGCCGGTCCTCGCCGGCCGCCGCGGCGAGCTCGGGCAGCCGTGGACCGAGGACGAACCGCCCCGAGACGTCACGGGCCACCAGCCGGTGGTGCTCCAGGGCCGTGGCCAGCCGGTGCGCGGTGGGCCGGGCCAGCCCCGTGGCGGCGACCAGGCCGGCCAGGGTCAGGGGCCCGCCCTCGAGGGCGTCGAGCAGCATGGCAGCCTTGTCGAGCACGCCGACGCCGCTGGCGTATGCTTCGTCCATGTAGTGATACTGCCGTCTCGAATAGTGGGACGTCAACCACGGTGCGCCGCAGTTGCCGGCACGGAAGGAGCAGGGACATGGGCAGGACGCTCGCCGAGAAGGTCTGGGACGCGCACGTCGTGCGCAGCGCACCGGGGGAGCCGGACCTGCTCTACATCGACCTGCACCTCGTGCACGAGGTGACCAGCCCCCAGGCGTTCGACGGCCTGCGGGCCGCGGGCCGGAGCGTCCGCCGGCCGGACCTCACGCTGGCGACCGAGGACCACAACGTGCCGACGATCGACATCGACAAGCCGATCGCCGATCCGGTCTCCCGCGCGCAGGTCGAGGCGCTGCGGCGCAACGCCGCCGAGTTCGGCGTGCCCATCCACTCGCTGGGCAGCCAGGACCAGGGCATCGTGCACGTCGTCGGCCCGCAGCTGGGCCTGACCCAGCCCGGCATGACGATCGTCTGCGGCGACTCGCACACCTCGACCCACGGCGCGTTCGGCGCGCTGGCGTTCGGTATCGGGACCTCGGAGGTGGAGCACGTCCTGGCCACCCAGACCCTGCCGCTCAAGCCGTTCCGGACGATGGCGATCACCGTGAACGGCGTGCTGCCCGACGGCGTCACCGCCAAGGACCTGATCCTGACCGTGATCGCCAGGATCGGCACCGGGGGCGGGCAGGGCTACGTGCTCGAGTACCGCGGCGAGGCGATCCGCGCGCTGAGCATGGAGGCGCGCATGACCATCTGCAACATGTCCATCGAGGCGGGCGCCCGGGCGGGGATGATCGCCCCGGACGAGACCACGTTCGCCTACATCGAGGGCCGGCCGAAGGCCCCCACGGGAGCGGACTGGGCGCAGGCCGTCGCCTCCTGGCGCACCCTGGTGACCGACGACGACGCCGAGTTCGACGCGGAGGTCGTCATCGACGCCAGTGAGCTCACGCCCTTCGTGACGTGGGGGACCAACCCGGGGCAGGGCGTCCCGCTCGCCGGGGCGGTCCCCGGGCCGGAGGAGTTCGCCGACCCGGTGGAGCAGGAGGCTGCGCGCAAGGCGCTGGCGTACATGGGCCTGGCCGCCGGGACCCCCATGCGTGAGATCGCCGTCGACACCGTGTTCCTCGGCTCGTGCACCAACGGCCGCATCGAGGACCTGCGGGCCGCCGCCGAGATCCTGCGCGGCCGGCGCGTCGCCGAGGGCGTGCGGATGCTGGTCGTGCCCGGCTCGGTCCGCGTCCGGCTGGCTGCGATGGCCGAGGGCCTGGACCGCGTGTTCCTCGAGGCCGGCGCCGAGTGGCGCGAGGCCGGTTGCTCCATGTGCCTGGGGATGAACCCCGACACCCTCAAGCCGCAGGAGCGCAGCGCCTCCACCTCGAACCGCAACTTCGAGGGCCGGCAGGGACCCGGCGGGCGCACCCACCTGGTCTCCCCGCAGGTCGCCGCGGCCACCGCCGTGCGCGGCACCCTGAGCTCGCCGGCCGACCTGGCACCCGTCGCCTGAGCCGCGCACCCGGACCCCGGAAGGACCCGTCATGGAGCAGTTCACCGTCCACACCGGCACCGCCGTCCCGCTGCGGGCCAGCAACGTCGACACCGACCAGATCATCCCCGCGAAGTACCTCAAGCGGATCACGCGGCACGGCTACGAGGACGCGCTCTTCGCTGCGTGGCGCAGCGACCCCGGCTTCGTCCTGAACGACCCCGCCCGCGCGGGCGCCAGCATCCTGGTGGCCGGCCCGGACTTCGGCACGGGCTCCTCGCGCGAGCATGCCGTGTGGGCGCTGCAGGACCACGGGTTCCGGGTGGTCATCTCCTCGCGGTTCGCCGACATCTTCCGGGGCAACTCCGGGAAGGGCGGGCTGCTCACGGCACTGGTGGCCCAGGAGGTCGTCGAGCAGCTGTGGGCCGCGACCGAGGCGGACCCGGCGCTGCCGGTCACGGTCGACCTCGTCGCGCGGACCGTCGCCTTCGGCGACGTGGCTGCGCCCTTCGAGATCGACGACTACGTCCGCTGGCGGCTCCTCGAGGGCCTCGACGACATCGGCATCACCCTGCAGAGCGCCGGACTGATCGCGGATTTCGAGGCTCGCCGGCCGACTTTCGCGCCACGCACCGCGTAGCCTGAGCGCCGTGCGCGTCGGCTCGGCCCACGCGAACGCCAGGTGCCAACGTCACCGGCCAGGGGCGCCGGTGTGACCCGCGACAGGAAGGCAGCCATGAACAAGGGTGAGCTCATCGAGGTCGTCGCCTCGCGCATCGACGCCAGCAAGAAGGACGCCGGCGAGGCCGTGCAGGCCGTCGTCGACGCGATCACCGAGGCCGTCGCCAAGGGCCAGAAGGTCTCCATCAGCGGGTTCGGCGTGTTCGAGCAGGTCTCCCGGCCCGCGCGCACGTACCGCAAGCCCTCGACGGGCGAGGCGATCAAGAAGGCCGAGACGCTCGTGCCGAAGTTCCGCCCCGGCGGGGAGTTCCGCGCCTTCGTCGCCGGTGAGAAGAGCATCGCCGCGCAGGCCGTCAAGGCCGTGCGCGAGGCCGGGGACGCCGCGGAGGAGGCGGTCCGCCGCGTGACCGGCCAGGCGCAGGCACCGGTGAAGGAGGCCGCGAAGAAGGCCGCGGCGCCGGCGAAGAAGGCCGCCAGCGCGGCGAAGAAGGCCGCGCCCGCCCCGGCGAAGCAGGCCGCCGCGGCGGCCAAGAAGGCTGCCGCACCCGCGAAGAAGGCGCCGGCGAAGGCCGCACCGGCGGCGAAGAAGGCCGCGCCGGCGAAGAAGGCGCCCGCCAAGAAGGCCGCGCCCGCTGCCAAGAAGGCCGCACCGGCGAAGAAGTCCACGGCCAGGAAGGCTCCGGCGAAGCAGGCCCCGGCCGCGGAGTAGCCAGCCAGTCGGTGCCCGGTCGGTCCTCCGGCCGGGCACCGTCGCGTCCGCACCGCGTCGCACACGTGGCCCGGGGCGGCCCATGGCGTTCGCCGGCACCCCGTCGGACGGGTGCCCGACCCGCCGGCCCGACAGCGTGGCCCGGGGCGGTATACCGTGACGCAGCGTCTGGCGAGCAGGCCACGCGGGGAACACGGACCAGGAGGTGGGTGTGGCGCGCAGGACCAAGGGCATGCGCCTCGGGCCGGCCTACCGCACCGCCGAGGCCATCCTCTGGCCGCCGATGATGGCGATCACCAGGCGCGAGTGGCGGGGCGCGGAGCATCTCGGCCAGCACGGCGAGGGCATCGTGGTGGCCCCCAACCACATCTCGTGGTTCGACCCCATCGTGATGGCGCACTTCCTGCACGACAACGGTCGCCCGCCGCGGTACCTGGCCAAGCACTCGGTCTTCGAGATCCCGGTCGTCGGGGGCCTGATCCGCGGGTGCGAGCAGATCCCCGTCACCCGTGACGCCGACCCGTCCACGTCCCTCGCCGCAGCCGAGGCGGCGATCCGGGCCGGCGAGTGCGTGGTGGTCTACCCGGAGGGCACGATCACCCGCGATCCCGGACTGTGGCCGATGTCGGGTCGCACCGGGGCGATCCGGCTGGCGCTGGAGACCGGCGCACCGCTGGTCCCCGTGGCGCAGTGGGGCGCCCAGGAGGTGATGCCCCCGTACGCCAAGCAGTTCAAGGCGCTGCCGCGCAAGCTGATGCGCGTGACCGCCGGGCCGCCGCTGGAGCTCGATGACCTGCGTGGGCGGCCGATCACCAAGGAGCTGCTCGACGAGGGGACCGACCGGTTGATGGCTGCCATCACCGGACTGCTGGAGCAGATCCGGGGCGAGCGCGCCCCGGATCACCGACTGGACTGGGCCGCCGAGCGCACCCGCCTGGCAGCCGAGCAGAGCGAGGAGGAGCGCTGATGGCACGGTGTGCGGTCATGGGGGCCGGGTCGTGGGGGACGGCCTTCGGCATGGTGCTGTGCGACGCGGGCGGGGACGTCGTGCTGTGGGCACGGGAGCCCGAGGTGCAGGAGTCGATCAACACCACGCATACGAACGAGCTCTTCCACCCGGGCGTGGAGCTGCCCGAGCAGATGCGGGCCACCGGGGACCCCGCCGAGGCGCTCGACGGGGCGTCCCTGGTGATCCTGGCGATCCCCGCGCAGACCCTGGCGACGAACCTGCAGGCGTGGCGGGACCTGATGGCACCCGACGCCGTCGTGGTGTCGCTGATGAAGGGCATCGAGCTCGGGACGATGCGCCGGATGAGCCAGATCATCGCCGAGGACGGGGGCATCCCCGCCGAGCGGGTCGCGGTGGTGTCGGGGCCGAACCTCGCGCGGGAGATCGCGCAGCGGGCGCCGGCGGCGACCACCGTCGCCTGCCCCGACGAGGCCTCGGCCAAGCGGCTGCAGGACGCCTGCACGACGTCGTACTTCCGCCCCTACTGGACCACCGACGTGGTGGGCGCCGAGATCGGCGGCTCGGTGAAGAACGTGATCGCCCTGGCCAACGGCATGGCGGTGGGCCTGGGCTACGGGGCGAACTCGCAGGCCTCGCTGATCACCCGTGGGCTGGCCGAGATGTCGCGCCTCGGCGTGGCGCTGGGGGCCAACCCGATGACCTTCCTCGGCCTGGCCGGCATGGGGGACCTGATCGCCACCTGCTCCTCGCCGCTGTCGCGGAACCGGACCTTCGGCGAGAACCTGGGCAAGGGCCTGACCGTCGATGAGACCATCGCGGTGACGAAGCAGACCTGCGAGGGCGTCAAGAGCTGCCTGCCCATCCTCGAGCTCGGCCGCTCGCACGGCGTGGACATGCCGATCACGGCCCAGGTCGTGGAGGTCGTGCACCACGGGATGTCGCCGGCGGAGATGCTGCGCAACTTCATGGCCCGCGAGACCAAGCCGGAGATGGGCGCCGTCTGACGGTCGGGCGCGGCAGGCCCGCGGCCAGGGACGTGCGTCCGGGGGTTCCGCTCAGGGGATGACCCGGTCGAGGGCAGCCGACAGGTCGGCCCAGAGGTCCTCGACGTCCTCGATGCCGACGCTCAGGCGCAGCAGGGCGTCGGGCACCTCCGGGCTCTCCTCCGGCCAGCGCCGGCGCCGCTCGAGGCTGGATTCCACGCCCCCCAGGCTGGTGGCGTGCAGCCACAGCTGGGTGCTCGCCGCGACGGCCTCGGCGGCCGCCGCGCCGCCGGCGAGGTCGAGGCTGACGATGGCGCCGAACGCCTGCATCTGGGTCACGGCGAGCGCGTGCCCGGGATCGTCGGCCAGGCCGAGGTGGCGCACCCGGGCGACCGCCGGGTGGCCCGCGCAGCGCCGCGCCAGCTCCGTGGCGTTGGCGCAGGCCCGCTCGAACCGCAGGGGGAACGTGCGCAGGCCGCGCAGCGCGAGCCACGCCTCCATCGGGCCGGGGATGCCACCGCCGAGGATCCG
This sequence comes from Candidatus Nanopelagicales bacterium, assembly GCA_025456065.1. Taxonomy (GTDB): domain Bacteria; phylum Actinomycetota; class Actinomycetes; order S36-B12; family CAIYMF01; genus Prado023. Next base: position 131 of record JALOLH010000106.1, on the reverse strand, counting down.
GTGCTGGTCGAGCCGCTCGGCGAGGGCGGGATCGCGGACGAGCGCGGCGCCGAGCAGCACGTCGGAGTGTCCGGCGAGGTACTTGGTGACGCTGTGCACGACGACGTCCGCGCCGAGGTCCAGGCCCTGCT
>JALOLH010000044.1 GCA_025456065.1 Candidatus Nanopelagicales bacterium | reverse complement strand
GCAGATCCCCCTGCTCGAGTCGGGCAAGCCCGACCGTGCCGCGCTCGCGGAGCTGGCCCGCGCAGCGCTCGCCGGCCCGGCCGGCACGAGCGATCCGGCCGCCACGGGCGGTCCGGCCGGCACGGGCGGCGCACCCGACGCCGTCCGGTGACCGGGTTCGCGCGCGAAGCCGTCGTGATGCGGCCCCTCGGCCGGCCTGGTCGGAGCAACCTGACCCCGCCGGCAGAACGACGATCTCGTGCGCGTCGGCGGCGGATCGGCCGTGCGAGAATCCGCGCCCGTGACCACCCCCGCCCAATGGCTCGCCGGCGCGCGTCCGCGGACGCTGCCGGCCGCCGTCGCGCCGGTGCTGGTGGGGACCGCGGTCGCGGCATGGGACGCAGGTGCGGTCTGGCAGCGGGCGCTGCTCGCGCTGGTCGTCGCGCTGGCCCTCCAGGTGGGCGTCAACTACGCGAACGACTACAGCGACGGGGTGCGCGGCACCGACGCCGAGCGGGTCGGGCCGGTCCGCCTGGTCGGGCAGGGCCTCGCCGCGCCGCCGGCGGTGAAGCGGGCGGCGCTGCTGGCCTTCGCGGTGGCCGGGGTGGCCGGACTGCTGCTGGTGGCCCTGTCCGGTCAGTGGTGGCTGCTGCTCGTCGGCGCTGCCGCGATCGTGGCCGCATGGACCTACACCGGCGGGCCGCGACCCTACGGCTACGCCGGCCTCGGCGAGGTCTTCGTGTTCGTCTTCTTCGGTCTGGTCGCGGTCGCGGGAACCGCCGTGACCCAGTCCGGTGTCCTCAGCGAGCTGGCCTGGCTGTGCGGCCTCGGCGTCGGCGCGCTGTCCTGCGCGATCCTCGTCGTGAACAACCTGCGCGACATCCCCGGTGACACGGCGGCCGGCAAGCGCACCCTCGCGGTGCGGCTCGGGGATCCGACGACCCGGCGGCTCTACGCCGCCCTGGTCGGGACGGCCCTGGCCGTGCCCGCGATCGTCGGCGTGCTGGGGACGCTGGCCCCCACCAGGTGGCCGGCCCCCGCGATCCTGGGCCTCGGGGCACTGGTGCTGGCAGTGTCCCCGTTGCGCGACGTGCGCGAGGGGGCCGTGGGCCCGGCCCTCGTGCCGGTGCTGGGCGGGACCGGTCGACTGCTGCTGGGCTACGGGGTGCTGCTCGCCGCCGGGATCGTGCTGGGGGCACTCACCCGCTGAGCCTCCCCGCCCTCCGGAGGCGCGCCGCATGCGGCCGACCGCCGGACGCACCTGGCCGACCGCCGGACGCACCTGGCCGACCGCCCGACCGCCGGACCCACCGGCCCGCCGAGCGGCCCTCCCGGATCCGCGCCGAGCGCACCGGGCTAGCCTGACCACAGGCCCGCGGCGCTGGCCGAGCACGCCGAGGGCACCGACCCCGCGCCGGCCGACCCGCCCGTTCCTCCAGGAGGCACCGATGCTGCTGCTGAACCCCGCCACGTACGACCCGACGTTCCTCGCCGAGGACGACCGTGCCGCCATGCGCGACCTCGTGGCGTTCTTCGAGGGCAAGGGACTGGCCGAGATGAAGGCCGAGTACCACGCGGGCACCTGGTACAAGGACTTCCTCGACCTGGTCGCGACGCGCCGGCTGTTCGCTCGCGTGGCGACGCCGGCCGGGGTCGGGGCGCTCATCGGCGACGACGACGCCCGGTGGGACACCGCGCGGCTCAATGAGCTCAACGAGCTCCTCGGCTTCTACTCGCTGGACCACTGGTACGCCTGGCAGGTCACGGTGCTCGGCCTCGGCCCGGTCTGGACCAGCGCCAACGAGGGCGCGAAGCGGCTGGTCGGCGAGCTGCTGCGCGAGGGCGGGATCTTCGGGTTCGGCCTGTCCGAGCGCACGCACGGCGCGGACATCTACTCGACCGACATGATCCTGACCCGGTCCGCGGACGGCGCCAGCTGGGTCGCGAACGGCGGCAAGTACTACATCGGCAACGGCAACGAGGCGGCGCGCCTGAGCGTCTTCGGGCGGTTCGCCGACGACGACCCCGAGCATCCGGGCGAGTACGTCTTCTTCCTGGCCGACACGAAGCACCCGAGCTACGAGCTGGTGAAGAACACCGTGCAGTCGCAGATGTTCGTCTCGGAGTTCGTGCTGCACGACTACCCGGTGACCGAGGCCGACCTGCTGCACGTCGGCAAGCCGGCGTGGGACGCCGCGCTCGCGACGGTCAACGTCGGCAAGGTCAACCTCGGCTGGGCCTCGATCGGGATCTGCGAGCACGCGTTCTTCGAGTCGGTCTCGCACGCCAACAACCGCGTGCTGTACGGCCGGACGGTCACGAGCTTCCCGCACGTGCGCCGGATGCTCGCCGACGCCTACGCACGGCTGCTCGCGATGAAGCTCTTCGCCGCGCGCTCGGCGGACTACCTGCGCGCCGCCTCGGCCGAGGACCGCCGCTTCCTGCTCTACAACCCGATCACGAAGATGAAGGTGACCAGCGAGGGCGAGCGGGTGATCAACCTGCTCTGGGAGGTCATCGCCGCGCGCGGGTTCGAGAAGGACACGTACTTCGAGTCAGCCGTCCGCGACATCCGGGCGCTGCCCAAGCTCGAGGGCACGGTGCACGTGAACCTCGCGCTGGTCCTGAAGTTCCTGCCGAAGTACCTGATGGCGGCCGCGGGTGGGGCCGGCTCCTACGAGCCCGTGGGGGTGCGCCGGGAGGCTGTCGACGACACGTTCCTGTTCGCGCAGGGTCCCGCCTCGGGACTGGGCCGCATCGAGTTCCACGACCCGCGGCCGGCGTTCGCGCGGTTCGCGCACCTGCCCAACGTCGCGCTGTTCGTGGAGCAGATGACCGCGCTCGGGATGCTGCTGGCCAGCGCGCCCCCCTCGAAGGAGCAGGCCGAGGACCTGGACTTCCTGCTCACCCTGGGCCAGCTCTTCACGCAGGTCGTCTACGCGCAGCTGGTCGCCGAGGCCGCCGGGCTGGCGCTCTCCGAGGATCCCGAGGGAGCCCGGCCGGGCTCGGTCTCCGACGCCTCGGAGCTCACCGAGGCGCACGTCGACCGGATGTTCGCGGTGTTCGTGCAGGACGTGGCCGAGTTCGCGGTGGCGCTGCACGGGCAGCCGGCGGCGACCGACGCGCAGCAGCAGGGCGCCCTGACGCTGATCCGCCGGCCGTCGCTGCCCGCGGACGCCGAGGCGGCGTTCGTCACCGAGGTGCTGTCCTACGACGGTGCCTGGACGATGACGCCCTGACGCCGGACCGCAACGCCCGCTGCGTAGTCGATTCCGCCAACTCGGTGTGCGGAATCGACTACGCAGACCGCGGGGTGGAGGCCTCGAGGCGCTGCGCGAGCGCCGTGAGCTCCGCGTGCAGGGCCTGGTACGAGGGCAGGTCGTCGACCAGCGTCGCCGCCAGCTGCTGCGGCACGCCCGCCGCCCGCTCCTCCAGCGCCCGCCCCGCCTCGGTCAGGTGCACCGTGACGCGTCGCTCGTCCGCGGCCCCTCGCTGGCGGCGCACCAGTCCGGCCGCCTCCAGCCGGCGCACCAGCGGCGACAGGGTCCCGGAGTCCAGGCACAACCGATCGCCGAGCTCGCCCACGCCGGGGCCGTCGCGCTCCCAGAGCACGAGCATGGCGAGGTACTGGGGGTAGGTCAGGCCGAGATCGGCCAGCAGCGGCCGGTACGCGGCCGTGAGGTCACGGCTGATCCGATGGAACAGGAAGCACAGCTGGTGGTCCAGCTGCAGCTGCGGGTGGGCCATGGCCGTCAGGCGGCCTGCTCCGGCAGCAGCGCCTCGATGTCCTCGGCCAGCTCCTTGGGCTCCGTGTTCGGCGAGTAGCGCTTCACCGTGACGCCGTCACCGGCCACGAGGAACTTCGTGAAGTTCCACTTCACCGCACCGCCGAGCAGCCCCTTGCTCCGGTCCTTGACGAACGCGAACACGGGGTCGGTGCCCTTGCCGTTCACGTCGACCTTCGTGCTCAGCGGGAAGGTCACCCCGTGGTTGATCCGGCAGAACTCCTCGATGGCGCCGTCGTCGCCGGGCTCCTGGTTGGCGAACTGCCCGCACGGGAAGCCGAGCACGACCAGGCCCTGCGGTCCGTACTGCTCGTGCAGCGCCTGCAGGCCGTCGTACTGGGGGGTGAACCCGCACTTGCTGGCGGTGTTCACGATGAGCAGGGGCCGGCCGCGGTACTGGTCGAGGGCCACGGTCTCGCCCCGGTTGCTGGTGAAGGACAGGTCGTAGATGGAGGTCATGGAACGATTGTGCACTATTGAGTTGTGCACAACCAAATCGCGATGACCCAGAGCTGAGCTCCGCGGCGGAGCTGGGCAGCGGGAGCGGCCTCGTTCCGGGCCTCATCGGGTGCCGGGGCGGGGGACGGCATCCGCCGCCCGCCATCGACGGCGCGGATCAGCGGGTGGCGCCCTCACCGGGGGCCTCGTCCGGCGCACGGGCGGGGGGCGGCGCCTGCTGGCCGGGGGCCCCGTCGGCGTCAGCGGGGGGCGGGGTCACCGCACCCCGGCCGCCGGTCTCGCGCTGCCGGCGCAGCTGCTCCATGCGGGCCGCCCACGACTGCTCGTCCAGGCGCTTGAGGAAGTCCGGATCGTCGTCGGGGGCCACCGGACCACGGGGCCGTGGCCCCCCGCCGATCCCGCCTGGGCCCCCGCCCCCACCTCCCGGGGAGCCCCCGACGCGCGGCTGGCCCGCGAGCAGGTACGCGGCGGGGCCGACCACGGGCATGAGCGAGACCAGGAACCACAGCCAGCGCGGCAGCAGCCGGACGTCCTCGGAACGGGCGCGGGTCAGGTCGACGAGCACGTAGAGGTGCAGCGCCACAGCGGCGATCGCGAGGACGAACCGGCCCACGGGCAACCCCTTCGCAAGCGTGCTTGCGCTCAGGCTAGCCCGGGCTCCGGGAACCGGCCACCCAGCGTCCCGTCGTCCCGCTCCGACACCCGTCGAGCGACTGCACCGGGCGACGTAGGCTCGTGCCATGTCCGATCCCACCGGCACTCCCCGCCCCGACGACCCCCAGCGCGAAGCTGGAGCCGCCACGACGCCCGCCGGCGCGACGGGCCCAGCGACCGGCGCGACGGACCCCACCGCCGCCCCGACCGGGACCGGCGCCCCGGACCCCGCCGCTTCGCCCGCGACCAACGCCCCGGACGCCGCCGCGCCTGCCGTGGTGCCGCACGCGGGCCTGCGCTACGGCGTGCTGCGGATCGCGATGCTGGTGACGGTCGGCGGCCTGCTCTACCTCGTGGGCATGCGCGGCTGGCTGCTGCTGTTCACCGCCGTGCTGGTCTCCGCGGTGCTGAGCTTCTTCGTGTTCATGCGCCAGCGCGAGGCCGCCGCCCGCAACCTCGAGGCCGCGATCGAGGCGCGCCGCCACCACGGGCACGAGGCCGCAGGGAACGACGCGCCCGCGGCGTAGCCGATTCCGGTCGCGGCCCGGGCGACCGGGCCCGCCGTCGGGCCGTTCGCGTCAGACGCCGGCGTACGAGTGCAGGCCGCTGGCGAAGAGGTTCACGCCGAAGAAGTTGATCAGGAAGCTCGCGAAGCCGATCAGCCCGATCACCGCGGCCTTCCGGCCGCGCCACCCGGCCGTGGCCCGGGCGTGCAGGTAGCCGGCGTAGACCAGCCACGTGATGAAGGCCCAGGTCTCCTTCGGGTCCCAGCCCCAGTAGCGGCCCCACGCGTCCTCGGCCCAGACCGCCCCCGCGATGACCGCGAAGGTCCACAGCGGGAAGACGAACGCGTTCGTCCGGTACGCCAACGTGTCCAGGGTGGCCGAGTCCGGGATCCGCGCGGCGACCGCCCGGGAGAACCTGGCCTCCGGGCGCCGCTCGGCGCGGTCGGCGACGAGGTAGAGCACGGTCGCGGCGGCGCCGACCGTGAACGCCCCACCCGCGATGATCGCCGCGGCGACGTGGATCACCAGCCAGTACGAGTGCAGCGCGGGCACCAGCTGGGGGGAGTCGTTGTAGAGCAGCAGCACCGCGACGCCCAGCGTGATGAGGCTGGCGGCGCTCACCAGCAGGCCCAGCCAGCGCACGTCCCGGCGCAGCGAGAACGCGAGGAACACCCCGGAGATCGCCAGGGCCGACGACAACGAGTACTCGTACATGTTGCCCCAGGGCGCGCGGCCCGCCCAGAGCCCGCGGGCGACGAGCCCGGCGAGCAGCAGCCCGGTGGCCAGCCAGGTCAGGCTCATGCCGATGTTCGCCGCGCGCCGCCCGGGTGGCAGGGCGGCCGCGCCGTCCGAGCGGCCGCCCCAGCGGCTGCGGCGCGCCTGCGCGGCCATCTCGGCCTCGAGCTGCGGGGACCGGGCTCGGGCCAACGCCCTGGCCTCGGCGGCCGCGTCAGCAGCCTGGGGCGACACCGCCCCCGCCACCGCCGGCACGGCGGCCGGCTCGGGTGCCCCGGGCGGCACGGCACCCTCGTCGACCGCCAGGCTGCGGGTCGCGGCGAAGGAGACGGCGAAGGAGACGAACGCCAGCGCATACATCGCCATCGACGCATAGACGAACAGGTTGCTCCACTGCGCCAGGCTCACGTCACGCCTCCTTGACCGGCCCGCCCACGCGGGCCACGAGCTGCTGCACCTCGCCGACCACGTCGGCAGCCTCGGTCCGGGACAGGCCCCCGACCTGCACCCGGTAGACGGTAGCGGGGTCGGCCGCGGCGGCCGAATCGGCGCCTGCCGATCCACCGCTGGCCGGGGTACTGCCGGGCCCGGCCACCGCCTCCACGCGCACCCAGATCCGTCGCCGCTTCACGAACAGCGACAGCATCAGGCCGAGGATCGCCGCGATCGACCCGGCCAGCGCCAGGCCCTTGCCGGGGTCGTGGGAGATCGTGAACGACGCCCAGCGTTCGAGGTCGACGAACTCCAGCGTCCCCGCGCCGTCCGGCAGCTCCCACGTCTGGCCGGGCCCGAGGCCCTCGAGGCCCAGCTGCTCCAGGCCCTCGGTGTCGAGCTGGAACACGTTGCTGGGCACCCCGTCGTCCAGGCCGAGGTCGCCGGTGAAGGCCGAGACGAAGAGCCCGGGGTTGTCCGGCGCCGGGAACACCGAGCGCGGGCCGCCCTGGTCGATGATCGCCGTCGGTGCCAGGATCGCCGTGAGGCCCAGCGGGGGCTGGGCGTCCGGCGCCTTGAGCACGCCGGTCGACGTGAAGCTGCCGTCCTGCGGCAGGAAGACGACGGTGTCGTCGAACACGACCCGGCCGGTCGCATCGGTCAGGCGCAGGTGCGGGGCGTACCCGTGGCCGACCAGGAAGACCTTCGCCCCGTCGAGGCGCAACGGCTGGTTCACCGTCACGACCTTCGTCTCGAGCGGGGCGCCGGGCTCGGGGGTGTAGGCCATCACCGCGGAGAACGACCGCGGGGCCCCGCGCTGCGAGCCCTCCCGCTCGAAGGTCGCGTCGAAGTCGGTCATGGTGAAGGCGAACGGGGGCAGGGCCTCGGTGGAGGCCATCCGGCCGGGCGCGAAGGAGTCGTACTGGGTCAGCGTGTTGGAGAACCCCTGGCCCTCGCGCACGATCACCGTGCCCCTCCAGCCGAAGATCGCCCCGAGGGCGACGCCGATCAGGATCAGCACCAGCGCGACGTGGAACAGCAGGTTGCCGGTCTCCCGTGCGAACCCCTTCTCCGCGGCCAGGGACCCGACGGGTCCGTCGAGGTCGCGGCCGGGCGTCACGCGCCAGCGCCGTTCCTGCAGCGCCGCCACGGCCGCGGCGAGGGTGCCGGGGTCGTCGGTGTGCCAGGTGGTCGCGCCGGCGAGCCGGTCCAGCCGCCGTGGCGCGGGGGGCGTCGGCTGGCGCATCGCCCGCCAGTGGGCGGCGATCCGGGGCAGCACGCACCCGATGAGGGAGACGAACAGCAGCAGGTAGATCGCGGAGAACCACGGCGCGACGAAGACGTCGAAGAACCCGTACCGGTCCAGGGTCGCGCCGAGCCCCGGGCGTCCCTCGATCCAGTCGGCCACGGCGATCGGGTCGGTGCCGCGCTGCGGCAGCACGCTGCCCGGGATCGCGGCCAGGGCGAGCAGGAACAGCAGCACCAGGGCCGTGCGCATGCTGGTGAGCTGGCGCCAGCCCCAGCGCAGCCACCCGACCGGGCCGAGTCGTGGGCCCATGCCGGTGGTGCGACGCCGGCGCCCGGCACCCCAGTCGGCGCTCAGCGCAGCGGCGTCCTCGGGCAGCCCGGCGTCGGGGGCCAGGTCCTCGAGCCGCTCACCGGTGTCGGCTGCGGCCGCCGTCGACGGCCCTGCACCGGCCGGCCGTGCCTCGCGCGCCGCGCGCGCCTCGCCGCCCTCGCGCCCCTCGCGCCCCTCGCGCCCCTCCAGCCCGAAGCTGGACCCTGCACCACCGTCCTGGACCACGGACGTCCCGGCGTGGGATGGGGCAGTGGGCCCGGCGGCCGCGCCCGCCCGATCCGGGGCGTCCGAGAGCCGGGCGCTCGCACGGTCCGAGGGGGCGGTCACAGGGGCACCTCGAAGCCGGTCACCCAGCCGCGGGCCTCGTTCATCAGCGAGCCCCAGACCCCGCTGACCATGAGCAGGCCGAGCACGACCAGGCACGCCCCACCGACCACCTGGATGGTCCGTGCGTGCCGTCGGGCCCAGGCCATCGCGCCGAGACCGCGCTCCATGGCCAGGCCGACGAGCAGGAACGGCAACCCCAGGCCGAGGCAGTAGGCCACCGACAGCAGCGCGCCACGGGCGGCCGACGCCTCGCTGAACGCCAGGCCCTGCACGGCGGCCAGCGTCGGGCCGATGCACGGTGTCCAGCCCAGGCCGAACAGCGCACCCAGCAGCGGCGCGCCCCACAGGCCCCGCGCCGGCCGGCGATGCAGCCGGGCCTCCCGCTGCAGCGTGGGGACCAGGCCGAGGAACCCCAGGCCGAGCACGATCACGATCGCGCCCAGCACCCGCGTGAGGACGTCCTGGTGCTCCAGCAGCGTCGCCCCGAGTCCGCCGAACAGCGCGCCGTAGGAGACGAAGACCGCGCTGAACCCGGCGATGAACAGCAGCGTGCCCAGCGCCACCCGGGCGCGGGGCGGCGCCGCCGGCCGCTCACTGGCCGTCAGCGTCGCGGCGGCGGGTGTCGGGCCGGCGGCCGGGGCCGGGGAGCCGGGCGCGCCGCGGGCGCCGGCGGTGGGGGCCGGGGAGCCGGGCGCGCCGGCGGTGGGGGCCGCACCGGGGGCGGCGGCCGAGCCCGCGGGGCCGAGCCCCGTGCCGGTCAGCCCGGTCACGTACGACAGGTAGCCGGGCACGAGCGGCAGCACGCACGGGCTGGCGAAGCTGACGAGGCCGGCGAGCACGGCCAACGGGATCGCGATGGCCAGGGAGCCGGACACGACGGTCTCGCCGACGCCCAGCGGGGCGACGGCCAGCACGTGGGTCGGGCTCGGCATCAGGACCCCTCGGCCTCGATCGGCTCGATGAGGCCCAGCAGCCGGGAGCGGTCCACCTCGCCGATCGCGCGCGCGGCCACGCGGCCCTCACGGTCGATCACGAGGGTCGAGGGGATGGCCTGCGGCGGCAGCGTGTCGCGGAACAGCAGCTGCTTGGCCCCGTCGGTGTCGACGACGTTGGGGTAGGGGATGGCGAACCGCTCGACGAACGCGGTGGCCGGGGCCGCGGAGTCCCGCGTGTTCAGGCCGACGAAGACCACGTCGTCGTCGGCCTTCTCGTTCGCGACCTCGGCCAGCTCGTCGGCCTCGGCCCGGCAGGGCGCGCACCACGATGCCCACACGTTGAGCACCACGACCTTGCCGAGGTGGTCGGCCAGCGCGAACGTGCCGCCCTCGAGCGTCTCGCCGGTGAGCGGTGGGGCGGCCACCCGGTCGGCCTGCGCGACGATGGTCGTCGAGCCATCACCGGAGACGTAGCCCTGGGCGGCGACGTCGCCGTCGATCCGCTCGCCGGCCGAGACGTCCTGCGAGCAGCCGGCCACGCCGAGCAGGAGCAGGGCGGCGCCGAGCAGCCCCGCCGTTCGGCGCAGGGGGGATCGCGCCGGCGTGGGGGCGTCGGCGCGGCCGGGTCGGGCGCGGCTGCGCATCAGGCGCCACGGGCCTTCGAGGCTCGGGCGGCCAGGTCGGCGGCCGGCTCGCGGTAGGTCACGGCCACGAGGCGGTTGCCCTCGAAGGCGAACGACGTCAGCGACGCCAGGTTGCACTGGCGCCGCCGCGGGTCGTGGACGAAGGACCGGTTCTCGGCATCCAGTCGGCAGATCCAGATCGGCAGCTGGTGGCTGACGAGCAGCGCCTCATGGCCGCGGGCCGCGTCGCGCGCCCGGCGCACGGCGATCCGCATGCGGGCGGCGAGCACCTGGTACGGCTCCCCCCAGGAGGGCTTGAACGGGTTGTACAGGTGCCGCCACGCCCTCGGGTTCTTCAGGATCCCGTCACCGACGCCGACGACCTGGCCCTCGAACACGTTCTCGGCCTCGATCAGGTTGTCGTCGATCCCCACCGGCAGGCCGAACTGCTCGGCGCTGGGCGCCGCGGTCTCGCGGGCGCGCTCGAGCGGGGACGAGGTGACGACCGTGACGTCACGCCCCGCCAGCGCCTCGGCCGCGCGAACGGCCATCTCCTGGCCGAGCTCCGAGAGGTGGAAGTCCGCCAGCCGCCCGTAGAGCAGGCCGGTCGGGTTGTGCACCTCACCGTGGCGCAGGAGGTGGACGGTGGTGCGCTCGGTCATCGCGGCTCCTCGGCGGCGGGGGCGGGGATCACAGCGCCTGCTCCGGGGGCTCGGCCTCGGCGGCAGCCCGGGCGGCCGCCGGCAGGGCGGCGACGAGGCGGTCGAGGGCGACGTCGTCGTGCGCGGCGGACACGAACCACGCCTCGAACGCCGAGGGCGGCAGGTAGACGCCCGCGTCGAGCATCGCGTGGAAGAAGGCCCGGTACCGCCACGCGTCCTGGGCCAGCGCGCCGAGCGAGTCGCGCACCGGCGCGTCGGTGAAGAAGACGCTGAAGAGGTTGCCGGCCGCTTGGACCCGGTGGGCGACCCCGGCGGCGGTGAGCGCGGCGCCCACCTCGGCCCGGACCAGGCCCGCCGCGGCGTCGAGCCGGCCGTAGACCGCGTCGTCGCAGGCGCGCAGGGTGGCCAGCCCGCAGGCGGTCGCGATCGGGTTCCCGGCCAGCGTGCCGGCCTGGTAGACCGGCCCGGCCGGGGCCAGCATCGCCATGACGTCGGCGCGTCCGCCGAAGGCGGCTGCGGGCAGTCCACCACCCATCACCTTGCCGAACGTCATGAGGTCCGGGGCCCAGCCCTCGTGCGCCCCGTCGAGGCCCCAGTGCCCGGCGGCGCTGACCCGGAACCCGGTCATGACCTCGTCGGAGACGAACAGCGCGCCGGCCTGCCGGCAGAGCCGGGCGATCGCGGCGTTGAAGCCCGGATCCGGTGGGACGACGCCCATGTTCGCCGCCGCCGCCTCCGTGATCACCGCGGCGACCTCGGTCCCGCGCGCGGCGAACAGGGCCTCGAGCGCGGGGAGGTCGTTGTAGGGCAGCACGACCGTCTCGGCGGCCTGGGCCGCGGTCACGCCCGGGGAGTCCGGCAGCCCCAGCGTGGCGACCCCGGAGCCCGCCGCGACGAGCAGCGCGTCGACGTGCCCGTGGTAGCACCCGGCGAACTTCACGACCAGCGACCGGCCGGTGAACCCCCGGGCCAGCCGGATCGCCGACATCGTCGCCTCGGTGCCGCTGGAGACCAGCCGGACCAGCTCGACGGGGGGGACCCGTCGCACGATCTCCTCGGCGAGCTCGACCTCGGTGGGCCCCGGCGTGCCGAACGACAGCCCGCGCGACGCGGCGGCCCGCACCGCCTCGACCACCGTGGGGTGCGCGTGGCCGAGGATCATCGGACCCCACGAGCCGACGAGGTCCAGGTACGTGCGCCCGTCCACGTCGGTGATCCAGGGCCCGGAGCCCGCCACCATGAACCGCGGGGTGCCCCCGACTGCGCGGAAGGCGCGGACCGGGGAGTTCACCCCGCCCGGCGCGACCGCCCGCGCGCGGTCGAACCACGCCTGCGACAGCACGGGATCGACCGGCTCCGCGCCGGGGAGCGCCGCGGCGGCCCGCTGGCGGGCGGCCATGAGGGCCCGGGCCCGGGTCGTGTCGTCCGGCGGCTTCGGCATCGGGGTCATGCGGCAGCGCTCCCACCGGCCCCCGACGGCCTGTTCGCTCCGCGCGCGTCCATCTGCTCCGCGGTCCCGGTCAGCGGACGGACCCCAGCGGAGCACACGCGGCACTGGTGGCGGTCGAGCATCAGGCGGGCACCTCCTGGCGGTGCCCGCGCAGGACGTCGTCGTGGCCCGAGCCGAGCCACTGCGCCACCTCGGCCGCCCAGTAGGACAGCACCAGGTCGGCGCCGGCCCGGCGGATCACCGTGAGGGACTCGAGGATGGCCCGCTCGCGGTCGATCCAGCCCTGCGCGGCGGCCGCCTCGAGCATGGCGAACTCGCCGGAGACCTGGTACGCGGCGACCGGCACGTCGACGGCGGCGGCGACGTCGGCGATGACGTCCAAGCTGGTCCCGGCCGGCTTCACCATCACGATGTCCGCGCCCTCCGCCACGTCGAGGGCCAGCTCGCGCAGCGACTCGCGCCGGTTCGCGGGGTCCTGCTGGTAGGTGCGCCGGTCGCCGGCGAGGGCGGAGTCGACCGCCTCGCGGAACGGCCCGTACAGCGCCGAGGCGTACTTCGCGGCGTAGGCCAGGATCACGGTGTCCTGGTGGCCGGCGGCGTCCAGCGCGGCGCGGACCGCCCCCACCTGGCCGTCCATCATCCCGGACGTGCCCACGACGTGGGCACCGGCGTCGGCCAGGGCGCGGGCCATCGCGCCGTAGCGCTCGAGCGTGGCGTCGTTGTCGACCGATCCGTCCGCGGCGAGGACGCCGCAGTGGCCGTGGTCGGTGAACTCGTCCAGGCACAGGTCGGCCATCACCACCAGGTCGGTGCCGACCGCCTCGACCACGTCGCGCACGGCGACGTTGAGGATGCCCGCCGGGTCGGTCGCCCCGGAGCCGATCGCGTCACGGGCCGCGGGCACCCCGAAGAGCATCACGCCCCCGACGCCGACGTCGGCGGCCGCGCGCGCTGCCGTCGCCAGGGTGCCGCGGGTGTGGTTCACCACGCCGGGCATGGAGGCGATCGGCACCGGCACGTCGATGCCCTCGCGCACGAACAGCGGCAGCACGAGCTGGGCCGGGTCCAGGCGCGTCTCGGCCACCAGCCGCCGCAGCGCGGGCGTGCCGCGCAGGCGACGGGGCCGGTCGTGGGGGAAGGGCACGATCAGGTCGCCTTGCGCCGGGACCCGCCGCGGCGGCGGCCGGGCCGCCACGCGGTCTCCCCGTGCTCGATCGCGTGCCGACGCAGCGCCTCGCCGTGCCCGGCCAGCGCGGCGGCGAGCGCTGCCACGCTCGGCGTCTCGGGCAGCACGTCGACGCGCAGGCCGTTCTCCTCGGCGGTCTTCGCGGTCTGCGGGCCGATGCAGGCGACGACCGTCGACGAGTGCGGCTTGCCGGCGATGCCCACGAGGTTGCGGACGGTGCTCGACGACGTGAACAGCACCGCGTCGAACCCGCCGCCCTTGATGGCCTCGCGGATCTCCGCGGCCGGCGGGGCAGCCCGCACGGTCCGATAGGCGGTCACGTCGTCGACCTCCCAGCCGAGCTCGGCCAGGCCCGCCGCGAGGGTCTCGGTGGCGATGTCGGCGCGCGGCAGGAAGACCCGGTCGATGGGATCGAAGGCGGCGTCGTACCCGGGGAACTCCTCGAGCAGGCCAGCGCTGGACTGCTCGCCGGAGGGGACCAGGTCCGGCACGATGCCGAACGCCCGCAGGGCCGCCGCGGTCTGCTCGCCGACCGCGGCCACCTTGAGCCCGGCGAAGGCCCGGGAGTCCAGGCCGTACTGGTCGAAGCGCTCCTTGACGGCGCGCACCGCGTTCGCGGAGGTGAAGGCGACCCACTGGTAGCGGCCGGAGACCAGCCCGTGCACGGCACGCTCCATCTGCTGCGGGGTCCGGGGCGGCTCGACGGAGATGGTCGGCACCTCGACGGGCACGGCGCCGTAGCTGCGCAGCTGCTCGGACAGCGACCCCGCCTGCTCCTTGGTGCGGGGCACGAGCACGCGCCAGCCGAACAGCGGCTTGTTCTCGAACCAGGCCAGCTGCTGGCACTGCCCGACCACCTCGCCCACGACCAGCACGCCTGGGCCGACCTCGCCCTTGGCCGCCTTGATGGCCGACGCGACATCGGCGAGCGTGGACAGGATCGAGCGCTGGTCGACGGTCGTGGAGTTGCGGGTGATGGCCACCGGCGTGCGCGGGTCGCGGCCGCCGAGGACGAGCAGCCGGCAGATGTCCAGCGCGCGCTCGGCGCCGTCGAGCACCACCACGGTGGCGTGCGGGTCCGCCAGGCCCGCCCACTCCACCTCGGGGTCGTGGGCGTCCACGACGCGCACCTCGCGGGCCCGACCCCCGGTCAGGGCGAAGCCGGCGTACGCCGCCGACCCGGTGACCGTCGAGACGCCCGGGGCGATGTCGTAGGTGATCCCGGCCTCGGCCAGGGCGCCCGCCTCGAGGGCCAGCGAGCCGTCGAGCACCGGGTCCCCGGCCATGAGGCGGACCACCGCCCGACCCAGGCCCGCGGGATCGATGACGAGGCGGACCCGGTCGACGTGGTCGGCGACCTGGCCGTCCTCGTCGACGGCCACGACCACCTCGGCCTCGGCCCGGGCGTGCGCGCGGGCCAGCGCCTCGCACTCCGGGTCGGTGACGATGACCTCGGCCCGGTGCAGCCGGTCGACCGCGCAGACGGTGAGGAGCCCGGGGTCCCCGGGGCCCGCCGCGACCAGGTGCACCTGTGCGGTCGGCAGGCCGGTGGTGGCGTTCATGTGGGACTCCCTCCGTGGGTGGACGGACCTGGACCGGGCAGCCCGTCGCTGCCCGGGCCGGTCCAGGGGGTGGTGCGCGTCGTGCCGGTCGTGCTCGCGGGGCGGCTGGCCCCGGTCGTGCCGGTGGCGTCGGCCCTGGCCCTCGCGGGCTCGGCCGTGCCTGGGTTCCCCGCCAGGAGCTCCCGGGCCAGCTGCCGCCCGAGCGCCTCGGGCTGGTCGACCGGCCCGGTGGCCTCGGCGCGCAGCAGCCCGTGCTCGGTCGCCAGCACGCCGCGCAGGCGCAGCGCCCCGCCGGCCTGCACCTCGGCGAGGGCGCCCACGGGGGCCGCGCAGCCGGCCTCGAGCGCGGCCAGCAGGGACCGCTCGGCGGTGACGCAGGCCCGGGTCGCCGGGTCGTCGAGGGCGGCCAGCGCGTCGAGCAGGGCGGGGCCGCGCGTGGGGTCCTCGGTGGCGAGCTCGCTGCGCACCTCGATCGCGAGCGCACCCTGGCCGGGCGCCGGGAGCATCAGCTCGGGCTCGAGGACCGCCGAGATGCGCCCAGCCCGGTCGAGCCGGCGCAGCCCCGCGACGGCGAGCACGACGGCGTCGAGGTCGGCCGCGATCCCGCGGGCGGCGTCCCCGTCCACCCGGGCGATCCGCGTGTCGACGTTCCCGCGCAGGTCGCGCACGTCGAGGTCCGGTCGGGCGGCGGCGAGCTGGGCGCGGCGACGCGGTGACCCCGTGCCCACCCGGGCGCCCCGGGGCAGGGCGGCCAGCCCGGCGGTGCCTGCGGCGACGAGGGCGTCCCGCGGGTCCTCCCGGGTCGGGACGGCCGCGAGCCGCAGCCGCAGGTCGGGCTGCGTCGGCAGGTCCTTCAGGGAGTGCACCGCGACGTCGGCCCGGCCCGCGGCGAGAGCTTCGCGGACCGCCGCGACGAACACGCCCGCGCCGCCGATGGCCGCCAGCGAGCCTGGGTCGACGTCGCCCTGCGTGGTGACCTCGACGAGCTCGAGGGGACGACCGGTGCGGGCGGCCAGCTGCGCGCCCACGGCACGCGACTGGGCGAGGGCCAGGGCGGACCCACGGGTGGCCAGGCGCAGGGGAGCGGCGTCGGCGGGCGCGGCAGGTGCCGCGGGTTCGGGCGAGGCGGCTGCGGGCGCCATCGGCAGGTCGGTCACCGTGCACCGTCCGGTGCGTCCAGGTCGGTGGCCGGGTCCAGCATCGAGGCCGGCAGCGCGGGGTCGAGGTCGAACAGCGCCGAGAGGGCCGCCGCGTAGCGGTCGCCGCCGGGCTCCGCGGCCAGCTGCTTCATCCGGACCGTCGGGTTGTGCAGCAGTCGCGCGAACGCGCGGCGCATGGCGCGCTCCACCTCGGCCATCGTCGCGTCGTCGGCCGCCGCCAGGCGCAGCCGGAGCCGGGCCATCTCGTCGTCGATGACGCCGCCAGCGTGGGCACGCAGGGAGACCAGCGTGGGTTCGACCTGCTGGCCGGCGACGTCGGCCAGGTGCGCGGCCACCTCGTCGGCGACCAGCCGGCGCGCGGCTGCGACGTCGGCCTCGCTGGCGGCGGCCGCCGGGTGGGCAGCGAGCCACGCGAGGTCGATGCGGGTGACCCCGGGGAGTTCGGCGATCGCCGGGTCCGTGTCGTGCGGAAGGGCCAGGTCGAGCACGACGAGCGGCTCGCGGCGGTCCACCCGAGCCTCGGCCAGGGCGTCGGCCCCGAGGACGAGGTCCTGGGCCCCGGTGCAGAACACGGCCACGTCGGCGCGGCCCAGCTCGCCGGCGAGGCCCGCCAGGTCCACGGCCCGGCCGCCCGTGACGCTGGCCGCGATGTGCTCGCCGGCGCTGCGGGTGCGGTTCGCGACGACCACGTCGCTGCCCCCGTGCGCGGCCAGCGTCGCGACGGCCAGGGCACCCATCGACCCCGCACCGACCACCAGGACGCGGCACTGGGCGAGGTCGCCGACCTCGTCCGCCGCGGCGGCCAGGGCCACGGAGACGACGGACTGGCCGGAGCGGTCGATGCCGGTCTCGGCGTGCACCCGCTTGCCGACCCGCAGCCCGCGCTGCACGACGCGGTTCAGCGCGCGCCCGGCCGTGCCGTGGTCCTGGCCGCGGACCAGGGCGGCGCGCACCTGCCCGAGGATCTGCGCCTCACCGACGACCATCGAGTCCAGCCCGGCGGCGACGGAGAACAGGTGCGCGACGGCGGCGGAGTCGAAGTGGACGTAGCTGTGGTCGAGCAGCGTCGCGCGGTCCGCGCCGGTCGCCTTCGACAGCTGGGTGGCGATCTCCGCGACGGCGGGGTGGAACCGGGTGACGTCGGCGTAGACCTCGACCCGGTTGCAGGTGGAGACGACGATGGCCTCGGCGATCGCGTCGGTGGTGGTCACGTCGGCGGCGAGCTGGTCGGCCTCGTCCTGGGTGAGGGCCAGCCGGTCGAGGATCCGCAGCGGGGCGCTGCGGTGGCTGACGCCCAGGACGAGGAGGGTCACGCGATCGCCTCCCGCGCGGCTCCAGCACGTGCCCACGGGCATGCCGGTGCGCCGTTCCCGTCGGCCGCGGCCGCTGCCCTGAGGGCTGCAGCCACGACAACTCCGGACACGGTGCTCCCAGCGGAAAGGGCCTGTGATATAGGCCGTCCTGCGAAGGTGCTTGCAGGCTACGTCCGGGCGCCCGCAACGCCAAATCGCCCAGCCCCAAGCGTCCACATCGTGGACACGACCGCAACCGTCGCACGGTGCACCCGTGGCGCGGGCGCGGTCGCCACGGCACGATGCGAGCGACCCGCGCACCTGCCGCGCATGCGGCACACTTGCCCCCATGACGATCCGGGTGTTCCTGCTCGACGACCACGAGGTGGTCCGTCGGGGCATCGCCGACCTGCTCAGCCTCGAGGCCGACATGGAGGTCGTCGGCGAGGCCGGCTCGGCCACCGACGCCCTGCACCGCATCCCGGCCGCGCGCCCGGACGTCGCCGTGCTGGACGTGCGCCTGCCCGACGGCACGGGCATCGAGGTCTGCCGCGACGCCCGCTCGATGCTGCCCGAGCTGAAGTGCCTCATGCTCACGTCGTACGCCGACGACGAGGCCCTGTTCGACGCGATCATGGCCGGTGCGGCGGGCTACGTGCTCAAGGACATCAAGGGCAACGACCTGGTCGAGGCGGTGCGCTCGGTGGCGTCGGGGCGCAGCCTGCTCGACCCGCGCGCCACCCAGCGGGTCCTCGAGCGGCTGCGCAGCGGGGCGCGCACCGACTCCAAGGTCGAGCAGCTCAACGAGCAGGAGCGACGCATCCTCGTGCTCATCGGCGAGGGCATGACGAACCGCCAGATCGGCGAGCACCTGCACCTGGCCGAGAAGACCGTGAAGAACTACGTGTCCTCCCTGCTGGCCAAGCTCGGCATGGAGCGCCGGACGCAGGTGGCCGCCTACGCCGCGCGCCTGGACGCCGAGCGCGAGCACGGCGGCCAGCTGCACTGAGCGCGCCGGCGCGCCGTCGCGCTCAGGCGCGCACCGCGTGGCCGCCGTCTGCCACCCTTGGGCCCGCCCCGTGCAGGAAGGTGCGCCCATGCCCGTGCCCCACGCCCGACCGACGCCGCGTCGGCCCCGGCGCCGCGCGATGCTGGCCGCCGGCCTCCTGGCGGTCCCGGCGATCGCCGGGTGCACCGTCGACCCCACCTCGGGCACCACCACGAGCCCCGACGCCAGCGACGCCCCGCACACCGGCCCGATGCGCATCGCGGTCATCACCCACGGGGATGCCGGCGGCTTCTGGTCGACCGTCCGCCGCGGGGCCGAGGACGCCGCGGCGACCCTGCCCGAGGTGACGCTGGACTACCAGGGCTCCGCCGGGGACGCCCGCCTGCAGTCGGAGATGATCAACGCCGCGATCAACCAGGGCGCGGACGCGATCGCCGTCTCCGCAGCCGACCCCGGTGCCATCGGGGGGGCGCTGGACCGCGCCGAGGCCGCGGGCATCCCGCTCATCACGCTGAACTCCGGCGCCGAGCTCGCCCAGACCCGCGCCGGGATCATCACCCACGTGGGCCAGTCCGAGCGCGCGGCCGGGGTCGCCGCCGGGGAGGCCCTGGCCGAGGCGGGCGCCGCGACGGTGCTGTGCATCGTCCACGAGCAGAACAACACGGGCCTGCAGGAGCGCTGCGCCGGGGCCGACGAGGGCCTGGGCGGCGAGCTGGTCCGCGTGCAGGTGACCGGGGCGCGCGACCCCGGCCAGACCGCCCGTGAGATCGGCGCGGCGATGGACGCCAACGACCCCGACGCCGTGCTGACCCTCGACCCGGACATCGCCTCGGCGGCCATCCGCGAGGTGAACGACCGCGGCGGGACCCTGGCCACGTTCGACCTCTCGCCGGCCGTCCTCGACGCGGTCGCGGCCGGCCGGATCCTCTTCGCCGTCGACCAGCAGCCGTACCTGCAGGGCTACCTGCCCGTCATCTTCCTGGAGCTCGCCGTGCGCAACCGCAACGAGGTCGGCGCGGGCGGCCTGGTGGCCACCGGGCCGGCGCTGGTCACCGAGGAGAACGCCGGCGCCGTCGCCGCCCTGGCCGAGCAGGGCACCCGATGACGGCCGGCACGCCGATGACGGCCGGCACGCCGGCGACCGCCGACGCCACCCCCGGCGGCCCGGCCGGGACCCCGCCGACCGCCCGGCCGGACGAGCGCCTGCGCCACCAGCCCCTGTGGCGACGCATCCTCGTCCGGCCCTCGGTGAGCGCGGCGATCGCCGCGGTCGTGGTCTTCGTCTTCTTCGCGCTGGCCGACACCACCGGCACCTTCACCTCGCCCGCCGGCGTCGCCTCGTGGATGGGCGTCTCCGCCTCCTACGGGATCATGGCGTGCGCGGTCTCGCTGCTCATGATCTCCGGGGAGGTCGACCTCTCCAGCGGCGTCATGACCGGCTCGACCGGGCTGCTGCTGGGCATCCTCGTCTCGGAGTTCGGCTGGAACTTCTGGCTGGCGTTCCTCGCCGTGCTGGTCTTCGCCGTGGGCATCGGGTTCATGAACGGGATGCTCGTCACCTGGACGCGGCTGCCGAGCTTCATCGTCACGCTGGCCACGATGTTCGTGCTCATGGGCCTGAACTCCGGGGTCACGCTCGCGCTCACCGGGCAGGTCCGCGTCGGCGGCATCGACGAGGCGGCGGGCTATCCGCTGGCGCAGTGGGTCTTCGGCTCCCGGCTGGACTCGGCGTGGGCGTTCACGGTGGCGGTCGGCTGGTGGCTGCTGGTCATCGCGCTGGGCACCTGGGTGCTGCAGCGCACGCGGCAGGGGAACTGGATCTACGCGGTCGGCGGCGACGCGAACGCCGCGCGCAACACGGGCGTGCCGGTGCGCCGGACGAAGGTGTCGATGTTCATCGTGGTGTCCGTGGCCGCGGCCCTCGTCGGCACGATCAACGCCGTGGAGCTCACGAGCGTGAGCGCCGGGCAGGGCACCGGCTTCGAGTTCTACTACATCATCGCCGCCGTGGTCGGCGGCACGTTGATGACCGGCGGGGCCGGCTCGGTGATCGGCGCCTCGCTCGGCGCCCTGATCCTGGGCATGACCACGCTGGGCATCCAGTACGCCGGCTGGGACTCGACCTGGCGGTTCACGTTCTTCGGCCTGATCCTGTTCTGGGCCGTGATGCTCAACATCTGGGTCCGCGACCGGGCGGGAGGCCGGCGATGAGCGAGCAGGTGCCAGCCCCCACCGAGGTGGCCGCCGAGGTCGAGGCGGCCGCGGCACGCCTGCGCGGCACCGGGCCGGGTGGCGGGAGCGCACCGCCGGCCGCCAGGGACATGTACCTGCGCCTGGAGTCGGTGGGCAAGACGTTCGGCAGCGTGGTGGCCCTCGACGGGGTGTCGATGGACGTCAACCACGGCCGGGTCACGTGCGTGCTCGGTGACAACGGCGCCGGCAAGTCGACCCTCATCAAGATCCTGTCCGGGGTGCACCAGAACGACTCCGGGACCCTGTACGTGGCCGGGCAGCCGACCGTCTTCGGCTCGCCGAAGGACGCGCGCGACGTCGGCATCGCCACGGTCTTCCAGGACCTCGCGACCATCCCGCTCATGAGCGTCTGGCGCAACTTCGTCCTGGGACGGGAGCCGGTGAAGGGCTGGGGGCCGTTCCGGCGCCTGGACATCGCCGCGGGCCAGGAGATCGCCCGCCGCGAGCTGGGCATGTTCGGCATCGACCTGCGCGACCCCGACCAGCCGATCGGCACCCTGTCCGGTGGTGAGCGACAGGCGGTCGCGATCGCGCGGGCGGTGTACTTCGGCGCGGAGGTCGTGATCCTCGACGAGCCCACGTCCGCGCTGGGCGTCAAGCAGTCGGGCAAGGTCCTGAAGTTCGTGCGCGACGCCCGCGACCGCGGCATCGGCGTGGTGCTCATCACGCACAACCCGCACCACGCCTACATGGTGGGCGACGAGTTCGTGCTGCTGAAGCGTGGGCGCATGACGAACCGGTGGCTCAAGGAGGAGGTCGCGCTCGACGAGCTCGTCGCCGCCATGGCCGGCGGCGCCGAGCTCGAGGACCTGGCCCACGAGCTCGGCGCCTGAGCGCACGCCTGCTCGGCCCCCTCGCCCCTCGGCCCCCTCGCCCCTCGGCCCCCTCGGCCCCCTCGGCCCCCGATGATCCATTCGGGTTGGGCCGGCATGTGGGCGCCCAACCCGAATGGATCATGGGCGGAGGGGCCGGGGCGGCCGTGCGCCGCCGATGATGACGATCCGGGGGATCAGGCGCATCATGGGTGCATGTCGTTCTTCGACCGCCACCCGCGGGCCCGCTGGGCGGTGCCGGCCGGCAGTGCGGCGTTGATCGTCGCCGGCGCCGCCGTCACCCCGCTGGCCGCCACCGCCGACGACGCCCTCGAGCCACGCACCGCGCAGGAGCTGCTCGTCGCGCTCACCGAGCCGACCACCACCACCGTGTCCGGCACGGTGGCCACGGTCGCCGACCTCGGCCTGCCCGCGCTGCCGGGGGACATGGCACCCGCGCGGGGCCCCCTCGCACTGGCCATGGGCGAGCGGACGGTGCGGGTGTGGACCGACGGACCGGCCCGCCAGCGGGTGGCGCTGCTCGAGCGCTCCGCGGAGACCACCCTGGTGCGCAACGGGACCGAGGCCTGGGTGTGGTCGAGCGCGGACGCCACCGCGGACCGCTACGAGCTGCCCCCGCCCGAGGACGGGGCGAAGGAGCGCCCCGACCGCCTCCCGGGCACCCTGCCCCGCACGCCCCAGGAGGCGGCGACGATGGTCCTCGACGCCCTCGATCCCACGACCGAGGTCACCACGTCCGGGCTGGCCACCGTGGCCGGCCGCGACGCGTACGAGCTGCTCCTGCAGCCGCGTGACGACCGGACCCTGGTCGAGCGCGTCGCCGTCGCCATCGACGGGGAGACCAACGTGCCGCTGCGGGTCCGGGTGTACTCGACGAAGCAGGCCGATCCGGCCCTCGAGGTGGGGTTCACCTCCGTCGACTACGCGACACCCGACCCCGCGCTGTTCACCTTCACGCCTCCCCCGGGAGCCGAGGTCACCGAGCACCCCGCGGCGGCGCAGCAGGACCTCGAGGCGCTGGCCGGCGGCCTCGAGGGCGCCGGCGACGACGCGGAGCCGATCGTGGTCGGGGAGGGCTGGTCGGCGGTGCTCGTCGCCACCCTGCCGGTCGACGGCCTGGCCGACCTGGCGGAGTCCGGCAGCCGGGCCCAGGAGGAGTGGGACGGCCAGGAGGATCCCGCCGCCACCGCGCTGGCCCTCCTGCAGGCCATGCCCACCACGAGCGGTGACTGGGGCACGGGGCGGGTGCTGGCAGGCACCCTGTTCTCCGCGATCGTGACCGACGACGATCGCGTCGCGGTCGGCGCGGTTCCCCCGGACGTGCTGGGCGCGGCCCTGGCCGCCCGGTGACCGCGGCCGGCCCCGCGCTGGCCGGCGACGCCACCTCGGACCCCTCGGGGGCCGGGGGTCGGGCGGTCGTCACGCACGGCCTGCTCAAGCGGTTCGGCGAGCGCGCGGCAGTCGCCGGCATCGACCTGGAGGTGCCGGCGGGGGCGGTGTACGGCTTCCTCGGGCCGAACGGCTCGGGCAAGACGACGACCATCCGGATGCTGCTCGGGCTCATCCATCCGACCGCCGGGGCCATCGAGCTGCTCGGCCGGCCGATGCCGGACGCGGCCGGGGACGTGCTGCCCCGGATCGGGTCGCTGGTCGAGGGGCCGGCCTTCCACCCGTACCTCTCCGGACGGGCGAACCTGGCCCGGCTCGACGCCGCCGACCGGTTCGCCGACCCGGCCACCGCCGCCCGGCGGATCGACGCCGCCCTCGACCGGGTGGGCCTGCTCGCCGCCGCCCGCAAGCGGTACCGGGCCTACTCGCTCGGCATGCGCCAGCGGCTCGCCCTGGCCGCTGCGCTGCTCGTCCCGCGCGAGCTGCTCGTGCTCGACGAGCCGACGAACGGGCTGGACCCGCAGGGCACCCGCGAGGTGCGCCACCTCGTCGGCTCGCTGGCGGCCGACGGTGCGACCGTCCTGGTCTCCAGCCACCTGCTCAGCGAGGTCGAGCAGATGTGCACCCACGTCGGCGTCATGCGCGAGGGGGCGCTCGTGGCGCAGGGCACCGTCGACGAGGTCCGTGCCGCCGGATCCCAAGCTGTCGCCACGGTGACCACGGTCGACGTCGACCTGGCGACGCAGGTGCTGCACGGGCTCGGGCTCGTGCCGGTCACGCCCACCCCGACCGGGGTGCGGACGGTCCCGGGATCGGTCGCGCCGGAGACGATCGTCGCCGCGCTCGTGGGCGCCGGGGTGGCGGTGCGCGGCTTCGCG
Source organism: Candidatus Nanopelagicales bacterium (assembly GCA_025456065.1). GTDB lineage: Bacteria > Actinomycetota > Actinomycetes > S36-B12 > CAIYMF01 > Prado023. Next base: position 12,681 of record JALOLH010000044.1, on the reverse strand, counting down.
GTCGAGGCGCCCAGCCTGGAGGACCTGTTCGTCGCGCTGACCGGGGAGGGCTTCGATGTCAGCGGCTGAGGCGACCGGCCTGTCCGGGGGCGGGCCGGCCCACCCACGGGAGGCCGCCGCGCTGCCAGCGCTCGAGCGGCCCCGGGGCGTGCTCGCCGCGTCGGCGCGCCTGCTGCGCTCCGAGCTGCGGCTCATCCTCGGGCGGCGCCGCAACCAGGCGGGCCTGCTGGTGCTCGCCTCGGTCCCGATCATGATCGCGATCGCCATCCGGGCCGAGGGTCCCGGCGAGGGCGACGGGGGGCCGGGCCTGATCTCGGCGGTCACCTCGAACGGGGTCTTCGTGGCGCTGACCGCGCTGACGGTGGAGATCGCGCTGTTCCTGCCGCTCGCCGTGGCCGTGCTCAGCGGCGACGCCATCGCGGGCGAGGCCAACCTCGGCACCTTGCGCGGGCTGCTCGCCGTGCCGGTGTCGCGCACGCGGCTGCTCGCAGTGAAGTACGCGTCGCTGACGATCGGTGCGCTGATCGGGGTGCTCGTCGTCGTGGGGACCGGGCTGGTCGTCGGTGGCGCGCTGCTCGGACTCGGCCCGACCACGCTGCTCTCGGGCACGCAGGTCCCGCTGGCCGAGGCCCTGCTGCGCGTCGGCATCGCAGCGGCCTACATCGCCGCCGGGCTGGCGGCACTGGCCGCCATCGGGCTGTTCGTCTCCACGCTCACCGAGCAGCCGATCGCGGCGACGATCACCACGACGGTCGTGGCCACGGCCATGTGGATCCTCACCACGATCCCCCAGCTGGACTGGCTGCACCCCTGGCTGCTGGTCCAGCGCTGGCCCGCGTTCGCCGACGCGTTCCGAGACCCCGTCTTCTGGGACACCATGCGCACGGGCCTGCTCGTGGACGTCGGCTACGCCGCGGTGTTCCTCGCCCTGGCCTGGGCCCGGTTCTCGAACAAGGACGTGACGAGCTAGGCAGGGGGGCCGCGGGACCGGTCGGCAGCCTCACTGCGGTGCGGCGGCCCGCACGGCGACCAGCGCTGCCGCGACGCTCACCGCGATCTCCGCCGGCGTGCTGCTGCCGATGGGCACGCCCATGGGCGCATGGCACCAGGGGGGCATCGTGCGGCCTCCGACGAGGTGCTGGAGCTTGGCCCGACTGCCGAGCAGGCCCAGGTAGCCCAGCTGGAGGCCCAGCACGGCCTCCAGCGCCGCCCGGTCGCGCTCGTGGTCGTGCGCCGCGATCGTGACGAGGCTGGTCGGGCCGGGCGGCACGACCGTGCCGAGCAGCTCGTAGCGCAGTCGCAGCCGCTCGTGGGCGGGGATGGCCGCCAGGGCGATCCCCGGGCGCTCGTCCACCACCACGACCCGGAACCCCAGGCCGACCAGCAGCGGGGCGAGGGCGGCGCCGACGTGCCCCCCACCGACCACGTGGACCACGTGCGACGGACCGCTGCGATGCCGCGACGACCAGGTGGATGCGCCGCCGTCGGGGGTCCCACCGCCGTCGGGGGTCCCGTGGCCGTCCGGGGTTGCGCCGCCGTCGTCATCCCGCGCCTCCGGGGCCACGCGCGGTCGCGCCTCCGGGGCCCCGCCCGGCCCGTCCGACCGGGCCACGCCCGGATCCGGGCCCTGCGCATCGGCGCGGGGGGCACCCGGCTCGTCCGGCAGCAGCCGCCAGCCACCCGGCCCCACGAGCCACCGGACCTGCCGACCCGCCTCGAGCGCCACGACGACCCGGCGCACATCGGCCAGGTCCCGGGGGGCGATCGGCACGATGGCGACCGACTGCTGGCCGCCGCAGACGAGCCCGGAGGCGCTCGCGGCGCCCAGTCGGTGCTCGAGCTCGACCAGCGCCGGGCGCAGGGTGCCGGCGCGCAGGTCGCCGACCACCCGGTCCACCAGCCCCGCCTCAGCCGGGCCGCCGCCCACGGTGCCGGCCAGCGGCCCCTGCGCGGTCACCGCCATGACCGCGCCACTCCGGCCGGGCGAGCTGCCCCGGCTGGCGGTCACGACCAGCAGCCCGCACGTCGCCCCCATGGCGAGCCCGTCGGCGAGGTCCCGCCAGACGTCCAGCTCAGCCATCAGCTCGCCCGCTCCCCCCACCACCGGGGACGTCGGCGTCCGGGGCGGCCGGCAGCGGCCCGTGCAGCGCGAGGAAGACCTGTTCGGGGGTCAGTGGGGCCCGCACGTCGTCGGGCAGGTCCGGGCGGGCCGAGCGGATCGCGTCGCGGATGGCGAACAGGGCCCCGATGCCGTAGACGAGCGGTGGTTCGCCGACCGCCTTGCTCCCCAGCAGGCCCGGCGCCTCCCGCTCGAGCAGGACGACCTCGACCTCCGGGGCGCTGGCCAGATCGGGGATCTTGTACGTGGCCAGGGAGTCGGTGAGCAGCCGGCCGCGCCCGTCGTGGCGCACCTCCTCGCAGGTGAGCCACCCGACCCCCTGCACCACCGCGCCCTCCACCTGCCCGAGGTCCACGAGGCGATCGATGCTGCGGCCGATGTCGTGGACCACGGCGACCCGGTCCACCTGGGCCGTGCCGCGGAGCACGTCGACCGTCGACGTCACCACCGCCGCGCCGTACACGTGGTAGGCGAAGGGCCGTCCCCGGTGCGAGCCGGCGTCGAAGTCCAGGCCCGGCGTCGCGTAATGCGCAAGGGCCGACAGGCCGACCCTGGCCTCGTAGGCGAGCGCCACGCGCTGGCGCCAGGCGAGCTCCCCGCCCGGGTCGACCTTCTCCAACCCCGCTCGGACCACGCGCGCCGCCTGGGTCGCCGCCGCCCCGTTGAGGTCGGCCCCGGTGCTGGCCGCCGTCGGGGAGACGTTCGCGACCCGGCTGGTGGTGGTCGGCTCGACGCGGACCAGCTCGACGGGTGCCCCCAGCTCGTGGGCGACGGCCGCGCGGAGCTTCGCACCGACCCCCTGGCCCATGTCGACCGCGCCGGTCGTGACGCTCACCGTCCCGTCCACGTAGACGTGCACGAGCGCCTCCGCCTGGTTCAGCGCCTGGGCGGTGAACGCGATCCCGAAGCACAGCGGGATGACGTCGACACCGCGACGGACCAGCGGGTGCTGCGCGTTCCACGCCTGCGCGTCGGCGGCGAGGCGATCCGGGTCGAAGCGCGCGACGAGCGCGTCCCAGCACTCGCGGGCGCGCACGTCGACCAGCCGCATGCCGTAGTGCGTCACGTCCCCCTCGGTCACGAGGTTGGCGCGCTGCAGCACCGTCGGGCGGACGCCCATCGCCCGCGCGGCGGTCCGGATGCCGGCCTCGATCGTGGCGATCGCCTGCGGTGCGCCGAAGCCGCGGAAGGCGGTGTTCGAGGGCAGGTTGGTGCGGCAGCTCATGACGGTGATCCGCACGTTCGGGATGGCGTAGGCGCTGCAGGCGTGGAACAGCGAGCGCTCGAGCACGGCGGGCGAGAGGTCCGTCGTGCGTCCGGCGTCCTGCAGGAGGGTGACCTCGTAGGCCTGGAACCGGCCCTCGGCGTCGAGGCCGAGCCGGTACGTCCCGAGGTAGGGATGGCGCTTGCCGGTGATCCGCATGTCGTCGCGGCGATCGGGAGCCACCCGGACGGCGCGGGCGCTGTGCAGCGCGCCGAGCGCGGCCAGGCACGCCCACGTGGTCGCCTGGGTCTCCTTGCCGCCGAACCCCCCGCCGAGGCGGGTGACCTGGACCTCGACCAGGTGCATCGGCAGGCCCGTCACGGCCGCGACGGCCCGCTGGGCGGCGCTGGGCGACTGGGTGGCGGCGTGCACGAGCAGGCCGCCGTCGTCGCGCGGGACGGCCAGGGCGGCATGGGTCTCGAGGGCGGCGTGCTCCTGCCCACCCAGCTCCACGTGGCCCTCGACGACCAGCGCACAGCGCGGCCAGGCCGCGTCGACGTCGCCGGCTGCGAACGTGCGCGGCGGGCCCAGCAGCCGGCCCGCTGCGCGCGCCTCGTGGGCATCGAGCACGGCCGGCAGCTCGACCCAGTCGGCCCCCACCAGCTGGGCGGCCCGCCAGGCGGCCTCGGCGGCATCGGCGAGCACGAGGCAGATCGGCTGGCCGACGCAGGTGGCCTCGCGATCGGCGAGCAGCGGCTCGTCGGCCACGACGTCGCCGACCTGGTTGACCCCCGGGATGTCGGCTGCGGTGAGGACGGCGAGCACGCCCCGGCTCGCCGCCGCGGCGGTGCACTCCAGCCGGCTCCAACGGGCGTGCGCCAGCGGCGAGACCGCCACCGCGCCGTGCAGCGCACCGGCGGGCAGCGGCAGGTCGGCGGTGAACTGGGCGGCCCCGCGCACGAGGAGCTCGGGACCGGTGAGCGCGACCGCGGTCATCTGGGCCGCACCCCCTCGCCGCACCGGATCCCGTCCCCGACCGGGACCTGTTCGCGCCCGGGCACCGGGACGCCCGGCCGTACCCCGCCGGGCGCGACGGCCCCGTCGAGCAGGACCGCAGTGGCCACCCCGGGGTGCCATCGGTCCAGGGCGGCGAGCAGCAGGTGGCCGAGCAGCGCGCGCTTGTAGGCCGCCGAGCCCCGGAGGTCATCGATCGGCGCGATCTCGGCACCGAGGACCCCCAGGGCGACCCGCGCCCGGTCCACCTCCCCCGCGGCGCCCTCGAGGGCGGCGGCCGTCCTGACCAGCAGCAGTGGGGTGGGGGCGACCCCACCCGCCGCGACGCGCACCGCGGCGAGCCGCCGCTCGGGCACCGCAACGGCCCGCATCGCGAGGCTGACGCTGGCGATGTCGTCGTGCGGGCGCTTGGCCACCTTCTCCAGGTGCAGGACGGCCCCCGCGGGGGGGTCGGGGATGCGCACGGCCACCAGCACCTCGTCCCGGCGCCGCTCGGTGCGGTGGTAGCCGACGTGGAAGCGGTCGAGCGGCACCTCGCGCGTGCCGTGCGGCCCGGCGAGCACCACGACGGCACCCATGGCGAGCAGCGGGATGGCCAGGTCGGCGGTCGGGGACGCGTGGACGAGGTTCCCGCCGAGGGTCGCGGCGGCCCGCACCGCGGGCGAGCCGAACCGGTCGAGGTGCTCGGCAAGGCCCGGCCATCGCCGCTCGACCAGCGCGCTGCCCTGGATCTCGGCGACGGTCACGGCGGCGCCGAGGCGCAGGCCGCGCGGCTCGCCGGCGATCCCACCGAGGTCCGGCACCCGGCGCAGCAGGGTCGGCCGGCGGTGCGCCACCAGCTGGTGGCGGTGCTCCGGGATCTCGTCGGTGCCCCCGGCCACCCAGCGGCGTTCGTCCAGCGACAGGTGCTGCGGCGCGCGCACCGGCAGGCGGGCGGCGACCGCTCGCGTGCCGGCGGGGAGGAGCTCCCCGAGCGACCAGGCGCCGTGGGACGCCAGCACGTCGCAGGCCCGACGGATGCCCCCGTAGCCGGTGCACCGGCACAGGTTCCCCAGGGCGGCACGGCGGGGCTCGACCCCGGCCAGCAGCGCCCAGGTGAGCCCCACCACGAGCCCAGCCGTGCAGTACCCGCACTGCACTGCACCCGCGTGCAGCAGGGCCCGCTGGACCGGGCCGAGCTCCTCGCCGACGAGGCCCTCCGCCGTGACGACGTGGCCCCCCTCGGCCATCGCCACCGTGGTGAGGCAGGCATGGTGCAGCTCGTAGACGGGCGTGGCTCCCGGCGCCGCCCGGGCGCCGAGGAGGACGAGGCACGCACCGCAGTCGCCCGTGCCGCAGCCCGGCTTCGCGGCCGTCAGCCCGGCCTGCTCGCGCAGGACCTCGAGGAGGGGCGTCCCGGCCGGTGCCGAGGTGCGAAGCTCCCCGTCGTTGCAGTGGAGGACCACCGCCATACCGCGACGCTACGCCGCACGGGCGGGCCATGGCGGCTGGGAGGGCCGTGCCGGCCGCCCGACTCCCCGGGGTGCGGTGGACCGGACCGGGCGGAGTGCCGCATCCGCGCGCGCCCAGGTGCGGCAGGACCGCCCAGCCGGCCGGGACGAAGGGCCCGGATCGGCCAGCCGCTGGACCCTACGGGCGGTCCAGCCGCGCCACCTAGGCTGGGGACCGCCGCGTCGGAGGTGGCCTGTGGCTGGTCCCGCGATCCTCGCACCCTCCGGGCTGCAGGCCCTGCTCGACGTCCTGCGTGCCCGTGGCTACCGCGTGCTCGGCCCCCAGGTCCGCGACGGCGCGATCGTGCTCGCCGAGCTGGCCGACGCCGCGGCCCTGCCGGTCGGCGTCGGTGACGCCCAGGCGCCCGGCCGCTACCGCCTGCGCGACGGCGAGCCCGACCGCGTCTTCGGCTTCGCGACCACGGCCCAGTCGCCCAAGGCCGTGCTCTTCCCCCCGGACGAGCTGCTGTGGCGGGGTCGGCGGACCGCCGACGGGTTCAGCATCGAGCCGGTCGCGCCGGCCGACGAGCCGGATCATCGACCGGTCGCCGTCCTCGGCGTGCGCGGCTGCGACGTGGCTGCCATCGGGATCCACGACCGGGTGCTGCTGGGACGCGCGCACGTGGATGCGCACTACGCCGCACGGCGTGAAGAGGCCTTCCTGGTCGCGGTCACCTGCAGCGCGCCCGGCGGCACCTGCTTCTGTGCCTCGGTGGGCACCGGCCCGCGCCCACGGGCCGGTTCGGACCTGGTGCTCACCGAGTTGACCGAGCCGCACCGGTTCCTCGTCGAGGCGACCACGGCCGCGGGCGAGGCCGTCCTCGCCGAGCTGCCGACGGCTCCCGCCACCGCGGACGACCTGGCCGCGGCGGACGCGCTGGTGGAGGCGGCCACGGCGCAGATGGGACGCAGCCTGCGCACCGACGACCTGCACGAGCTGCTGCCCGCCAGCGCGGAGAGCCCCCGGTGGGCGGCGATCGCCGAGCGGTGCCTGGCCTGCACCAACTGCACGGCGGTCTGCCCCACCTGCTTCTGCACCGGCGTCGAGGATGCCAGCGACCTCACCGGGGACCTCGACGAGCGCCACCGCGTCTGGGACTCCTGCTTCTCGCTGCCCTACTCCTACATCCACGGGGGCGCGGTGCGCACGTGGACCGCCTCGCGCTACCGGCAGTGGCTGACGCACAAGCTCGCCTCGTGGCAGGACCAGTTCGGCACCTCGGGCTGCGTCGGCTGCGGCCGGTGCATCACCTGGTGCCCGGCCGGCATCGACCTCACCGCCGAGGTGGCGACCATCCGCGAGCTGGCCGAGGCGCACGACGCCGTGGCCGCCGCGTCCGACGGCGACGTGCTGGGGGGGCACCGATGACGGCACCCATGCTGGACCGGACCCCCGGTGTCGCCGGTGTCGCCGGTGTCGCCGAGGCTCCCGCCACCGCCACCGGCACCGCCCACGCCGCCGCGGCGGCCGCCGACCCGATGCTGCCGCGGCCGTTCCGGGTCACCGCGCGCCACCTCGACACCCGGGACACGGTGACCCTCGCCCTCGACCCGCTCGACGGCGTGCCGCTGGCGTTCGCGGCCGGGCAGTTCACGATGCTGCACGCCTTCGGCGTCGGCGAGGTGCCGATCTCGATCAGTGGTGACCCGCGGTCGTGCGGCCCGCTGCTGCACACGATCCGCGACGTCGGCTCGGTCACCCACGCCCTGGTCGGAGCGACGCCGGGCACGGCCATCGGCGTGCGCGGTCCCTTCGGGACCGGCTGGGAGGTGGGCGCGGGACAGGGCGGCGACGTGGTGGTGATCGCCGGCGGGATCGGCCTGGCGCCGCTGCGCCCGGCCCTGCTCGAGCTGGCCCACGACCGGGCGGCCTACGGCCGGGTCGTGCTGCTCTACGGGGCCCGTTCCCCGGAGGACATCCTGTTCGCGGGTGACCTCGCCCGCTGGGCCGCCCACCACCGGATCACCGTCGAGGTCACCGTCGACTACGGCCCGCCGGACTGGACCGGACGGGTCGGCCTGGTCACCGACCTCGTCCCGCGCGCCGGCTTCGACCCCGCGCACGCGCTGGCCCTCGTGTGCGGGCCCGAGGTGATGATGCGGGCGGTCGCGACCGCACTGGTGGCGCGCGGCGTCGCCCCCGAGCGGGTGCGGCTGTCGATGGAGCGCAACATGAAGTGCGGCGTCGGGCTGTGCGGGCACTGCCAGCTGCGCGAGCTGTTCCTGTGCCTGGACGGACCCGTGCTGGGGTTCGACCGGCTCGCGCCGCTGATGGACGTGCGGGAGCTGTGATGGCGATGGGTGGCCGGACGGTGACGGTGGCAGGCAGGGCGGCGGGAGCCGACCCCGCGGCAGCCGAGGAGGTGGGGCGGGACCGGCGTCCCACCCTGGCGGTGTGGAAGTTCGCGTCCTGCGACGGCTGCCAGCTCACCCTGCTCAACTGCGAGGCCGAGCTGCTCGCCCTGGCCGATCGGGTCCGGGTGGCCTACTTCCCGGAGGCGACGCGCGCCGCGGTGGCCGGTCCCTACGACCTGAGCCTGGTCGAGGGCTCGATCACCACCGCCGAGGACGCCGAGCGCATCCAGCAGGTGCGCGCGCAGTCACGGATCCTGGTGACCCTCGGCGCCTGCGCCACGGCGGGCGGCATCCAGGCCCTGCGCAACCTCGCCGACGTGGCCGAGCTCGCCGCGGCCGCGTACCCGCGGCCCGACCGGCTGGCGTTCCTGGCCCGGTCCACCCCGATCGCCTCGCACGTGACCGTGGACCACGAGCTGCACGGGTGCCCGATCGACCGCGGCCAGCTGCTCGAGGTGGTCGCCGCCGTGCTGCAGGGCCGCGCTCCCCGGATCCCCTCGGGCAGCGTCTGCACCGAGTGCAAGCGCCGCGGGACGGTCTGCGTGGCGGTCGCGGACGGCCTGCCCTGCCTGGGCCCGGTGACGCGGGCCGGGTGCGGGGCGATCTGCCCCGCCCACCACCGCGGGTGCTACGGCTGCTTCGGGCCGCAGGACACCCCCAACGGCCGCTCCCTGGCCAGCCTGCTGGGTGCGGCGGGCATGGCCCCGACCGACGTCGTGCGGGCCTTCCGGACGTTCAACGCCGGCGCCGAGCCGTTCCGGACGGCCACCGGCCCTGCCCTGCCCACGTCCGTCCCCGACGCGGCTGGGGGGCGGCCATGACCGTCACCGGCGGATCCCGCGAGCTCACCGTGCCGATGCTGGCCCGGGTGGAGGGCGAGGGCGGGATGCACGTGGTGGTCCAGGATGGTCGGGCGGTCGACGTCCAGCTGCGCATCTTCGAGCCACCGCGCTTCTTCGAGGGCTTCCTGCGCGGCCGCTCCTACCTCGAGCCCCCGGACCTGACCGCGCGCATCTGCGGCATCTGCCCGGTCGCCTACCAGTTCAGCGCGTGCCTGGCGATCGAGGACGCGTGCGGCGTCGAGGTGCCCGAGGAGCTGCGCCTGCTGCGCCGGCTCCTGTACTGCGGGGAGTGGATCGAGTCGCACGCCCTGCACGTCTTCATGCTCCACCTGCCCGACCTGCTCGGCTACGACGGTGCGATCGAGATGGCCGCCGACCACCGCGGCGTGGTCGAGTCGGCACTGCGCATGAAGCGCGCCGGCAACGAGCTCATGACGGTCGTCGGCGGCCGGTCGGTGCACCCGGTGAACGTCCGCGTCGGCGGGTTCCACCGGCTGCCCGAGCCCACCGAGCTGCGCGCCCTGCGCCCCATGCTCGCCGCCGCCCTGGACGAGGCGCTCGCCGCCGTGCCGCTGCTGGCGCGGCAGGACTACCCCGACCTCGAGCAGCCCCACCTCTACGTCGCGCTCGACGCGGGCCACGGCTACCCCCTGGAGTCGGGGGCCGCCCTGCAGACCTCCTCCGGCCTGCGCGTGCCGGTCGCCGCCTTCGGCACCCACGTGGTCGAGCACCAGGTGGGGCACTCGAACGCCCTGCAGGGCCGGTTCGACGGGCACCCCTACCTGGTCGGCCCACTGGCCCGGTACTCCCTGCACCACGCGGCGCTGTCGCCGGTGGCGCGCGAGGCCGCCGCGGCGGCCGGCCTGGCGCCGACCTGCCGCAATCCGTTCCGCTCCATCCTGGTGCGGCTCGTGGAGCTGGTGTTCGCCCTCGACGAGGCGCTGCGGATCGTCGACGCCTGGGAGGGTGCCCCGGTGGCGGCGGTCGCGGTGGAGCCGCGCGCCGCGGAGGGGCACGGGGCCACCGAGGCCCCCCGCGGCCTGCTCTACCACCGCTACCGGATCGACGCGGACGGCACGATCCTCGCCGCGCAGATCGTGCCGCCCACGGCCCAGAACCAGCCCGCGATCGAGTCCGACCTGCGGTCGGTCGTCGAGGGCCACCTCGACCTCGACGACGAGGCGCTCACCCGCGTCTGCGAGACCGCGATCCGCACCTACGACCCCTGCATCTCCTGCGCCACCCACTTCCTGCGGCTGACGGTGGACCGCCGGTGACCCCGGCCGGCGGGGGAGCGGGCGGCCGGCAGCGGGCCGTGGAGCGGGTCCTGGTCGTGGGCGTCGGTGCCCCGGACCGGGCCGACGACGCCGTCGGTCCGGCCGTGATCGGCCTGGTGGCCGAGCACGTGGCCCTGCGGGCCCTGGGCGCCCGTCCCCAGGGCCGCGACCGGCGGCGGGCCCACGTCCCCGACGTGCAGCTGCTCGTGCTGGCCGATCCCATGCGGCTGGTCGACGAGCTGGTCGACTGCGCGCTGCTCGTCGTCGTCGATGCGGTGGCCATGACGACCGCACGTGTGCCGCCCGGGTCGGGGGCGGCCCCCGACCCGCTCGACCCGGCCGGCGCCGGTGCACCCGTCGGCGGCATCCTCGTGCTGGAGACCGGGGCCGGGCGGCCACCACTGCCGGCCGTGCTCGACCCCGGGGCCACCGGCACGCACGGCCTCGGGGTGGCGACCGCGCTCGAGCTCGCCCGCGCCCTGCACCGCCTGCCCGCGCGCGTCGTGGTGGTCGGGGTGGTCGCCGAGCAGTTCGCCCCCGGCACCCCGATGGCGCCCGCGGTCCGGGCCGCCCTCCCACGGGCCGCCGCCCGGGTCCTCGCCGTGCTCACCGAGGCCGGCGCAGCCCTGCGGCCGGGCGACCCTCCGCCCTGGCAGCCGCACCCGACCGGGGTACCGCCCGCTCCCGGGTCCTGACCGGCCCTCCCCGCGGTCCCCTCGGCCCCGCCCAGCCCGCGGCGACACGCTCGCGCCCGCGACGTCGGCGACAATGGCGCCGTGAAGCCCCTGGACCCGCGCCTGCTCCGGCATGCCCGGGCCACGCGCGGGTTCCTCGTCGCGGCCGTGCTGCTCGGGACCGTGTCCGCGCTGCTCGTCGTCACCCAGGCGTTCCTGATCGCCGACGCGGTCGCCGCCGCGTTCCAGGAGGGGGCCGGCCTCGCCGACATCCGTGCGGTGCTCCTCGGGCTGGTGGGCATCGCGGTCGGCCGCGGGCTGCTGGCGTGGGCGTCCGAGGCGGTCGGGCACCGTGCCGCCGCCGCCGCGATCTCCCAGCTGCGGCTGCGGGTGGTCGACCGGGCCCTGCGGCTGGGTCCGGCCCACCTCGAGCGCAGCCGGGTGGGCGAGCTCAGCGGCCTGCTGACCCACGGCGTCGCGGGGCTCGACGGGTACTTCGCGCGCTACCTGCCCCAGCTCGTGCTCGCGGTGGTCGTGCCGCTGGTCGGTGGGGTGGCGATCCTCACCCAGGACCCGCTGTCGGCCCTCATCGTCGCGCTCACCATCCCGATCATCCCGGTGTTCATGGTCCTGATCGGCCGGTACACCGAGGCGCGCGTCACCCGGCAGTGGGCGACCCTGGGCGTCCTGTCGGGGCACTTCCTCGATGTCGTCGCCGGCCTGCCGACGCTCAAGGTGTTCGACCGTGCCCGCGCCCAGGCCGCGACGATCCGAGGGGTCGGCGAGCACTACCGCCGCGCGACGCTGGGCGTGCTGCGCATCTCGTTCCTCAGCTCGCTGGTGCTCGAGCTGCTGGCCACCCTGTCGGTCGCCATCATCGCCGTGGCCATCGGCCTGCGCCTCGTCGAGGGCACGATGGACCTGCGGACCGGGCTGGCCGTGCTCATCCTCGCCCCCGAGGTCTACCTGCCGCTGCGACTGGTCGGCCTGCACTTCCACGCCGCCACCGACGGGGTCGGTGCCGCCGAGCGCATGTTCGCCCTCATCGAGACGCCGCAGGCCCCCAGCGGGAGCACCCGGGTGGACGCCGCCACGGCGACGATCCGCGTGACCGACCTGCGCGTGGCCTACGGCGACCGGGTCGCCGTGCCGGGCGCCTCCCTGACCATCGCGCCCGGGCGGGTCACGGCGATCGTCGGCCCCTCGGGCTGCGGCAAGTCGACGATCCTGGCCGTGCTCCTGGGCCTGGTCGGTCCTCCCGCTGCTGCGGTCGGGGGACGGGTGGAGGTCGTGGCGCCGGATGGGTCGGCCATCCCGTTCGACGCGCTGGACCTGCCGGCCTGGCGGGCCCAGGTCGGCTGGGTGCCACAGTCCCCGGCGATGCTGGCCGGGACGGTGGCCGACAACGTGCGCTTCGGTCGCATCGGCTTCGACGACGCCGCCGTCGACGCGGCCCTGCGGGCCGCCGGCCTGGACCCCGCGGAGCTGCCGGCGGGCACCGGGACCCGGGTGAGCGAGGGCGGGGGCGGGATCTCGGTCGGGCAGGCCCGGCGGATCGGGGTCGCCCGGGCCCTGCTCGCCGACCCCCCGGTCCTGCTGTTCGACGAGCCCACCGCGGCGCTCGACGGCACCCGGGAGGCCGAGCTGGGCGCCACCGTGGCCACGGCTGCCGCCCGCGGGCGCACCGTCGTGGTCGTGACCCATCG
>JALOLH010000043.1 GCA_025456065.1 Candidatus Nanopelagicales bacterium | reverse complement strand
CCACGGCCACGACCAAGCGCTCCCGCGTCCGGACGGCCGCCGCGAACGCCCGGATCGCCGAGGTCCTGCCCACGCGCACCTCCTCGCGGATCCTCGGCCCCAGGTTCACCATGACCGTCTGGGACGAGGCGACCGGCCGCTGGGTCTACCAGCGCCGGAGCAAGGCCTCCCTGCGGGGCGCCTCGACCACGAAGGTGCTCACCGCCGTGGGCGCACTGGCCACCATGGGTCCGGAGCATCGGTTCCCCACCATCGTCCGGGCCGGCGCCCGTCCGGGTGAGGTGGTCCTGGTCGCGGGCGGCGATCCGCTGCTGACCAGCGCGGACCTCCGACGACTGGCGGCGGACACGGCTCGGGCGCTGGCTGCCGCCCCGCCCGGGTCCGCATCCGGCACCCCGACCTCGGACGCCGCGGAGAAGCCCCGGACCGGCACGGTCGTCGTCCGCGCCGACGACTCGCTGTTCGGCGACCAGCGGTACCGGTCCCGCGGGTGGCCGAGCAGCTACGTCCCCGCCCAGGTCCGCATGGTCGGCGCCTTCGCGCGCGACGACCGCAAGGTCCGCAACGCGACCGCCGACGCCGGCACGTACTTCGCCGGCGCGCTGAAGGCGCTCGGCGTCCCGGCGAAGTACGCCGGGGAGGCCACCGCGAGCCCCGGGGCGGCGACGCTCGCCACGTTCCGGGGGCACACCCTCGCCGAGGCCGTCTCGCGCACGCTGCTCGTCTCCGACAACGACACCGCCGAGATGCTGTTCCGCCAGGTCGCCGTGGCGCGTGGGCTGCCCGCGACGTGGGCCGGGGCGCGTCGGGCGCTCACCCAGGCACTCACCGAGCTGCGCATCCCCCTGACGGGGGTGCGCGTGATCGACGGCAGCGGCCTGTCGCTCGAGGGCCGGGTCACCGCCCCGGCGCTCACCGCGGCGCTGGCCCGCGCGATCGACCCTGCCCACCCGCGCCTGTCCCGGCTGCGCGGGTGGTTGCCGGTGGCCGGCCGCACCGGGACGCTGCGCGCCAGCTACCAGCGCTTCCACGCCCGACCCTCCCGCTGCGCGGCCGGCCTGATCCAGGCCAAGACCGGGACGGTCGCCGACGCCATCGCCCTGGCCGGCTACGCCACCGGCGCCGACGGGGGCACGAAGGTCTTCGTGGCGATCGTCAACGCTCGGCCGACCCGGTACACCCGCATCCAGACGCGCATCGCGGTGGATCGGGCGGCGTCGAGCGTCACGGGCTGCTGGTAGCCCCACCTCCCCGCCCGCAGCGGGTGGCGACGCCTGCTGGTAGACAGGCGCCATGGGCATGGAGGTCGAGCGCAAGTTCATCGTGGACAGCGACGCCTGGCGCGAGCACGTCACCGACGCGGTGCACATCGTGCAGGGCTACCTGACGCAACCCGGGAACGCCCAGCCCGGCATGGCCACGGTCCGGGTCCGCACCAAGGGCGACCGCGCCTTCCTGACGATCAAGGGCCCGAGCCGCGGCATCGCCCGCACCGAGTTCGAGTACGAGATCCCCGTCGCGGACGCCCGCAGCATGCTGGACGAGCTGGCCCAGGGCCCGGTGGTCGACAAGGTGCGCCACCTGGTGCCGGTCGGTGACCACGTCTGGGAGGTCGACGTGTTCGCCGGCGCGAACGCGCCGCTCGTGATGGCCGAGGTGGAGCTCGCCGGACCGGCCGAGCCCTTCGCGATGCCGGCGTGGGCGGGTCGCGACGTGTCCGACGACCCGCGCTTCTACAACGCCAACCTCTCGCGGGTGCCCTACTCCACCTGGGGCACCGAGGGCTGATCGGGGCCTCCGGTCAGGGTGTGCGGTCGCGCTGCGCCTCGTAGGCGGCCAGCTGGTCGATCCGACGCTGGTGCCGCTCGGCGCCGGTGAACGGCGTCTCGAGGAAGGCCCGCACGATCGCGAACGACTCGGCGACGTCGTGCATCCTGGCCCCCAGCCCGAGGACGTTGGCGTCGTTGTGCTCCCGCGACAGGGTCGCGGTCTGCACCGACCAGCCCAGCGCTGCTCGCACCCCGGCCACCTTGTTGGCCGCGATCTGTTCGCCGTTGCCCGACCCGCCGATCACGATCCCGAGGCTGCCCGGCTCCGCGACGACGTCCTCGGCCGCCTCGAAGCAGAACGCGGGGTAGTCGTCCTCGGCGTCGTACTCGTGCGCACCGTGGTCGACGACGTCGTAGCCGGCGGTGCGCAGGTACTCGGCAAGCATGGTCTTGAACTCGTAGCCGGCATGGTCGCAGCCCAGGTGCACGCGCATGGCGACCAAGTCTCCACGATGCTGGCCCCATGCGTCTCGCCCAGGTGCCCATCGAGGTGCTCGCGACCTCGGTGGGGGCGGCCCGCCTCGCGCTGCTGGGCGGGGCCGACCGGATCGAGCTGTGCGAGAACGACCCGCAGGGCGGCACCACCCCGTCGGCCGGAACGCTCGAGACGGTCCTCGAGCTGGCCGAGCCGCACGGCACCGCCGTCCACGTGATGATCCGGCCGCGCGGCGGCGGCTTCGTGTACGACCGGGACGAGGTCGCCGTGATGCACCGCGACCTGCGCACCGCCGTGCGGCTCGGCGCGCACGGCGTCGTCCTCGGGGTGCTCACGCAGGACGGCGAGCCCGACCGGCGGCTGCTGCCGGAGCTGGTGGCCGCGGCGGAGGGCCGGCCAGTCACGTTCCACCGCGCCGTCGACGTCGCCCGCGACCTCGAGGTGGCGGTGGAGACCGCGTTCGACCTCGGATGCGCCCGGGTGCTCACCAGCGGTGGGGCGCCGACGGCAGCCCAGGGGGCCCGGATGCTCGCGCGCCTCGTGCGCAACGCCCGGCCGGGGCACGTGATCATGGCGGGCGGGGGCATCACCGCCGACACCGTGCGCGCACTGGTCGCCGACACCCTGGTCCCCGAGGTGCACGTCGCCGCCCGGGCCTGGCGCACGTCCGGGGCCTCGGCCAGCCCGCCGGGCATGGTCGGGGTCACCGCCGGGCCGCTGCCCGGCTGGCCGGTCAACGGCTGGCCCGCCCCGGACGTCGAGCAGCTGGCCCGGATCCGGGACGCGCTGGTGGACGTGGCGCCCTCGGGCCGGTTCGGCGACGGCGCGTGAGCCACACCACACGGGCGCCCGGCCGGGTACCGCCTCATCCGGGGCACGGGTAGGGTCGGCACGGCCCCCGATCGGGATGGCCCGCACCTGACCCTGGAGATCCCCCGTGGTGAAGCCCAGCCTGACGCGCGACGAGGCCGCGACCCGCGCTGCCCTGCTCGACGTGACCGGCTACGACATCGACCTGGACCTGACGACCTCGCCGACCACCTTCGCGTCGACGAGCACCATCACGTTCACGTGCCGCGAGCCCGGCGCCGCCACCTGGGTCGACCTCGTCGCTCCCCGGCTCGTCTCGGCGACGCTGAACGGCACCGCGCTCGACGTGGCCGGTCACGACGGGCAGCGCCTGCCGGTCCCCGGCCTGGCGGCCGAGAACACGCTGACCGTCGTCGCCGAGTGCGCCTACTCGCGCACCGGGGAGGGCCTGCACCGGCTCGTCGACCCGGTCGACGACGAGGTCTACCTCTACTCGCAGTTCGAGACCGCCGACGCCCAGCGCGTCTACGCCTGCTTCGACCAGCCCGACCTCAAGTCGGTGTTCACCCTGCGGGTGACCGCGCCCGACCACTGGCAGGTGGTCTCGAACAGCCCCACCCCGGTCCCCTACCCCGTCCGCGACGGCGTGGCCCGTTGGGAGTTCCCGACCACGCGGCGCATGTCGACCTACATCACCGCCCTCGTCGCCGGGCCCTACCACGTGGTGCGCGACGAGTACGCCGGACCGCACGGCACCTACCCACTGGGCATCTTCTGCCGCTCCTCGATGGCCCCCTTCCTGGACGCGGAGCGGCTCCTGCGCGAGACCAAGCAGGGGTTCGCGTTCTTCGAGGACGCCTTCGGCCACCCGTACCCGTTCGGCAAGTACGACCAGCTCTTCGTGCCCGAGTACAACGCCGGGGCGATGGAGAACGCCGGCTGCGTGACGATCATGGAGGACTACCTCTTCCGCTCGCGGGTCACCCACGTGGCCTACGAGCAGCGCGCCAACACGATCCTGCACGAGCTGGCGCACATGTGGTTCGGCGACCTCGTGACCATGCGCTGGTGGGACGACCTGTGGCTCAACGAGTCGTTCGCCGAGTGGGCCTCGCACCACGCGATGGTCGCCGCGACCGACTACCACGACGCGTGGACCACCTTCGGCAACCTGCGCAAGACGTGGGCCTACCGCCAGGACCAGCTCCCCTCGACGCACCCCATCGCCACGGACATGGTCGACCTCGAGGCCGTCAAGCTGAACTTCGACGGCATCACCTACGCGAAGGGCGCGTCCGCCCTGCGCCAGCTCGTCGCCTGGGTGGGCGAGGAGGAGTTCCTCGCCGGCCTGCGCACCTACTTCCAGAAGCACCAGTGGGGCAACACCGAGCTGCACGACCTGCTCGTCGAGCTGGAGGTGACCTCCGGGCGCGACCTCGGCGACTGGTCCGACGAGTGGCTGCGGACCGCGGGGGTCAACCTGCTGCGCCCCGAGGCGACGTACGCCCCGGACGGCACCTACGCCAGCGTCGTGATCCACCAGGAGCCGCCCACCACCCCGCCGGGCCTGCCGCCCGTGCTGCGCCGCCACCGCATCCGCATCGGCCTGTACGAGCTGCGCGGCCAGCGCCTCGAGCGCACCCAGGTGATCGAGCTGGACGTGGCCGGGGCGCGCACCGAGGTGCCCGAGCTGGTCGGCCGGCGCCCGCCCGCCCTGGTGCTGCTCAACGACGACGACCTCACCTTCGCCAAGATCCGGCTCGGCCCGATCTCGCTGGGCACCGCGATCGGGCACCTCGGCGAGCTCGACCGGCCGAGCGCCCGGCAGCTGATCTGGGGGGCGGCCTGGGACATGACCCGCGACGCCGAGATGTCCTGCGGGGAGTACCTCGCGCTGGCCCTGGCCGGGCTGCCGGCCGAGACCGACATCGGCGTGGTCCAGAAGGTGCTGCTGCAGGCCCGCACGGCGATCGAGGCCTACGCCGCCCCCGAGCACGTCGAGCCCTACCGCCGCCGGCTCTCGGGCGCGGTGCACGCCGCGCTGCTGGAGGCCGCCCCCGGCGGCGACCACCAGCTGGCCTACGCGCGGGCGCTCATCGCCACGGCCGGCACCGACGCCGAGCTGGACCTCCTCGCGGGCCTGCTCGCGGGGACCACCGAGGTGCCCGGCCTGACGGTCGACACCGACCTGCGCTGGTCGATCCTCGGCCGGCTGGTGGCGATGGGACGGCTCGGCGAGCCGGCGATCGAGGCCGAGCTGGCCCGCGACGACACCGCCTCGGGCCGCCGCTCGGCCACCGCCATGCGGGCGGCGATCCCGACCGCCGAGGGCAAGGCCCGGGCCTGGCGTTCCGCGGTCACCGACACGGCCCTGCCGAACGCGCTGCTCGAGGCCACGCTGTCCGGGTTCGGGATCCCCGAGCAGCGCGAGCTGCTGCGCCCCTACCGCGAGCGCTACTTCGAGGTGGTCCGCGAGGTGTGGAGCACCCGCAGCGTGGAGATGGCGGCCACCGTGGCCACGGCCCTGTACCCCGGCATGCTCGTCGAGGAGGAGACGCTGCGGGCCACCGAGGCGTTCCTCGCCGCGGACGGCCTGCCGGCGGGCCTGCGCCGCATCGTCACCGAGGGCCGCGACGGCGTGGAGCGCGCGCTGCGCTGCCAGGCCGCAGACGCCGCGTCGGGCTCCCGCGCCTGACCCGCCGGGGGGTCGACCTCAGCCCCGCGTTCGCACGGCCTCGACGAGTCGCTGCAGGAGCGGCAGCGTCGGCAGGTCCTCGATCAGCACCGCCCGTCCGGCGGCGTCGGTGAGCGGCACCTTCCAGTTCGGGTACTCCTTGTCGGTGCCCGGCTGGTTCTGCGCGCGCCGGTCGCCCACGGCGTCGGTCAGCGCGACCCCGAGCAGGATCGACGGTGAGGCGGCGACCAGCCGGTGCAGCGCCACGATCAGGTCCTCGTCGGTGCCGTCGGGGGCCAGCCAGCCGCGGTCGACGCACATGGAGCGCCACTCCGCGATCTGCGCGTTCGACTCGGCGAGCTCCTCCTCGGCGGGTCGGGTCAGCAGCCCGAGCTCGCCGCGGATCCGGACGTGCTCGCCGGCGAGGTAGCCGGCCGTCGGGGGCAGGTCGTGCACGGTCACCGAGGCCAGCACGTTGCCGCGCCACTGCTCGGGCTGCAGCGGGACATCCGGGTGCTGGTGGTAGTCGCGCTCGAACCACATGATCGTCGTGCCGAGCACGCCACGGGACTCGAGGTAGTCCTGCACCCACTGCTCCACCGTGCCGAGGTCCTCACCGACCAGCCAGGCGCCGGCCCGCTGCGACTCGAGCAGCAGGATGCCGACCAGCGCCTCGTGGTCGCTGGTGACGTAGGTGCCGCAGTAGGCGGGCATCCCCTCGGGGATCCACCACAGGCGGAACAGGCCGAGCACGTGGTCGACCCTGATCCCGCCGGCGTGCCGCAGGATCGTGCGCAGCATGTCGCGGTAGGGCAGGAACGCGGCCTCGGCCAGGGCGTCCGGACGCCAGGGCGGCTGGGACCAGTTCTGGCCCATCTGGTTGTACATGTCCGGCGGGGCCCCCACGTAGACCCCCTGGGCGAGCACGTCGCGCAGGGCCCAGGCGTCCGAGCCCATCGGGTGCACGCCGACCGCGAGGTCGTGGACGATGCCCGAGCGCATCCCCGCATCGGAGGCCGCCTGCTGGGCGCGGGTGAGCTGCTCGTCGAGCTGCCACTGCAGCCAGGAGTGCCAGCGGACCTCGTCGGCCAGCCGCTCGCGCTCCGCCGCGACCGCCGCCGAGGAGGCGTCCTGCAGCGCCGCCGGCCACGCCTCCGGGTCCGCCCCGTGGGCGTCGACGAGGGCGCACCACGTGGCGAAGTCGACCAGGCCCTGCCCCTCGCGCTCCACGAACGCGTGGAAGCGGACCTGGCGACCGGGCGAGAGCGGTGCGTCGAACACGAGCCGCAGCGCCTTGGACTTGGCCGCCCAGATCACGTCGCGGTCGATGAGGTCCGGCGAGGTCGACAGCGCCCGCACCGGGATCGACAGGGCCTCGATCCTGGCCCGAGCCTCCAGCGACAGCCCGGCGTACTCCTCGATGGCCTCCACCCGCAGGTAGACCGGGTTGGCGAAGCGGCGCGTCACCGGCAGGTAGGGCGAGGGCTCCATCGGCGCGGCCGGCGAGGCCGCGTGCAGCGGGTTGACCAGGACGAAGTCCGCGCCCTCGGCGTGACCGCTCCAGGCGGCCAGGTCGGCGAGGTCGACCAGGTCGCCGATGCCCCAGGAGTCCTGCGAGCGCATGGCGTACACCTGGGTCATGAAGCCCCACTGCCGGCCTGCGGCCAGGGCCGGCGGATCGAGCCGGCTCGGCGTGACGACGAGTGGGCAGGAGGCCTGGCGCACCACGCCGTCGGCCCCCTGCGAACGGGCCCACATCGTGTGCCACCCCAGCGGCAGGTCCGGGGGGATGCGGAAGGTCGCCTCGCCGGTGAGCATCCCGTCGACGTGGCGCGGCTCGACCCACCGCTCCACCTGGTGCAGGAACCAGGCGTCGCCGCCCTCCTCGAGGTCGACCCACAGCTGCACCCCGTCGCCGTGCGGCACGTGCACCCAGCACTGCTGCTCGGTGCCGGACCGGGCCACGAAGACCGGGGGCAGCATCCGCCGCCACGCCGCGTTGCGTCGGTCGTACAGGGCGTTCCAGACCCGCTCGGGCGTGCTCACGTCGACGCCCAGGGCCGTGAGCACGGCGGTGATCGTGGCTGCCCCGACCCGGTGGTAGGCGCCTGACTGGTCCCAGTACTCGACCGCCACGCCGTAGGCGCGGGCCAGCTCGACGAGCTCGGCGCTGGGCTCGACCCACTCCGGCTCGACGACCGGCGGGGCGCTGGGAACCGGTGGCGTGCCGACCGGGTCCGGCGGGATCGCCGCGGTCGTGCCCTCGGACGCCACGCTGCCCGCGGCGGCCGACGCGGCCACACCGGACGTCGGGGTCGGGTTCGCAGTCGCGTCGGTCGCCATGGCGTGCCTCCCAGTGGACGATGCGGCGGGTCCCGGTCGGTGACGCTGGCACGCGGTGGCGCGGCGGGCCGGCAGCCGGCGGACGGGGCTCCGGAGGGTCAGGCTACGGGCTGGCGCGTGGCCACCGCGCGCCGGTCGGCCACCCGAGACGCGGACCCCGGCCGGGTCGCCGTCGGCCCGCCGCCCGGCCACGCCGCGGACCTCCCCGCGCCGCCACGCCGTAGGCTCAGCAGCCGTGATCGCCCACCCCGCCGCCGACCCCGCCGCCGCCCTGGGGCACGCCCTCGCCGAGCCCGCCGCCGCCCTCGTGCAGCCCCTCGCGGACGCGGCGCCGGAGAACTGGTGGGACGGGTTCTGGGGCATCGGGCTCACGGTCGGTCTCATCATCGTCGTCGCCGCGCTGCTGCACCTGCTCGTGGCGCGCATCATCAATCGCGCGGTGAAGCGCTGGATCGCCTCCGGCCACAGCCGGGCGGACTCCCTGGTGGACAACCCCGAGGAGACCGTCGAGCTGCAGGCGATGATCATGTCGCAGCGCCGCGAGCAGCGGGCCAGGGCGGTCGGCCAGCTGCTGCGCAGCGCCTTCGCCCTGCTCATCTGGGGCACGGCGGTGCTGCTGGCCCTCACCGAGCTCGGGGTGAACATCGCCCCGCTCATCGCCAGCGCCGGCGTGCTCGGCGTGGCCCTCGGCTTCGGGGCGCAGACGCTGGTGAAGGACTACCTCTCCGGGTTCTTCCTCATCGTGGAGGACCAGTACGGCGTGGGTGACCTCGTGGACGTGGGCCCGGTGATCGGCAACGTCGAGGAGGTGACGTTGCGGATCACCCGCATCCGCGACATGACCGGTGTGGTCTGGTACGTGCGCAACGGCGAGATCCTGCGCGTGGCCAACCAGTCGCAGGGCTGGACGATGGCCTCCGCGGTGATCCCGGTGGCCTACGACGCGAACCTCGAGCAGCTGCGCCGGATCGTGACCGAGGTCGGCACCGAGATGGCCAACGACCCGGAGACCAGCCGGATGATGCTGGGTCGACCCACGTTCGCTGGCGTGGACGCGGTGTCCGGCGAGGCCGTCTACGTGCGCATCGTGGCCAAGGCGCGGGCCAGCCAGCAGGTGCCGCTGACGCGCGAGCTGCGCGAGCGGCTCAAGGTGGCCTTCGACCGCAACGGCGTCGTGGTGCCGGTCCTGGTGCGGCCGGTGCAGTTCGGTCCGGACGGGACCCCGCTGCCCCCGGGCAGCCCGCCGCCGGCCGCGCCCGCTCGCTGAGCGACGCCCGCCGCCCGCCCCCCCGGTTGCGGGCGTGGCCCGGGCGGCGAGACTGGCCCCGTGACGCAGCCCACGGACCCCGCAGGCGAGCCGAAGCGCTGCCTCGTGACCGGCGCGACCGGGTACGTCGGCGGGCGCCTGGTGCCCGAGCTGCTGCGGGCGGGGTATCGCGTACGTGTGCTCGCCCGCTCGCCGGACAAGCTGCGCGACCTGCCGTGGCGCGGTGCGGTCGAGGTGGTCCAGGGTGACGCGGGCGATGCTGCCGCGCTGGCCGTGGCGATGGCCGACGTCGACGTCGCCTACTACCTGGTCCACGCCATCGGCACCGGCGCCGACTTCGACGCGATCGAGGTCCGCGTGGCCCGCACCTTCGCCGCCGCGGCACGGGCAGCCGGGCTGGGGCGGATCGTGTACCTGGGCGGCATGGCGCCGGAGGGCGAGCAGCTCTCCGAGCACCTGCGCTCGCGCGCCGAGGTGGGTCGGATCCTGCTGGACTCCGGCGTCCCGACGGTCGCGCTGGGCGCCGGCACGGTGATCGGCTCGGGCTCGCTGTCGTTCGAGATGATGCGCTACCTGACCGAGCGCCTGCCGGTCATGGTCACGCCGCGGTGGGTGCGCACCCGGATCCAGCCGATCGCGATCCGCGACGTGCTGCGCTACCTCGTCGCCTGCGCCGAGCTGCCCCCCGAGGTCAACCGCGCCTTCGACATCGGCGGCCCCGAGGTCCTGACCTACGAGGAGATGATGCAGCGGTTCGCCGCGGTGGCCGGGCTGAAGCGCCGCCGGATCCTGCCGGTCTCGGTGCTGCAGCCCGAGCTGTCCGCGCGCTGGGTGGGCCTGGTCACCCCGGTGCCCAGCGCCGTCGCCCGGCCGCTGGTCGCGTCGCTGCGCAACGAGGTGGTGTGCGCCGAGGACGACATCCGCCGGTGGATCCCCGACCCGCCGGGCGGGCTGCTCGGGTTCGACGACGCGGTCCGCCTGGCGCTGCAGCGGGTCAAGGACGCCGACGTGGCGACCCGCTGGTCGGACGCCTCGCCCCCGGGCGCGCCGAGCGACCCGATGCCCTCGGATCCGGACTGGGCCGGCGGCACGCTGCACACCGACGACCGCACCATCGAGGTGCCCGCCTCCCCCGAAGCCGTCTGGTCGGTGGTCGCCTCGATCGGGGGCGAGCAGGGCTGGTACTCGCTGCCGTGGGCGTGGGAGCTGCGCGGTGGGTTCGACCGGCTGATCGGCGGCCCCGGCCTGCGCCGCGGCCGGCGGCATCCGACCGAGCTGCACGTCGGCGAGGCGTGCGACTTCTGGCGGGTCGAGGAGGTCGTGCCGGGCCGGCTGCTGCGCCTGCGCGCCGAGATGAAGGTGCCCGGCCTGGCGTGGCTGGAGTTCCACGTGGCCCCGGCGCCCGGGGAGCCGGCGGACGGGGCACGCCGTGCGACGCTGCGGCAGCGCGCCACCTTCTTCCCCCGCGGCCTGGCCGGCAACGCCTACTGGTACGCGGTCGTGCCCTTCCACGGCGTGGTGTTCCCCGCGATGGTGCGCCGGATCGCCGCCGAGGCCGTGCGCCGCGACCGTGGCACCGCGCCGGCCGGTCGGGCCGGCGCCCCCGGGCGCACCTGAGCGGACGCACGGTGCCAGCCCTGGTGCCCCTGGGCGGACGTGCGACCGGTCAGGCCGGACCGGGGTACGGCTCGGTGTTCACCATGGAGAAGGCGGCGCGGGTCAGGTAGTCCCACAGCTCGTGCTCGTCCTCCGCGCGCAGGTCGAACTCGGCCGCGCACTCGTCCAGCGCGGCCCGCATGTGCCGCAGCCAGGCGTCGTGCGCCGCCCCGTCGACGGGGAACGGCGCGTGGCGCATCCGCAGCCGCGGGTGCCCGCGCTCCTGGGAGTAGGTGGTCGGCCCGCCCCAGTACTGCTCGAGGAACAGCTGCAGCCGCTCGGCGGCCGGGCCGAGGTCCTGGTCGGGGTACATGGGGCGCAGCACGGGATCGGCGGCCACCCCGGCGTAGAACCGTGCGATGAGCAGGTCGAAGAAGTCGTGGCCGCCGAAGCGCTCGAACGGGGTCTGCGGCCGCGGTGCCGCGGCCGGCGGCGGGGTGCTGGCGTCCACCCCGCGAATCTAGCCCCGCCGGGCGCCACGTGACGAACACGCCCCGGAGAGGGGAGGATGCGTCCTCGTGCCCATCACCAACGACGCCGACTGGTGGCGCAACGCCGTCATCTACCAGATCTACCCGAAGTCCTGGGCCGACGGTGACGGCGACGGGTTCGGCGACATCGCCGGCATCCGCGCCCACCTGGCGCACCTGGCCCGCCTCGGCGTCGACGCCGTCTGGTTCTCGCCGTGGTACCGCTCCCCCCAGGCCGACGGCGGCTACGACGTCGCGGACTACCGCGACATCGACCCGATGTTCGGCGACGTCGCGACGGCGACGGCGCTGGTCGACGAGGCCCACGACCTGGGCCTGAAGGTGATCGTCGACATCGTCCCGAACCACACCTCGACCGAGCACCGGTTCTTCCAGGAGCTGCTCGCCGGCGGGCCGGGCTCCGACGCCTGGGCGCGCTACCACTGCGTGCCCGGCCGCGACGACGGCTCCAAGCCGCCGAACGGCTGGGAGTCGGTGTTCGGGGGCGGGGCGTGGAGCCCGGTCCCGGGCCCCGACGGCGAACCCACCGGCTGGTGGTACCTCCACCTGTTCGACGCCTCCCAGCCCGACCTCAACTGGGACCACCCGGACGTCCACGCCGAGTTCGTCGAGACGCTGCGGTTCTGGTTCGACCGGGGAGTCGACGGCTTCCGCATCGACGTCGCGATGGGGCTGGTGAAGGCACCGGGCTACCCGGAGTCGACCAGGCACGTCGACCGGCACGCGATGCTGCCCGGCGAGGTGGAGCCCGAACCCATGTGGGACCAGCCCGGGGTGCACGCGATCTGGCGCGAGTGGCGCCGGGTGGCCAACCAGTACAGCCCACCACGCGCGTTCGTCGGCGAGGTCTGGGTCTCCAGCGCGCAGGCGCACGCCGCGTACCTGCGCCCCGACGAGCTGCACACCGCCTTCAACTTCCACCACCTCAAGGCGCCCTGGGACGGCCCCGT
Source organism: Candidatus Nanopelagicales bacterium (assembly GCA_025456065.1). Lineage (GTDB taxonomy): Bacteria > Actinomycetota > Actinomycetes > S36-B12 > CAIYMF01 > Prado023. Next base: position 24,158 of record JALOLH010000043.1, on the reverse strand, counting down.
CCTGCGCCGGATCATCGACCACTCGGTGTACGAGGCGGGCCTGGTCGGGGCGCCGACGACGTGGGTGCTGGAGAACCACGACGTGCCACGGGTGCGCACGCGGTTCGGCCTCGAGGCCGTCGGCGCGCGGCTGCCCACGAGCAACACCGCCCAGCTGCCCGCCGTGCAGCCCGACGACGCCCGCGGCGTGGCCCGGGCACGCGCCGCCCTGGTCTTCATGCTCGGCCTGCCCGGCTCGGCCTACCTCTACCAGGGGCAGGAGCTGGCGCTGCCGGAGGTCCTCGACCTGCCGGCGGAGTGCCGCGAGGATCCGGCCTTCCGCCGCACGCACGGGGCCGAGGGCTACCGCGACGGCAGCCGGGTGCCGATGCCCTGGACGACGGAGGGGCCCGCCTTCGGGTTCTCCACGAGCGGGACGTCCTGGCTGCCCATGCCGGCGGACTGGGGGTCGATCAGCGTCGCGGCCCAGACGGGCGATCCCACCTCGATGCTCGAGCTGACCCGACGGGCCCTGCGGCTGCGCCGGGTCGAGCAGGCGCTCGGCGACGGCGACCTCGAGTGGATGTCGGCACCGGACGCGCACTGCCTGGTGCTGCGCCGCCCCGCCGGCGACACGGACCCGCACGTGCTGGTCGCGATGAACCTCGGCGACGCCACGGCGGTGGTCGAGGCGACCACGGTCGTCCTCACCAGCGGCGCCGAGCTCGCGGTCGCCCCCGACGGGGGGTTCCTGCTGCCGCCGGACACCGCGGCCTGGCTGCGCTGAGCCGCGCGGCCCGGGGCCCTGCCGGCCGCTACAACCGGCCGATGACCGGTGCCACGAGCACCTTGACGATCATCGCCACCGGGTAGGCCAGGGCGTACCCGAGGTTCACGCGCGGGTCCGCTCCGGTCCGCTCGTTGGCGAACGACAGGACCGCGGGCTGGGTCTGGAACCCGGCGATGACACCGGCCAGCCGTGGTCCGGCGATCCCGGCCAGCAGCGGGCCGAGCATCGTGAGCGCGAAGGCGGCCACGGTCGTCACCACCAGGCCGCCGGCGAGGATCCGCACCCCCTGGTCGGTGCGCATGGCGGCCACGAGGTCGTCGCCGGCGTTCGTGCCGGCGTAGGCGAGGAACAGCAGGATCCCCAGCTGGTTCAGCGCGGTCGCCGCCGGGAACGGCAGCGCCCAGATGAGTGGACCGGTGCGCTGCACCCGGCCCAGCAGGAGCCCCACGATGAGCGGGCCGCCGGCCAGGCCGAGCTCCACCGTCGCGCCGCCGGGCAGCTCGATGGCCACCACGCCCAGCAGCAGGCCGAGGGTGAGGCCCAGGGCGAAGCCGGTCGGGTCCAGCTCGCCCGTGGCCCGCTCGGAGTCGCCGAGCAGCCGGGCCACCTCCGGCAGCCGCTCGCGCGGGGCCACGACGCGCACCCGGTCACCGACCTGCAGCACGAGGTCGTCGGTGGCCAGCAGGTCGATGTCGCCCCGGCGCACCCGGGTGGCGGTCGCACCGAACCGGCGCGGCAGCCGCAGGTCGGCGATCGTGCGCCCCGCGACGTCGTGGCTGGAGACCGCGATGCGGCGGAAGTCCAGCGTGCCGCGGTCCAGGGCGAGGTAGGTGGTGCTGCGCCTGCCCAGCCGGGCGGTCACCCCGTCGACCGCCTCCTGCGGCCCGATGACGGCCACGCAGTCGCCGGGCTGCGGCTGGAACGCGTCGGTGGCCACCCGCACGACCCCGTCCCGCTCGGTGCGCGAGAAGATCACATGGCCCTCCTCGACGATCGTGCCCAGCATCGGCGCGTCGTCGACAGTCACGCGGATCGTCTGGTGGACCAGCTCCGGCGGTGGGGCGTCGGCCGCAGCCACCTCCTGCGCGTGCGGCAGCCGGGCCACCCCGAGCAGGGCGACCGCGGCGACCATCCCGAGCACGCCGCCGACGTAGCTCACCGAGTAGCCCACCGTCGGCTCGTCGGTGCCCAGCCCGTCGATGGCGGCGGCCAGCGCCGGGGTGTTCGTCAGCGCGCCGGCGTACATGCCGGCCACGGTCGGCCCGGACAGGTCGAGCAGCCGGCCCATCCCCACGGCGACCGCGGCCGCCACCAGCAGCACCCCCACGACCAGGACGACCGCGACGCGGTAGTTGCGCAGCACGTGGAAGAACTGCGGGCCGCTGCTCACCCCCACGCCGTAGGCGAAGATCGCCAGTCCGAGGACGCCCACGATGCGCGGAATCACCAGCGCGGGGTCGTAGGCCGACGCGGCCAGGCCGGTGAACAGCACCGCTGCCGAGCCGAACGAGAAGCTGCCGAACCGGACAGCGCCGATCGCCGAGCCGGCGGCGAGGACCGCGAACAGCAGGATCAGGGGTTCCTCGACGAGCAGTCCGACGACGTCCACGACCGGTCAGCCTAGGTCGGGCGAATCGGTCAACCGGCCGGCGGAGGTCCCCCGCCCCCGGGCGAACGGCCCGCCCCCGGGCTCAGGAGCCGCGCGAGGTGCCCCCGGGCTCAGGAGCCGCGCGAGGTGCCCCCGGTGCAGGAGCCGCGCGAGGTGCCCCCGGGCTCAGGAGCCGCGCGAGGTGCCCCCGGTGCAGGAGCCGCGCGAGGTGCCCCCGGTTCAGGAGCCGCGCGAGGTGTCCCCGGCCTCCTCGCCGCCGAGCGCGTCGGCGAACTCGGCGGACGTCATCGGCTTGGAGAACATGGGGTAGTCGTAGGTGATCGCGTTGTCGTGCTCGGCCATGCTCGTCGCGCCGACGCAGTCGGTGAGCGTGATCACCTCGAAGCCCCGCTCGTAGGCCGAGCGCATCGTCGACTCCACGCAGCAGTTGGTCAGGAAGCCGGCGAGCGCGACGGTCTGCACGCCCTTGCTGCGCAGGATGAAGTCGAGGTTGGTGCTGGCGAAGGCGTCCAGGCCCCGCTTGCCCTCCAGGACGATGTCGCCCTCGGCCGGGGCGACGTCCTCGACGATCTCGGCGCCCCAGGACCCCTTCACGAACGCGTTGGTGTCCACGACGCCCTTGAGGATCCCGTAGGGGGTGTCGGTGATCTCTCCGTACCCGGGGGCGAACTGGATGGGTGAGTGGATGACGGTGGCACCGGCGGCCCGGGCCGCCTCGACCGCCTCGCGGGCGTGGTCGAGCATGTCGGTCTGCTCCATCACCTCGGCGACGGCGCCGTGCAGGGCACCGCCCTCGCTGGTGAAGTCGTGCTGGAACTCGATGAGCACCACAGCGGTCTTCGACGGGTCCATGGGGATCCTCCCGGGTGGATGGGGAAGGGGCAGCCGCGGGGAGCAGGTCGCTCGTACGGCGGCCCGCCGCCGGGGGCGCCGGCGGCGGTGCCCAGTGTGCTCCTGCCGCCCCGGTCACGCGCGGCACGCGGCCGGCCGGGTGCGACGCGGCGGTGGCCGGCGTCGGGGGCGGCGACCCGACGTGGGCCAGCACGTGGGTCGGTGGCACGTCAGGACACAGCCTGCGACCGATGGCAGCCTGCTCGGCATGCGCAGGCTCTTCGACGCCCCCGCCCGCACGTACGAGGTGCCGTCCCCGCGCCCCACCGCGGACCGTGCCCCCGACCGCCTGGCCGCGGGCACCGACGCCTGGCTGCGCGCCGACCTCGAGGCCCTGCTCGGTGACCCCGACGTCGTGCTGACGCGGGCGATCGACCTCGTCCGGTACGCCACCGATGCCAGCCCCTACCGGATGTTCCCGCGCGCCGTCGTGCTCGCCCGCTCGATCGGGGACGTGCAGGAGGTGCTCGCCTACGCGCACCGCAAGCGGCTGCCCGTGACGTTCCGCGCCGCGGGCACCAGCCTCTCGGGCCAGGCGCAGGGCGACGGGATCCTGGTCGAGGTGCAGCGCCACTGGATCGGCTGCACCGTCGAGGAGGGCGGTCGGGTCCTGCGCAGCAGGCCGGGAACGATCCTGGCGCGGGCCAACGCCATCCTGAAGCCGTACGGGTACCGGCTGGGGCCGGACCCGGCCTCGAAGACCGCCTGCACCGTCGGCGGGGTGATCGCGAACAACGCCAGCGGCATGTGCTGCGGCGTGGTCGAGAACTCCTACCGCACGCTGCGGCACCTGACGTTCGTCCTGCCCTCGGGCACCGTCGTGGACACCGGCGCGCCCGACGCCGAGGAGCGCTTCGCGGCAGCCGAGCCCGCGATCGCCGCCGGGCTCCTCGAGATCCGGGAGGCGCTGCTGGCCGACCCGCAGGCGGCTGGCCGGATCGCGGCGAAGTACCGCATCAAGAACACGACCGGCTACGCGATGAACGCCTTCCCGAGACGCCGGTCCAGATCCTGCGCCGGCTCATGGTGGGCTCCGAGGGGACGCTGGGCTTCATCGCCGAGGCGGTCTTCGAGACCGTGCCCGACGACGCGCACCACCTGACCTCGCTCATGCTCTTCCCGGACATGCACGCGGCCACGTCCGCGGTCGGCCCGTTCGTGGGCGCCGGCGCCGCGGCCGTCGAGCTGATGGACCGGGCCTCCATCGCGGCGGTGCGCGGGCGCCCGGGCGTGCCCGAGCGGTGGGACGCACTGCCGGACACCGCGACCGGGCTGCTCGTCGAGTTCCGCGACGAGAGCCCCGAGCGCTCCGCCCGGTCCGAGGCGGTCGCCACCGAGCTGCTGGCGGGGCTCGACCTGCTCGAGCCGACCGACTTCACCCGCGACCAGGTCCGTGCGGCGGACTACTGGGTGATCCGCAACGGCCTGCTCGCCTCGGTCGGCGCCGCCCGGCCCCCGGGCACCTCGTTCATCCTCGAGGACGTCTGCTTCCCGCCCGAGCGGCTGGCTGACGGGGCGCTGGCCATCCAGAGGCTGCTCGTCGAGCACGGGTACGCCGGGGTGATCTTCGGCCATGCCTCGGCGGGCAACCTGCACTTCCTGATCACCCCGTCCCTCGAGGGCGACGCCGAGGTGGCCCGGTTCGACGCCTTCCTGCGCGACGTGGTGCGGATGGTCACCGAGGAGTTCGACGGCTCGCTCAAGGGCGAGCACGGCACGGGACGCAACATCGCCCCCTTCGTGGAGGCCGAGTGGGGCCCGGTGATCGCGGGGCACATGCGTGCGGTGAAGCGCCTCGTCGACCCGCACGGGGTGCTGTCCCCGGGCGTGCTGCTCACCGACGACCCCGAGGAGCACCTGCGCCACCTCAAGACCGCCCCGCCCATCGAGCCGGTCGCCGACCGCTGCATCGAGTGCGGCTACTGCGAGCACGTCTGCCCCAGCCGCCGGCTCACCACCACGCCGCGGCAGCGCATCGTGCTGCGCCGCGAGATGGTCCGCCAGCCCGCGGGATCGCCCGTGGCCCGGGCCCTCGCCGAGGACTACGCGTACGACGCTGTGGAGACCTGTGCCGGCGACGGCACCTGTGCCCTCGCCTGCCCGGTGGACATCAACACCGGCGAGATGATGAAGGACTTCCGGGTCGCCGCCCACAACCCGCCGGCCGAGGCCGTCGCGCTGGGCATCGCGAAGGGCTACCGGGGCATGCAGCTGGCCGGCCGGCTCGCGTTGCGCGCTGCCGGCGGGGTCAGCTCGCTCGGCGGCGAGGGCGTCGTCACGGGGGTGACCGACCTCGGCCGAACGGTCATCAGCCACGACGTGCTGCCCCGGTGGATCCCGGAGATCCCCAGCGCGGCTGTCGGTGCGCTCCCGGTCACCGAGCGCACCGGCGCCGCCGCGGTCTACTACCCGGCCTGCATCAACCGGATCTTCGGCAACCCCGACTCATGGGACGCCGCCCCCTCGCTGCCCCAGGTGGTCGTGCGGCTGGCCGCGCGCGCCGGGCAGCCGGTCTGGATCCCCCCGGACGTGGCCGACACGTGCTGCGGCACGGTCTGGCACTCGAAGGGGTACACGAGGGGCAACCGCTACATGGCGAACAAGGTGGTCGCCCGCCTGTGGGAGTGGACCGACGGCGGACGGCTGCCGGTGGTCTGCGACGCCACCTCGTGCACCCTCGGCCTGGTGCACGAGGTCGAGCCGTACCTCACCGGCGACGCGGTCGCCCAGCACGCCGCGCTGCGGGTCTTGGACTCGATCACCTGGGCGCGCGACGAGCTCCTGCCCAGGCTGTCGGTGCACACGAAGGTCGGCTCGGTGGTGGTCCACTCGACGTGCGCGGGGCAGCACCTCGGCCTGACCGGCCCGCTCACCGAGGTCGCCGCGGCGCTGGCCGACGAGGTGACCCTGCCGGTCTACGGCACCTGCTGCGGCTTCGCCGGTGACCGCGGGATGCTGCACCCCGAGCTCAACGACGCGGCGGTCGCCGAGGCCGCCGCGGAGCTGGCGGGGCGCACGTTCGACGCCTACCTGTGCTCGAACCGCACCTGCGAGCTCGGCATGACCCGCGGCGTCGGCCACGAGTACGCCTCGTTCCTGTACCTGCTGGACGCCGCGACCGGCTGACCCCGCCTCGTCCTGGCCCGTGGGCCCGCGGGCGTCCCCGTACCGGCGTCCCCGGTTGCCCGGCGCCCGGTCAGCGCGGCGCCCGGGACGCACCATGCCGCGCGCCGCGCTGCGCACCCGGTCTCGGCGGGGGGCGTCTCGCTAGAGTCACGGGAACACCCCGAAGGCTTGGCCGGCCGGAGCAGACCAGGACGCCGCTGTGGACACCATCTCGTTCAACTGGGCGCTGGTGGCCGGCATGGGCATCCTGCTGGTCGGCGTGGTCGGCGCCCGGCTGGTGGCCCGCACCTCGGTGCCCGCGCTGCTCGTGTTCCTCGGCCTGGGCGTGGCCATCGGCGAGGCCGGCCTCGGCCTGCAGTTCTCCGACGTCGTGCTGACCCAGAACCTGGGGCTGCTGGCACTGGCCGTCATCCTGGCGTCCGGGGGCTTGTCAACGCGCTGGAGCGACATCCGGCCCGCGCTCGGGATCGCCTCGGTCCTGGCGACCCTGGGCGTCGGCATCTCCGTCGGGGTGGTCGCCGCGGCCACCGCGATCCTGCTCGGGTTCGATGCCCGGACCGCAGTCCTCATGGGTGCGATCGTGAGCTCGACGGACGCGGCGGCAGTGTTCTCCATCCTGCGCCGGGTCCCCCTGGCGCGCCGCCCGGCGGCCATCCTCGAGGCCGAGTCGGGCTTCAACGACCCGCCGGTGGTCGTCCTGGTGGCACTGGTCACCTCACCGGCCTGGGGCACGCAGCCCTGGCCGGTCACCGTGGTCCTGATCGTCGCGCAGCTGGCCGGCGGGCTGCTGCTGGGGCTGGCGACCGGCGCCGTCGGCGAGTGGCTCCTGCGCCGCCTCGCGCTGCCGGCCGCGGGCCTGTACCCGATCACCGCGTTCGCGCTCATGGTGCTGGCGTACGCGGCCGGCTCCGTGCTGCAGGTCAGCGGGCTGCTGGCCGTCTACGTCGCCGGGCTCTGGTTCGGCAACGCCCGGCTGCCGCACCTGCGCGCCACGCGCTCGTTCGCCGACGGCGTGGGCTGGCTGGCGCAGATCGGCCTGTTCGTGATGCTCGGCCTGCTGTCGAGCCCCAGCCGGCTGCCCGCCGCCATCGTCCCGGCGCTGGTGGTCGGCGGGGTGCTGCTGCTGGTCGCCCGGCCCCTGTCCGTGATCGCCTGCGCCACGCCGTTCCGGATCCCCTGGCGGGAGCAGGCGTTCCTGTCCGTCGCGGGCCTGCGCGGCGCCGTGCCCATCGTGGTGGCCACCATCCCGGTGTCGGCCGGGCTGTTCGGCACCGCCTACCTCTTCGACATCGTCTTCGTGCTGGTCGTGGTGTTCACCGCGATCCAGGGGCCGCTGATCCCCAGGGCCGCGCGGGCCCTGGGTGTCACCGCGGGCGGGCCGCACACGCTCGAGATCGATGCCGCCCCCCTGGACGAGGTGCAGGGCGAGATCATCACCACGGTCGTCGGGCCGGACTCGCGGCTGCGGGGCCTGGACATCCGCGACCTGGGCCTGCCGCACGGGGCCCTGGTCTCGCTGGTGGTGCGGTCCGGTCGCCCCATCGTGCCCGATACCCTCACCCGGCTGAAGGTCCGCGACCGGATCGTCCTGGTGTGCCTGCCCGGGACGCGCGACGCCGTCGAGGAGCGCCTGCGCGCCCTCGACGCGATCGGCCGCATGGCCGGATGGGCCGGCCCGGACCGGCACCGTCGATGACTTCGCCGGGCCGGGTGGCCACCCCTGCCGGGACCGCCGCCCGACGGCCGGTGGGTCGCGAGGCCGGGACGGGTCAGCCGCGGGTGAGCTTGCGGTAGGTCGCCCGGTGCGGTCGGGTGGCGTCGGGGCCGAGCCGGTCGAGCTTGTTCCGCTCGTAGGACTCGAAGTTGCCCTCGAACCAGAACCACTGCGAGTCGCCCTCGTAGGCGAGGATGTGCGTGGCGATCCGGTCGAGGAACCAGCGGTCGTGCGAGGTGATCACGGCACAGCCGGGGAACTCGAGCAGCGCGTTCTCCAGCGAGCCGAGCGTCTCCACGTCCAGGTCGTTGGTCGGCTCGTCGAGCAGGATCACGTTGCCGCCCTGCTTGAGGGTGAGCGCCAGGTTCAGCCGGTTGCGCTCGCCGCCGGAGAGCACCTTCGCCGGCTTCTGCTGGTCCGGGCCCTTGAAGCCGAACGCGCTCACGTAGGCCCGCGAGGGCATCTCCACGTGCCCGACCTTGATCCAGTCCAGCCCCTCGGACACGACCTCCCAGACGTTCTTGGTCGGGTCCAGCCCGGCACGGCTCTGGTCGACGTACGACAGCTGGACCGTGTCGCCCACCCGGATGTCGCCGGAGGTCGGCAGCGTGGCCTTGTCCGAGGTGTCCCCGTCGGCCGCGGCCACGATCATCTTGAACAGGGTGGTCTTGCCCACGCCGTTCGGCCCGATGATGCCGACGATGCCGTTGCGGGGCAGCGTGAAGCTCAGGTCGTCGATGAGCAGCCGGTCGTCGAACGCCTTGGTCAGGTTCGTGGCCTCGACGACGACCGAGCCCAGGCGCGGGCCGGGCGGGATCTGGATCTCCTCGAAGTCCAGCTTGCGAGTCTTCTCCGCCTCGGCGGCCATCTCCTCGTAGCGGTCGAGCCGTGCGCGGCTCTTGGTCTGTCGGGCCTTGGCGTTGGAGCGCACCCACTCCAGCTCGTCGGTCAGGCGCTTCTTGAGCTTCGCGTCCTTCTGGCCCTCGACCTTCAGGCGTGCCGCCTTCTTCTCCAGGTACGTCGAGTAGTTGCCCTCGTACGGGAACGTCCGGCCGCGGTCGAGCTCGAGGATCCACTCGGCGACGTTGTCCAGGAAGTACCGGTCGTGGGTGATGGCCACGATGGTGCCGGCGTACTTCTCCAGGTGCTGCTCGAGCCACTGGACGCTCTCGGCGTCAAGGTGGTTGGTGGGCTCGTCGAGCAGCAGCAGGTCGGGCTGCTGCAGCAGCAGCTTGCACAGCGCGACCCGGCGACGCTCTCCGCCGGAGAGCACCGACACGTCGGCGTCCGGGGCCGGGCAGCGCAGGGCGTCCATCGCCTGCTCGAGCTGGTTGTCCAGGTCCCACGCGTCGAGGTGGTCGATCTGCTCCTGCAGCCGGCCCATCTCCGCCATGAGGGCGTCGAAGTCGGCGTCGGGATCGGCCATCTGCTCGGAGATCTCGTTGTACCGGGTGAGCAGCGCCTTGGTCTGGGCCACCCCGTCCTCCACATTGCCGAGCACGGTCTTGCTGTCGTCGAGCTCGGGCTCCTGCGCCAGGATCCCCACGGTGTACCCGGGCGTCAGCACGGCCTCGCCGTTCGACGGCTGGTCCAGGCCCGCCATGATCGTGAGCAGGCTCGACTTGCCGGCGCCGTTCGGGCCGACCACGCCGATCTTGGCGCCGGGGAGGAAGGACAGCGTCACGTCGTCGAGGACGACCTTGTCGCCGTGCGCCTTGCGGGCGCGCCTGAGGGTGTAGATGAACTCGGCCATGGTCGGCAAGGGTATCCGCCGGCGCCGGCACGCCCCCAATCCCGAACGGGCTCCACGAGGGGGTGCACGGCGTCCGGAGGTCGGCCGGTCGGGACCCCCGCGCCCGACCGACCGGCTCCGGGGCGCCTGGCACCCCCCGGCGTCAGGCCGCGTCGGCGGCCCCATCCGGCTGCGACGCCCCCGCAACCGCCGGCGACTCCCCGGCGCCGGCCTGCCCGACCTGCCCCAGCTCGCCGACCGGCCCCAGCTCGCCGACCGGCCCCAGCTCGCCGACCGGCCCCAGCTCGGAGGTCTGTGGCCCGATCGGCGCCCGCTCGTACCGCGCCCGGCAACGGGCGAGGTCCAGCCCGAAGTGGGTCGCCTCGATGTCGGTGAACGTCACGGCCATCGTCGAGCCGGGCGCGGCCGGCACCTCGCGGTCGACCGTCCGCTGCTTGACCCTGCCGAACACCACGACCGGCTGGCCCTTGGCCAGCGAGGCCGCCGCGTTGTCGGCGGCGCGGCGCCAGACCGTGACGTTCCAGAAGGTCGTGTCCCCGTCGAGCCAGCGCCCGCTGGAACGGTCGTACCGGCTGGCCGTCGAGGCGATCCGGAACCGGGCCAGGGCGTCGCCCCGGGCGGTGACCCGGTGGTCGACATCGCTGACCAGGTTGCCGGAGATCGTGATCGTCGTCTCGTTCATCGCTCCCCCTCCGACACCTGCCCTGGTGTCGCGAGAGGCACCCTGCCCGACGCTGTCGGTTCCGACCAGCCCCCGCCGCGGCATCTGTGGACGAACGGGCTACGAGACCAGCGGCCACGCGATCGTGATCGCCGAGGCCAGCCCCCGGGCGAGCAGGTCCTCGGCCAGCGCACGCTCCACGTCGTCGCGGACGAACCGGCGCCGCCGCAGGGTCCGGTGCACCCACTTGGAGTCCCGCGAGCGGCCCAGCACGTGCTCCCCGGCGAGCATCCGCGCCTTCACCCGGGACAGGACGCCCTCGTCCGCCTCGGGATAGCGCAGGTAGGCCGACGTCGAGGCCGCGGCCTCGAGGACGGAGGCACCGAGGATCTCGCGGGCCCGGGCCGGCGAGTCGGGATGCAGGTGGGCGCCGCCGTGCAGCAGCTGTCGCTGCTCGACCGCATCCAGGGGGTGCAGCTCCCGCGCGACCAGGCCGACGACCCCGGCCCAGCGCCGGCTCACCCAGACGGCGCCGACGCACGCCTCCACCAGGTCGGCCACCCGGTGCTGCGGCGGTGTGCGCTCGAGCCAGTCGCCCAGCTCGATCCGCCGTCCCAGCTCGCTGAGGTGCGCGTCGGTGGTGAAGCGGTCGGCTCGACCGGCACAGGTCGGGCAGCCGGGACCGGCGATCACCGCGTGGGCGTGCAGGACCACCTCGAGGACCGAGTCGCCCATGAGCTCCAGTCGCTGGAACTCACGGCCCCGGCCCGCCCGCACGGCCTCCAGCACGTCGTCGTGCAGCGGGCCCAGCCGGGCGAGCACCGCCCGCCGTTGGGTCGCCAGGGCAGCCGCATCCTGGCCGCGGGGCACCCCGACCGTTGGCGGGGGACGCAGCGCGGGCGGGGTGCGCGAGCCGGGCGGGCTCGCGCCCGCCAGCACCGCGGGACCGCTCGGATCGGCCCCGCGCTCGCTGCCCATGCCCCGATTCTGGCGCGGCGACCGCTGGCAGGCCCGGCAGCCACGACGCGGTCCCGCGGTCGCGCCACGGTGCGCGTCGGCCCTGGCAGGGTCCCCTCACCCCCCGAGGATCCGCCCGGAGCAGAGCGCCTCGTCGGTGCCTGCGCGCGCCACCCGGAACTCGTGGCCGGCTGCGAGGTCGCGGACCAGCAGGTCGGGGGTCGAGGGCAGCAGCACGGGGCGCCGGAAGGCGATCTCCAGCGTCCGCCCCGGGATCGCCTCGTCGGCCTCGAGGAGGGCAGCGACCCGCCCGGCGATCCACCACCCGTGCGCGATGGCGCGCGGGAACCCGAGCACGCGCGCGGGCATGCGGTGCAGGTGGATCGGGTTGATGTCGCCCGAGACCCGCGCGAACGCGCGCCCGGTGCCCTCCGCAGCTGGCAGCGCCAGGGTCCGCGCCCACGGGCCGTCCGGCGCCGCGGCGGGCACCGTCGACTCCTCGGCCCCGCTGGCCGGGCGGCTGCGCGAGAGGTAGACGGCTCGTGACCGCCAAGCGGGGGCGCCGTCGAGCGACACCTCGCCCCACACGTCGAACTCGAGGCCGGAGCGCACGTGGCGCCCGGGGGTGCTCCAGCAGCGCAGGTCCCACGACGCCTCGGCGGGCAGCGGCGCGAGCACCTCGACGGTCGCGCCCATGTGGACCATGCCCATCGCGCGCATCGGGAACGACCAGCGCGACACCAGGTCCATGGTCATGGCCATGAGCGGCACCTGCGGGTAGGCGATCGGCAGCTCCGCGGGCGAGCCGAGCAGGGCGCGGTACTCCGCGAGCCGCTCGCGCGACGGCTGCCAGCCGAGGATCGCCGACTCCTGGTCGGGCAGCACGGTCGTCGCGGTCGCGGGCCGCTTCCACAGCGCCGCGGAGCGCGCGATGCTCGCCGGCAACGAGGGCAGCGACGGCTCGGCGCGCTCGGGGCGGCCGGCGGACTGCTCGGACATGACGGCCTCCCTCGGTCGGTGCCGACCCGACGCTAGTCGCGGGCCCGCACGCATGCAGCGCGCGCGACCCTGCGGCGGCCGTGCCGCCACGATGTCGGACCCGGGCTGCAGGGTGGGGCCATGTCCCGGGTCCCCGAGCGCCGAGCCGCACGGCTGCGCCACCGAGCACCGGGACCGGTGCGCGCCGCGCCGTTCCGCGTGGCTGGGCATCGCCAGCGTGCCCCGCATCGGGCAGACTGCGGCGCATGTCGGGCCATCGGGAGTGGCGCTACCTGGCGCTGGGCACGGGGGTGGCCGTCGCCGCGACGGTCACCGGCGGGACCTTCGCGCGGGGGCTGCTGCCCCGTTCCGCCAGCGACCAGGCCATGGCCACGGCCGCGACCGCCGCCTACGGCATGGGCGTGGGGACCTTCGCGGTCTCGGCCATCGAGGCCTGCTCCGAGCTCGTGGCGCAGGCGCGTGGCCGCGGGGACCCCGACACCACGACGCTGCTGACCGCGGGGCTGCTCGCCGCGGGCGGGCTGGCCGCCTCCCGGGTGCTGCGCAACGACCACGCCGCTCCCGTACCGGTGGCAGCCGCCTCCTCCGGCGCCTTCGTCCTCGGCGGCGGCTCGGCGGTCGCCGCGCTCGTGCTCGCGGCCGACAAGGGCCTGCGGCGGGCGCTGGGCCCCGGCCGGCACGCCGCCGGGATCGGGGCGGCGGCCGCGATGGGCGGTGGCCTCGCCGCGCTGCGGCTGTCCCGGGACGAGGCGCGGGCCGAGCAGCTCGGCGAGACCCTCGACGACCGTGCCATCGCGCGCCCGGCGGGCATCCGCGGCGCCCTGACCTCCCTGGGCGTCGGGGCGGCCGTCGGTGGCGGGCTGGTCGGGCTGGCCGGTGCCGAGTTCGCCGTCGCGGAGGGCACCACCCGCCTGGTGTCGCGGGCGATGGGACGCCGGGAGGACCCGGTCACCCCGCTGGTCGGCCATGCCGTCGCCGCGGCCGCCCTGATCCCCGTCGGCGGCATCGCGCTGGACCGGGTGCGCCGCCGCATGCAGCACGCCGACGACATCGTGGAGCCGGCCTACCCGGAGCCGCCGACCAGCCCGTACGTCACGGCCGGGCCGCAGAGCCTCATCGCGTTCGACGACATCGGCAAGGAGGGTCGCCGCTTCGTCCTGATGGCGCTGTCCGCCGACGAGATCAGCGCCGTCATGGGCGAGCCGGCGATCGACCCGATCCGCGCCGTCGCCGGGTTCGACGCCGCAGCGACCTCGGCTGCGCGCGCCCGGCTGGCGCTCGACGAGCTCGAGGCACTGGGCGCCTACGACCGCTCCGTCATCGTCGTCGCCGCCCCGACCGGCGTGGGCTACGTGAACTACACGTTCGCCGAGGCCCTGGAGTACCTGACCCGCGGCGACTGCGCCATCGTGGTGCCGCAGTACGCGCTCGTGCCGAGCGCCCTGGCGCTGAACCAGACCCGCGCCGGGGTCGCCCTGCAGGCACAGGTGCTCGCCGGGATCCGTGATCGCATCGCCGCCCTGCCGGAGGGGCACCGCCCGCGCCTGCTGCAGTTCGGCGAGAGCCTCGGCGCGCAGGTCGCGATGGACGTCGCCGCCCAGGGGACCCACCGCTTCGACGAGCTGGGCCTGGCGGCCGGGCTCTACCTGGGCACGCCGTTCCGCACGGACCTGTGGGAGTGGTGGTTCGCCGACGCGTCCGCTGCCGACCCGGCCGGGATCCTCGCCAGCGTCACGCGCGCCGACGCGATCCCCGACCTGTCCGACCGGGTCCGCCACGTGCAGGTCATCCACGACGACGACCCGATCAACAAGTTCTCCTACGACGCGGTCGTCCGGGAGCCGTGGTGGATGGGCCCGCCGGAGACCCGGCCTCCGCTGGTGCCCAAGGAGACCCAGTTCCGCCCGGTCGTCACGTTCGTGCTGAACCTCGTCGACCTGAAGAACGGGATGAACTCCAAGCCCGGCGAGTTCGTGCGGATGGGCCACGACTACCGGATCGAGCTGTGCGACGCGATCCGCCACACCTTCGACCTGCCCGCGACCGACGAGCAGCTGGCGCGCATCGAGCAGGTCCTGCGTGACCGTGAGCGCGAGTGGGCGGCCCGTCGGATGGTGGCCAAGCGGTTCGCCAGCGCGCGGGCGTCGGTGCTCGGCCAGCTGCAGAAGTGGGGCGTCGACCCGAGCAGCGTCGGCCTCGACGACGCCACCGCGGCGAAGCTCGCCCGTGGCGACCTCAGCGGGTTCCTCTCCAAGCTGGGCAGCTCGGGCCCGTCCACCTGAATGCCAGCACTGTGACGAAGGTCACATTGCAGTCGCGGGACGCAGCCGAGCACCCCCACATGGGCGCACGCGCGGCATCCCCTTCCGGCCACGGGCCGGGCAGTACCCGTCGGTAGCCCCCGTCGCGGCCGGCCCCGCGACGACCTCCTGCAGCCGACGCCGACCCGCGCCTGGGCGCGGGAGCTGCGCCGCGACTCCTCGTAACTTACGCCACCGTAGGTTACGGTTGCGTAGGTAGAGGAGCGAGGTGATCTGCGATGACGTTGGGCCCCACCCCAGGACGAGGCACCCGGACGGCGCACCGCCGGCTGCCCACGGTCATCCAGGGCGGGATGGGGGTCGCCGTCTCCGGCTGGGCGCTGGCCCGTGCCGTGTCGAGCACCGGGGAGCTGGGCGTCGTGTCCGGCACCGCCCTCGACGTCGTGCTGGCCCGACGCCTGCAGCTCGGCGACCCTGGCGGCGACGTGCGCCGCGCGCTGGCACGCTTCCCCGACCCGGCGATGGCCCGACGGGTGATGCGCGCCTACTACGTCCAGGGCGGCATCGACCCCTCGACCCCCTACGCCGCTGTGCCCCGGTTCCGTCCCGACCCCCCCGCCGCGCTCCAGGAGCTGACCGTCGTCGCCGCCTTCGTCGAGGTCACGCTGGCCCGAGAGGGCCACGACGCCCCCGTCGGCCTGAACGTGCTGCGCAAGATCGAGATGCCGATCCCGTGGGTGCTGCTCGGCGCGATGCTCGCCGGGGTCGACTACGTCCTGGCCGGGGCGGGCAACCCCGCCGAGCTGCCCGCGATGATCCGGGCGCTGGCCGCGGGGCAGGACGTCACGATGCCCATCCGCACCCAGGGCCTGCGCTCCGACCAGCCCCCGGTGACGGTCACGTGCAGTCCCACGTCGCTGCTGCCGGCGGTGCTCGTCGCCGACGGCACCTGGCAGCGCCTGCCCGAGCCGCGGTTCCTGGCGATCGTCGCCTCCACCGACCTCGCCACCGGCCTGGCCGCCGACCCCGCGACCCGTCCGTTCGGCTTCGTGGTGGAGGGGCCGAGCGCCGGCGGGCACAACGCGCCCCCGCGCGGCCCGCGTCGCACCGACGAGCGCGGGCAGCCGGTGTACGACGACCGCGACGAGCCCGACCTCGCGGTGCTCGCCGCCCTCGGACTGCCGTTCTGGCTGGCCGGCTCGTGGGCCACCCCGGAGGGCCTGCGCCGCGCGTGCGAGCTCGGCGCGCAGGGCGTCCAGGTCGGGACGGTCTTCGCGTACAGCCAGGAGTCGGGCTTCGACGCCACCCTCAAGCAGCGCGTGATCGACGCGGCGGTGACCGGCGACCTCGTCGTCCGCAGCGACTGGCGCGCCTCGCCGACCGGGTTCCCGTTCCGGGTCATCGAGCTCGACGGCACGCTCACCGATCCCGAGGTCGTCGCGGCCCGCCGGGCGGTGTGCGACATCGGGCACCTGCGCTCCCCGTTCCTGCGCGAGGACGGCGAGCTGGACTTCCGCTGCCCGGCCGAGCCGACGGCGATGTACGCGCGCAAGGGCGGCCGCCCGCAGAACGCGGAGGGTCGGCTGTGCCTGTGCAACGGCCTGCTCGCCGCGGCCGGCCTGGGCCAGCGGCGCAAGGGCGGCGCGGTCGAGCCGGCGCTGGTGACCTCCGGCGAGGACTTCCGCGGCGTGCGCGACCTCGCCGGTGCCATGCCCGGCGGCCCCGCGCCCTACCCGGCCGCCGCCGTGGTCGCGCACCTGCGCTCGGCGCTCGGCCTCGCCGGCAGCGCCCCGGCGAGCTGAGACCCCGCGCTCAGGCCTGCGGAACCCCGGCCCCCGCGAAGGTCATGGCCCGCTGCAGCGCTGCCTCGCGCATCGGTCCGGGCAGCTCGACCGCTCCCCCGTCCATGCCGCTCCCACCTGCACACCGCGGTCGCCCCGAGTCCCCACGGCGCAGTGTGCGCCCACGGCCCGGCCCTGTCGCGCTGGTCGCGGCGGCTGCCTGTCCGAGGCGACACATACCCCCTCCCGCATCCGGCCCGGCCTACCCGCCGGTAACTGTCCAAGGTCCCCCGATCGCGGCCTGTTCGCCCCGCCCCTGCCGGCGGCCCCCCGCCTAGCGTGATCGTCACGTGCGCCCGGGCGGGCGCGGGCTCTTGCAGGAGGCACGGATGAGCATCGACCAGGACGTCGCGATGGGTCAGGGGCTGGACGCCGAGACCCTCGGGCTGATGATGGACGGCCTGACGGAGTACCTGGCCGACGCGCTGCCGCTGGAGCGCCAGCTGGAGCTCGACCACGAGGACATCTGCCCCGAGGACACGGTCCGCGCGATGTCGGCCGACCTGGGCATCCAGCTGGTCTTCGTGCCCGAGGCGTACGGCGGCATGGGCGGCGGCGCGATGGACTCCTACCGGCTGTGCGAGGTCATGGCCCGCAAGGACATCGGGCTGGCCACCGCCATCTTCGCCACCTTCCTGGGCAGCGACCCGATCCTGGTCGGGGCCACCGAGGAGCAGAAGCAGCAGTGGCTCGGGGCCATCGCCGAGGAGGGCATCGTCTTCGCCTACGGCGCCACCGAGCCCGAGGCGGGCTCCGACCTCGGCGCCATGAAGACCAAGGCGGTCCCGATCGAGGCCGAGGACGGCACCGTCACCGGCTACCGGATCTCGGGCGCCAAGCAGTGGATCTCGAACGGCACCATCGCCGACGCCACGACCATCCTGGCGCTGACCCCGGCCGGCCCCACGTGGTTCGTGGTGCCCAAGGACACGCCCGGCTTCACCAGCGCCAAGCCCGAGGACAAGCACGGCATCCGGCTGTCGAACACCGCCGCCCTGTTCCTGGACAACGTCGAGGTCCCGGTCGAGAACCTCATCGGCGGCGTCGAGGGCAAGGGCCTGGTGCAGGCCCAGCAGGTCTTCGGCTACACCCGCGTCATGGTCGCGGCCTTCGGCCTGGGCGGCGGCTGGGAGGCCGTCGACCGCGCGATCGCCTACTCCAAGGAGCGCATCGCCGGCGGCTCACCCCTGGCCGAGAAGCAGGGCTACACCCACAAGCTCATCGTCCCCCACGTCGCCCGCCTCGAGGCCGCGCGCGCCTTCATCGAGGAGACCGCACTGCTCATCGACGCCGGCCAGGGCCACGACGGCGCCCTCAACACGGAGGGCGCCATCGCGAAGTACCTGGCCACCGAGGCCGGCAACGCGGCGGCCGAGGACGCCATCCAGGCGCACGGCGGCTACGGCTACACCCGCGAGTACCTGGTCGAGAAGATCAAGCGCGACGTGCGGATCACCACCATCTACGAGGGCACCTCCGAGATCCTCGAGATGACGATCGCCCGCGACCGCTGGCAGGAGCACCTGAAGTCCCGCGGCGGGTACTACGTCGAGATGGCGCAGGCCATGCGCGCCCTGCACGCGAGCCGGCCGACGGTCGGCGCCGAGACGGCGGCCCTGGCGCTCGAGGCGCTGGCCGCCGTGTTCAGCGCCTGCCAGCAGGGCCGGCTGACCCGCAACCAGCACGTGCTGTTCCGGCTCGGCGAGCTCGTCGCGCACGCCGAGTGCGCCGCGTCGCTCTGCCGGCGCGCCGCAGCCAGCGCCGACGGCGCCCTGGACCCGAAGGCCGAGCAGCGCTTCGACGCCGACGCGCTGGCCGTCATCGCCCGGGTCTTCGCCCGCGAGGCGGCGCTGAAGGTGGCCGACGACGGACTGCGCTGGGTCGCCGGGTCGGCCGACCCCGCGCTGGGCCTGGACCGTCAGCTCGCGGGCACGATGCGCCTGGACGCCATCCGTGCCGCCCAGGCCGGCCTGCTGGCCGACATGACCGCCCTCGCCGACGTGCTCTACGCCTGAGCCGCACGGCGATCCTCGAGGAGGCAGTTCGATGACGCACACCGAGCCGATCGCCATCGTGGGGATCAGCGCGATCATGCCCGACGCTCCCACCGCGGAGCAGTTCTGGGCCAACATCCGCGATGGGCGGTACTCGATCAGCGACGTCCCCACGGAGCGGTGGGACCCGGCGCTCTACTACGACGCCGACCCCATGGCCGAGGACAAGACGTACTCGCGGATCGGCGGCTGGGTGCGGGAGTTCCCGTGGGACCCGATCCGCTGGAAGTTGCCGATCCCGCCGAACGTCTCGGCGCACTTCGACCCCGGCCAGATGTGGTCGGTGAGCGCCGCGCGCTCGGCGCTGCTCGACGCGGGCTGGCCGGACTGGACCGTCGACTCCGAGCGCGTCGCGGTGATCCTCGGCAGCGCGCTGGGCGGCGACAAGTACGTGCGCACGACGCTGCGCGTCAGCTTCCCCGAGTTCGACGCCCAGCTGGCCGCCGCGCCCTCGTTCGCCGCGCTGCCGGCCGACGTGCAGGCCACGATCCGCCGCGAGGCCCGCGAGCGGTTCGTCGAGCACCTGCCGACGATCACCGAGGACACCATGCCCGGCGAGCTGGCCAACATCATGGCCGGCCGCGTGGCGGCGCTGTTCAACTTCCGTGGCCCGAACTTCACCACCGACGCCGCGTGCGCCTCAGCGCTGGCCGGCATCAGCTCGGCCATCGGCCAGCTCGCCACCCATCAGGTGGACGCCGTGGTGACTGGCGGCATCGACCGCAACATGGGCCCCGGCGCGTTCATCCGGTTCTGCAAGATCGGGGCGCTCTCGGCGACCGGCACCCGGCCGTTCGACGCCGGCGCGGACGGCTTCGTGATGGGCGAGGGCGCGGCCGTGTTCGTGCTCAAGCGGCTGTCCGACGCCGAGCGTGCCGGGGACCGCGTCTACGCGGTGATCCTGGGCATCGCGGGCTCCTCGGACGGCAAGGGCAAGGGCATCACCGCGCCCAACCCGGTCGGCCAGAAGCTGGCCGTGCGCCGCGCCTGGGAGATGGCCGGGATCGACCCGGCGACCATCGGCATGCTCGAGGCGCACGGCACGTCGACCCGGGTGGGCGACGCCGCCGAGCTCGGCGCCCTCGACGAGGTCTTCGCCGGGCACGGCGCCGCGCCGGGCTCGATCGCCCTGGGCTCGGTGAAGTCGAACATCGGCCACCTCAAGGCCGCCGCCGGCGCTGCCGGCCTGTTCAAGGCCGTCATGAGCCTGCACGACAAGGTGCTCCCGCCCAGCCTGCACTTCCAGGACCCGAACCCGAACGTGGACTGGGCGAGCACGCCGTTCCGCGTGAACACCGAGCTGCGCGAGTGGACGCCGTCCAACGGCGACCCCCGGCGGGCCGGCGTGAGTGCGTTCGGCTTCGGTGGCACCAACTTCCACATGGCCCTCGAGGAGCACGTGCCCGGCCGCTACCGCGCCGAGGACGCTCCGCGCGTGTTCGCGGGCGCCGACGTGCCGAGGACCGCGAGCACGGCTCCCGCTCCCGCCACGGCGGCCGCCGCCGCGCCTGCCGAGCGCAAGGCGCCGCTGCGCGGGGCCGTCGTCGTCGGCGGCGCGAACGAGGCCGAGGTGATCGGCAGGCTCGAGGCGCTGGCCGCCGATGCGGCCGCCGGCCGGGCGCCGGCCCCCGCCGTGCCCGACCCCGCGCTGGCGGGGGCCGCGATCCGCGTGGCGATCGACTTCGCCGACGCCGCGGACCTGGCCAAGAAGGCCGGCAAGGCGGTGCAGGCGCTGCAGTCCGGCAACGCGGCGATGTTCAAGCTGCTGCGCTCGCAGGGCGTGTTCGTCGGGCGCGGCCCGGCGCCCAAGGTGGCGTTCCTGTTCACCGGCCAGGGGTCGCAGTACGTGAACATGCTCGCCGAGCTGCGCGACCGCGAGCCCATCGTCCGCGCGGTGTACGACGAGGCCGACCGCATCATGACCCCGCTGCTGGGCAAGCCGCTGTCGGCCTTCGTGTTCTCCGAGGCGACCGACGAGGACACGGCCAAGCGCCTGCACCAGCAGCTGCTGCAGACCGAGATCACCCAGCCCGCGGTCCTCACCACCGACGCCGCGATGACGCAGCTGCTGGCCGCCTACGGCATCGCCCCGGACATGGTGATGGGCCACAGCCTGGGCGAGTACGGCGCCCTGGTCGCCTCGGAGGCGCTGAGCTTCGACGCCGCCCTGGAGGCCGTGAGCGCCCGGGGCCGTGAGATGAAGGCCGTGGCCACCGAGGACAACGGGGCGATGGCCGCCGTGTTCGGGCCGCTGGCCGACATCGAGCGCATCGTCGGCGAGGTGGACGGCTACGTGGTCGTGGCCAACATCAACTCCAACACCCAGGCCGTCATCGGTGGCGCCACCACCGCCGTCGAGGCCGCCGTCGCCCGGTTCCAGGCCGAGGGCATCACCGCGATGCGGATCCCCGTCTCGCACGCCTTCCACACCCAGATCGTCGCGCCGGCCAGCGAGCCGCTGAAGGTCGCGATGCGCCGCCTCGACGTGCGCGGTCCGCGCCTGCCGATCGTGGCCAACGTGACCGGCGAGTTCTACCCCACGAACGCCGACACCGAGACGATGCTCGAGATCCTCGGCCGGCAGATCGCCGAGCCGGTGCAGTTCGTCAAGGGCCTGCACACGCTCTACGACGCGGGCGCCCGGGTGTTCGTCGAGGTCGGCCCCAAGAAGGCCCTGCACGGCTTCGTCGAGGAGGTGCTCGGCTCGGCGCACGACGACGTGCTCGCGCTGTTCACCAACCACCCGAAGCTGGGCGACGTCGCCTCGTTCAACCAGGCGCTGTGCGGGCTGTGGGCCTCGGGCCTCGGCCTGGCCGCGCCCCAGCCCGCGCCGGCCGTCCCCGCGCCGGCCCCCGCTGCCGCGCCCGTGCCAGCCGCCGTCGCGGCGCAGCCTCCCGCCACCTCCCCCATCCCTGCGTCCCCCACCGCTGCCACGACTCCGAGGACTCCCATGACGACCGCGCGCTACGAGGAACTGGGTCGGCTGTTCGCCGACGTGCTGGAGCAGGGGATGCGGATGTACGGCGGGGCGGCTCCCGCCGCCGCCGGCGGCGCCGTCTCCACCGAACCCGTCGTCATCACCGGTGCGGCGCTGGGCCTGCCCGGCGTGGATCGGGTCTTCGACGACGAGAACATCGCGCGCATCCTCGACGGCCAGCAGTTCATCGACGTGATCCCGCACCGCTTCCGTGAGGCGATGGTCGACAAGCGCATCACCCGACTGGTGAAGAAGGCCGGCCAGGACCCCGTCTTCGAGACGATCGACGACGAGTCCGGCGTGATCAAGCTGGCCGGCCGTGGCGCCCCGCTCGACGTCGTCGAGGAGTTCGGCGTCGAGGCCGCCCGCGACGTGGCGCTGGACCGCACGACGCGCCTGGCGATCGGGGCGGGCCTGGACGCGCTGCGTGACGCGGGCATCCCGCTGGTCATGCGCTACCGCCCGACGACGCTGGGCACGATGCTGCCCGACCGCTGGGGCCTGCCGGCGTCGATGCGCGACGAGACCGGGGTCATCTTCGCCTCGGCCTTCCCGGGCTACGGCGAGTTCGCCACCGACGTCGAGCGCTACATGACCGACCGCGGCCGCCGCGAGCAGCTGCTCGCCCTCGAGGCCGTGCGGGCGCGGATGACCGGCTCCGAGCCGGCAGCGGCCGAGGTGGACCGGCGGATCGCCGAGCTGCGCCACCTGCTGCAGACCGAGCCGTTCACCTACGACCGCCGCTTCATCTTCCGCTGCCTGGCGATGGGCCACTCGCAGTTCGCCGAGCTCATCGGCGCCCGCGGCCCCAACACCCAGATCAACGCCGCCTGCGCCTCCACGACGCAGGCCACCGCGCTGGCCCAGGACTGGATCGCCACCGGACGGTGCCGGCGCGTGGTCGTCGTCTCGGCCGACGACGTGAGCAGCGACGTGCTGCTGCCGTGGGTCGGGTCGGGCTTCCTGGCCACGGGGGCGGCCGCGACCGAGGACGTCGTCGCCGAGGTCGCCACGCCGTTCGACCGGCGCCGGCACGGCATGGTCGTCGGCATGGGTGCCGCCGCCTTCGTCGTCGAGGCCCCCTCGGCGGCCCGCGAGCGCGGCCTCAACCCCATCTGCGAGGTGCTCGCCTCGGTCACCGCGAACAGCGCCTTCCACGGCACGCGGCTCGACGTCGACCACGTCGGCCAGGTGATGGAGGACCTGGTGCGCCGCGCCGAGGCCCGCGGCATCGATCGGCACGCGATCGCCCCGAGCACCGTGTTCGTCTCGCACGAGACGTACACGCCGGCGCGCGGCGGCTCGGCTGCGGCCGAGGTGAACGCGCTGCGGCGCGTGTTCGGCGCCTCCGCCGACAGCATCGTCATCACGAACACGAAGGGCTTCACGGGCCACGCCATGGGCGCCGGCATCGAGGACGTCGTCGCGATCAAGGCCCTCGAGACCGGCATCGTGCCCCCGGTCCCGAACTACAAGGAGCCCGACCCCGACCTCGGGGCGCTCAACCTCTCCGTGGGCGGCGCCTACCCGGTGCAGTTCGCCCTGCGCCTGGCGGCCGGCTTCGGCTCCCAGATCGCGATGTCGCTGTTCCGGTGGACGCCCATGCCCGACGGCCGGCACCGGCACCCGAGCGAGCTCGGCTACACCTCGCGGGTGGTGGATCCGGCCGCGTGGCAGCGCTGGCTGGACGACGCCTCCGGCCGCGCGGGCGCGACGCTCGAGGTGGACCGCCGCCGGCTGCGGGTCGTGGACACCGGGGCTCCGGCGTTCACCCCCGCCGCGGTCCCGGCCCCCGCCGCGGTTCCGGCCCCCGCCGCCGTCCCGGCCCCCGTACCGGCCCCGGCCGCGGTCCCGGCCCCGGCTGCACCGGCCGCGGTCCCGGCCGCGGCTCCCGCGGTGGCACCAGCCGCCGCCCCGGCGCCCGCTCCCGCCGCCGTGAGCGACCCCATCGCCGACGCGATCGTCGGCCTCGTCTCGGAGATGACCGGGTACCCGCCGGAGCTGCTCGACGTCGACCTCGACCTCGAGGCCGACCTGGGCGTGGACACCGTCAAGCAGGCCGAGGTCTTCGCCGCAGTCCGCGAGCGGTTCAGCATCGAGCGCGACGCGAACGTCGCCCTGCGCGACTTCCCCACCCTCACCCACGTGATCGGCTGGGTCCGCGAGAAGACCGGCGCCCCGGCACCGACCGCCGCCCCCGCCGCCGCCCCGGCCGTCGCCGCCCCCGCCGCCGGCGTAGTCGAATCAGGCAAGGCAGTTGCTGGAATCGACGACGCAGCCACAGCTGCGGCCGCCGGCGACGAGGTGACCGACGCGATCGTCGGCATCGTCTCGGAGATGACCGGCTACCCCGCCGAGCTGCTCGACCTCGACCTGGACCTCGAGGCCGACCTGGGCGTGGACACGGTCAAGCAGGCCGAGGTGTTCGCCGCCGTCCGCGAGCGGTTCGGCGTCGAGCGCGACCCCAACCTGCAGCTGCGCGACTTCCCCACCCTCACCCACGTCATCGGCTGGGTCCGCGACAAGACCGGCATCCAGCCCACCGC
>JALOLH010000002.1 GCA_025456065.1 Candidatus Nanopelagicales bacterium | reverse complement strand
GCGGTGGCCGCAGTAGCGGCACACCTTCGCCTCGCGCTTGATGCTCTCGGCGCACTGGGGGCAGGGCCGGCGGTCGTCACCGGGCCTGGTGCGCCCGGAGCGGAGCATCCGCTCGAGCAGCCCCGGCATGCGGACCCCGCCGCCGACACCCTCGAGCAGCGCGGAGCAGTAGGCCGCGAGCTTCTCGGCGTCGGCGCGCACGCCGCCCTCGGAGGATTCGGCGATGTCGCGCGCCAGCAGCTCCACGTCGCGCACCGTGCCCTCGTCCTGGGCCCGCATCGCCTCCTGCACGGCGTCCCATGCGGGGCGCAACGCCGCCTTCGGCCTGCCCGCGGCCTGCTCCACCCGGGCCCGGTTGACCAGCTGCGACGCCTTCACGCCCCCATGCTGCCGTACGGCGGCGCGACGCCCTCGGCCGGCTGCTCGCTGCTGACGACTCGACCGTACGCCCGCGGCAGGCGCCTGCTCAGGGACAGCGGTGCCGGTCGGGACCCGGGGCGTGATCCTGACGGCGGTGATCCCGGGGAGGATGTGCTCGTGCACGACGACCTGGGTGTCGAGGTTCGGTTGAGCGGGCCGCCGGTCCGGGTGGTGTCGTTGGTTCCCTCGATCACCGAGGCCATCGCGATCACCTGCCCGCAGGTCCTGGTCGGCGCCACGGACTGGTGCACCCACCCCGCACGCCTCGAGGTCGTGCGCGTCCGGGGGCCGAAGAACCCCGACCTCGGGCTGATCCTCGGCCTGCGCCCTGACCTGGTGGTCGCCAACGTGGAGGAGAACCGCCGGGTCGACGTGGACCGGTTGCGCGCTGCCGGGATCGCCGTGTGGGTGACCCGGATCGACAGCGTCGCCGAGGCGTTGGCCAGCCTGGGCCGGCTGCTGGGCGTCGGGCTCGGTCTCGGGGCGGAGCCGCGATGGCTCACCGACGCCGGACGGGTGTGGGCAGGTGCGATGCCGCCCGCGACGCTGCGGGTGGCAGTGCCGGTCTGGCGCGACCCGTGGATCTGGGTGGGGGGCCGGACCTATGCCTCGGACGTGCTGGCCCGGCTCGGCTGGGCCAACGTGCTGGACGCGGTGGACCGCTACCCGCACCGGACCGTCGAAGCTGTGCTCGCCGAAGGGCCGGACCTGGTCCTCGTGCCCGACGAGCCGTACCCGTTCCGGTCGGTACCCGACCTGCTCGCGGGGGTGCGCACGGCGCTGGTCCCCGGCCGGTCCCTGTTCTGGTACGGCCCCGCGATGATCGACGGCCGGCGCCACCTGATCGAGGCAGCCGGCGGGTGACCCGGCGCCAGGTCAACGGGCCCATCGGAACCTGAACAGCTGCCCGGCACCCCGCACGTCAGCGCGCACTCGTCTGCACTGACGCCCATGCCGCGCCGTGGTGAGGGGCCGTCTCGTGCCGTTGGTCCCGCCGCGCGCGGGCATGCCCGATCGACCCCTGACCGGCCGTGCCCACCGTCAGGCAGCGCCACCCCGCCCGACATCACACTCGTCATCCCAGTCACCCGCGAGGAGCTCCACGTGCTCGTCCAGGCTGCGGGGATGGTGGCCGGGTGCCGGTGGTGGCTGGGATCGGTAGCGGTGCCCGGTCGGGGTCGTGAACTCGATGACGTGCCCCTGTGCGGCGACGACGCCAGCCCGCCAACCGTCGGACTCCTTCACGTAGTTGCATGCCTCGCACAACCCGGCTGCGTTGGCCAGGGCGGTTGCGCCGCCCGCGGCGTGGGCGCGGACGTGGTCGGCGTGGCGCACCGGGGCTTCGCACCAGGGCATGCGGCAGGTCTGGTCCCGCCAGACGACCAGACGGCGCAGCCGCCCGCTGAAGGCGCGACGCCTGGCGTCCATGGTGACCAACTGCCCTGAGCCAGGAGCCGCGTACAGCCGGGTCAGCCAGGCCCGGTCGGCGTCGCGCACCAGGCGCCGGGCCAGGAACGCCGGCACGTGCCCGTACGTGCGGCCTCGGTCGTCGGTGAGGACCGCCGGATCAGCCCCGCCCCGCAGCAACGACCGTTCCGACATCACCAGGCCGACCTCGACCTGCACGCGGCCGACGGCCGTGCCGGACCCTGCCGCGCCCGGGCGTGCGGTGAGCCGGGCGACCAGCTCGTCGCTCATGAGCTGCCCGATCCCCCGCTGGTCGCCGTGCTGGTTGCGCTGGGCCTCGGCATGCGCTCGGAGCCCGGCGTAGACGGCGACCGCCTGCGCCACCGGCAGGGTCGCGGTCAGCCTGGCCATCGCGCACCCGGCCGGCCCGGGTGCCGAACGCACGGTGACGCAACGGTCCGCCTCGGCCCGACGCACCCGACGGGCGACGGCGCCGGGATCCACGCGGTCGACGAGCCGGCGCGCCTCCTGGGCCACGCCGCGGTCACCCAGCGGACCGAGCCGGGGCGCCAACGCCGCATCCAGGGCCGCCCGGTCGGCCGACGACAGGACCGCCGCCTCGCGACCCACCAGCACCGCCTGCCACTCGCTGATCTCCCCTGCGGCCAGGGCCACCAACGTCTCCGGCAGGTCATGGCTGAGCAGCCGCGCCAGGCCCACGAAGGTCATCGCCCTTGACGGCGACACCCGGCGGGCCAGCCCCACCTGTCCGGCCACCGACCGCACCGCCTGCGTCCGCGCCCGCTCCCCGGAGGCGCGCGCCACGTGCTCGTCGGCCATCGCGGCGGCCAGCCGGGCCTGCATCGCCGCCGCGGCGGACTTCAGACGCTCCAGCGCCCCGATCAGGTCGACCCGGTCGGCATCGGCGACGTCGACGGGGGCCTGGCCGAGGACGTGCACCCAGGCACGCACCTCGTCCCCCGCCTGCAGTCCGACCCGGCCGGGCGGAGCACCGCCCAGCTGCGGTGGAGCCTCGTGCAGCGGCGCTGCGGCGACCGATCGGCCCATCCCCATGCTGTCCCCCCATCCCAGCACGCCCGAACGTATGTTCGAATCCTACCACGCTCGCTCGTTCACAGCCGGAGCGCCACGGCGCCTGTGGACGCAAGGCCCACCGCCCACCCGGCACCGGCTCCGGAGCCACGACCCGGCGTCATCGCCCGACCTGCTCCACGTGCTCCCGTTGCTGGATGACCCGGCGCCGGGTCGAGCTGACCAGCAGGTCCAGAGTGCGCAGGTCCATCGGGCCGGCCATCTCGCCCGGGTCCAGGCCGTTGGCCCGGAGCAGCGGCAGCAGGTCGCCGGCGCACCGGTCGCAGCGGTCGAGGACCTCCTGCACCGCTGGGATGCCCGCCCGGCAGCGAGACGCCCAGGAAGTGGTCGTCGCCGTCGCCAAGGACGTGCGTGAGCGTCCAGACCTCGTCATCCGCACCCGCATCCGCGAGTCGGGCCAACCAGGTGGGCATGGGCTGGCTCCAGGAGGCGAGGGCACGGTCGATCTGCGCGACCGCCTGCTCGTCGGCCAGGAGGTAGGTCCAGTGGTGCCGCACTGCGAAGGCTCCGGCGCAGTCCATCGGGTGCAGCAGGTCGGGACGCCACGTGTCCCTGTCGGCACCGGTCCGCCCCTGGCCGCAGGATGGCCAGCAGCTGAGCGAGCGGGCGCGGCAGCTGGCGTTCCCGGTGCTCCGACCAGGTCCGCGTGCCGAACCGATGCGCGCCCCTGCACGGCTCGTGCCGCAGCCGCCCGCGTCCTCGCCCCCGCAGGTACCGTCCGCCGCATGCGACGGACCCTGTCCCTGCTCCTCCTCGGAACGATGCTCGCCGGCTGCACGAGCAGCGCGCCCGGGGCGGACGGCGGCCCGACGTCACCGGCCTCCGCGCCTCCGACTGGCCCCGATGTCGTGGCCGCGGCCGTGGCGCCCGGGCCGCTGGACACGGTCGCGACGTCCTACGAGCTGCCTGACCTGCGGATCGCCGGGCTGCGTGCACCGGTCGAGGTCGAGGGCCACGTCGTCGGGCCGGTGGGAGCCGAGGGTCCGCTGCCGCTCGCCGTCCTGCTCCACGGCTACACGGCCTCGTGCTGGAACCCGGCTGATGGCAGCTCGACGACCGCGTGGCCGTGCGGCGAGGGCTCCGAGCCGATCGCGAACTGGCGCGGCTTCGACTACCTGCAGCGCCGCCTGGCCTCGCAGGGCGTCCTCACGGTGTCGCTCAGCGGCAACGGGGTGAACGTCATGGCCACCGAGATGGGCGACGACGCCGGTGCCGCGGCCCGCTCCGAGCTCGTCCGCCACCACCTCGACGCGTGGGCCGGCGGAGCGGTCCCGGGCCTCGAGGCCTGGCCCGAGGTCGACGTGGACAACGTGCTCCTGATGGGTCACAGCCGCGGCGGCGAGGGCGTCGACCGGGCGACCAGGGAACGCCCCAGCGACGCCGCCTGGACCGTCCGCGGCGAGGTCCTCATCGCGCCGACGGCCTTCGACCCCGGTGACCGCGGCGCCGTGCCCGTCGTGGCGATGACCGGCTACTGCGACGGCGACGTCGGTCCCGGCGCCGCCCAGCGGTACGTGGACCGGACGGCGGACCCCGCGCTGCTACGCACGGCCGTGATCGTGGAGGGCGCGAACCACAACTACTTCAACGCCGAATGGGTGCCGGGGGACTCGGTCGTCCCGGGAGCCTTCGACGACGCGTACCTCGAGAGTGGCGAGATCGAGCCCCTCTGCGCGCCCGACGCCCCCACCCGCCTGACCGCCGACGAGCAGCAGGACGTGGCCGCGCGGATCCTCGGGCTGGCCGCGGCCGCCTTCCTGCGTGACGAGGCGGCGGCGGCGGACGTCCTCGACGGCCGGGTCGCCGTGCCCACCGCTCGTGGGACCCGGGTGCACGTGGCCGCGGTGGGGCGCGAGCGCACGACCCTGACCTACGGTGCCGGCTTCACCGGGGCGGGCGAGGGCGCGATCACCGTCGAGCCGTGCGACGGGATCTCCGAGACCGAGGACCCGGGCGACTGCGGCGCGTTCACCGGCGAGGGCGGCGCGGTGCACTGGCCGGCCGCCCACCGGGACCCGGAGGTCCGGGAGTACCTCGAGCTGACCTGGCAGGCCGCCGAGGGCGCGGCCCGACTCGACCTGGCCACCCCACTGGACCTCAGCGCGGCCGCGGCGATCTCGGCCCGGATCGCCCTGGCCCCGGAAGGCTCGCCCGTCGGGTTCGACCTGGCCCTGGAGGATGCGGCGGGAGGGACGGCGACGTTGGCCGGCGGGACCATCGAGGCCTTCCCCGAGGGCGAGCTGCTCCCCTCCAGGCGCTGGGGCCAGCAGCTGGACGTGCGACTCGGGGACGCCGCCGGCGTCGACCTCACCCGGATCACGAGCGTCTCCCTGGTCCCGCGATCAGCGCCCGGCAGGGCGTGGCTGATCGACCTCAGCGCCCTGCCGGGACGGGCGGCCTGACGCCAGCCCCCGCCGGAGGCAGGCCGCCGCCAGCCCCGATCGGGTGCTACTCCCGGACGATCCTGCCGTCGACCACGGGGCCGACCGGCGAGTTGGCGGCCACCCAGTCGATGGCGACCTGCAGCAGGTCGTCACCGGGCTGGAGGACGTTGCTGCCCTGCGTCAGCACGCTGTACCCGTCACCTCCGGTGATCATGAAGTCGTTGGTGACCAGGCGGACCGAGTCGGTCGGGCCGATCGGCGTCGCAGGCCCGGCGACGCCCTGCGGGGTCCGCCACATGCCGGTCACCTCCGCGGTGGTGCCGGTGCAGGTGTACGTGACCTTGAGACCGGAGACCTGCGGGAACCGCCCGGTCGAGATCGCCGGGTTGCAGGCGGGCGAGAAGCCGTTGACGAACGCCTCCTCGAGCTGGGCGCCGGTGTAGGTCGCGATCGCCGTGCGGTTGCCGAACGGCAGCACCGCGAACATCTCGCCCCACGTGATCTCGCACGGCTGCTCACCCGCCGACGGCGGGGAGCAGTTCAGGTCCGCACGCAGGCCACCGGAGTTGGTCAGGGCCGCGTCGATGCCCGGGTACTTCACCCGCATCGCGTCCGCGACCATGTTCCCCATGGCGGACTCGAGCAGCCGCGTCGGCGCACGCTTGATGTCGAACTGCTGCGAGCCGATCACCTTGTTGCGCAGGACGGCCGTCTGGGCGTTCGCGTCGTCGACGATCGCCTTGACGTCGGCCCGCTGGGCGACGCCGATGGTCTTGGCCACCCGGGTCGAGGTCCCGACCCATGCCACGTCGCCACCCCGGACCATCATCTGGCCGACCGAGTAGCTGGCCCCGGCGTTGAGGCCCTCAGCCACCGCGATCCGCCCACGCATGAAGTTGGCGATCCGGTGGGTGTGGCCGGCGAGGACCAGGTCCACCGTCGTGTCCTGGAGCTGGTCGACGATGTCCAGGATCGGCCCGTCCCAAGCCGTCGCCGGCGTCAGGCCGACCGCGTTGCTGCCCAGTGCCGCGCCCTGGTGGATCACCACGACCTGGACCCGCACGCCCTGCCGGCGCAGCCGCTCGGACTCCTCGGCGATGGCCTGGGCCTCGGGAAGGAACTTCAGCCCAGCGGTCGCCCCCGCGCTGACCAGGTCGGGGGTCTCCTCGAGCTCGGCCCCGATGACCCCGACCCGGACGCCGTTGACGGTGAACACCTCCGAGGGTTCGAGCCAGTCGGGGAGCTCGCCGGTCGACTCCTCGATGACGTTGGCCGCCAGGAAGGGGAACTCGGCACGGGCGATGTGGCGCTGGAGCCGCTCGACGCCGTAGTCGAACTCGTGGTTGCCCAACGACGTCGCGTCGAGGCCCCACGCGTTCTCCACGTCGATCGCCGGCATGTCCTCGAGCAGCCCCGAGTTGGCCGGCGAGGCCCCCACGTTGTCACCGGACGCCAACAGCAGGTCCTGGCCCGGGAGGGCGGCGGACTCCTCGTCGAACATCGTGGCCAGCTGCGCAGCGCCGCCGACCGGGATGTTGCGGCCGTCGATGGTGGCGCTGGTCGGCTCCAGCTGGCCGTGGAAGTCGGTCAGCCCGACCACCGCGACGGCCTTGAAGCTGGGACCCCCCCTGACGACCTCGGTCAGCACGCGCCCCTGGCTGTGCTGCGGGACGGGGACCCCGAGGAGGAACGCCAGGGTGGGGGCCACGTCGATGGTGCTCGCCGTGACGGCACCCTTGGCGATCCCCGTCCCGCCGGCCAGGAGGGTCGCCCGCATGTTGATGTTGGCCGCGAGGTCCTGGACGTCGGGCACGTAGCCGTGCTGGCCGAAGAAGGCCGACCGTGCGACCAGCGTGCCGGGCGTGGCCGCGTCGAACTGGTACGGCGGGAACGCGAAGGCCACCACGTCGCCGGTCCGGGTCGGGTGCGCCATGTCGGACGTGGAGTCGGGCCCGTTGGGGATGTACCGGGCCTCGGCCTTGGTGAAGACGCGGTCGATGACCCTCCAGCCCTCGGGCCGCCCGTCGCCGGTCCAGTCGTTGGGGTCGGCCAGCGCCTCGAGGGCGGCCTCGACCCGGGCGACCGTCGCGGCCTCCTCGTTGGCCGGCACCTGCTGGAACCCGCCACCGGCCGGGTCCCGACCGGCGAGGTTGAGGTAGACCTGCAGGGTTCCCCCGGCGAAGCAGGCCTTCGCCTTGCCGATGGTCTCGCCCGTGGCGGGACGGCAGTTGGAGGTCTGCGGGCGGGACAGCAGCCCCAGGTCGACCAGGACCTGGCTGGCGTCGACGGCGAGGAACTGCGGCGCGAAGCCGTGGTCCGAGGTCACGAACGTCGTCGGGTCGCGACCCATCAGGCGCCGGGCGAGGGTCAACGTCTCGTCGGCTCCACGGTAGGCCTGGCGCAGGAACCCCTCGCGGGCCGCCACCCGCCCGTCCGGGGTGCCGTTGACCTGGACGTCGTCGAAGGCGGGGTTGGCCGCGCCGCCGGGCAGGGTACGGGTCACCAGGCCCAGGAACTGGTGCTGGAACTCGTCGGTGGTCGGGTAGCCCGCGAGCAGCAGGTCCGGGTCGTAGGTGCGCACGACGTACTCGAGCATCGGGTGGTGGGCCCTCGCCCAGTACAGGCCCTGCTCCACGTAGGTCTCCTCGGAGACGATGCCGGCCTCGAGCACGGCGAAGTCGGCCGCAGTGGAGGTCGGGAACTCCTGGGCGAGGTACTCGGCGAAGTCGCCGGTGAACCCGGCCTCCCCCGGCCACGCCGGCCAGGTCGCGATCGCACGCGACACCGAGGTGTGGAACAGCCGGACCTGCGACAGGTCGGCGGCCAGCCGCTCGACCTTCACGAGCATCCCGGCGGTCCTGCCGGCCAGGGCGCCGCCGTCGATCGTCACCTTGACGTCGGCCCACTGGCCCTCGGCGAGGGTGCCGGCGGCGTCGGCGCCGTCCTTGCCGGGCGCGAGCAGGACCCGGTCGTAGCCGACGGCCCCGTCGTCGGTGGAGTCGAACAGGTAGGCGTTGAGCCCGTACGTGTCCGCCCCGGCGTCGAGCACGCGCAACCGCATCTCCCTGGCGGGCGAGTAGCTGGCGGGGACGTTGCTCCAGCCCGTCGCGTCGGTGGGCGCCGCCCCGGGGAAGGGGGCCTGCCCGGCGAAGCCCGCCGGGTGGTCGAACTGCAGCCCGAAGGAGGCGACGAACGCCGCGTCGTCGCCGGGGGCGATGTAGTTCGTCGCGACGCCGCGTCCCGAGTGGAAGGTGCGGAAGTCGATCGTCGGGCCGTCGATGGCCGCGTTGCGCCCGCCCGCCCACTCGACCTGGGCCACCTTGAGCCCGCCCCGCTCGGCGCTCTGGGCGATCGTCTCGGCCTGCAGGACCCCGGGGTCGAAGGCGGCTGTCCGGTTCGCGAAGGGCGCGCCGTTGATGTGGAAGGTGTTGTTCGTGGACCCGGTCACGCCCGGGCTGGCGCCCGTGGCCACGCTGTACCAGCCGGCGCCGGTGTTGGGCGGGGCCTGCGTGCGCATCCCCTGCCCGCTGCCGACGGTCCCCTTCTTCAGGAACGACGCCATGGTGGGCAGGTCCCCGCGGGCGGCGTACGCGGCGACCAGGTCCTGACGCAGCCCGTCGGCGGCGAAGAGCACCGCCCCTCCCCCACCGCTGGGGCCTGGCGCCGCAGGCGCAGCCGAGGAGGCCGGCCCGGGCGCCACCCAGGCGACCACGGCGAGGAGCGCGAGCGGCAGCGCGGCGCGGGTGCGGGAGGAACGGGGGAACGTCATGGCTGACCTCCTCTGCGCGACCGGGTCGCGCACGAACTGGCTCCGACCCCACGGGCCGGAGGTGCTGGGGACGCTACTCCGGCCGGGGTCGCGTGTCCCGAGGGCACCGGCTCCCGCCCACGGCCTCGGGCAGCGGCGCCGGCGCGGGCCTCCGGGGCGTCAGTTCCACCCGTCGTTGGGGGCGGACTGCCAGGTGTGCCAGAGCGCGCTGTCCGTCCCCTTGACGAACACCTCCATCCGGCCGTCCTGGTTGCGGGACGCCACCGGGCCGCCGATCAGCTGCCCGCTCAGGAAGCCCCATCCGCTCCAGCCGTTGCTGGGCCTGGTCTGCCAGATGTGCCACAGGGCGTTGTCCGCCCCGCGCACGAACACCTCGAGGCGACCGTCGGCGTTCCGACCGAGGCACGGGTCGGCGATGGTCCCCCCGAGCGATCCCCATCCGGACCAGGTGCCGTCCGGGGCGGTCTGCCAGGTGTGCCACAGGGCGTTGTCCGTGCCGCGGACGAAGGCCTCGAGCCGGCCGTCGGCGTTGGCGCCGACGACGGGTGCTCCGACGATCACCCCACCCCGCGACGCCCACCCGCTCCACCCGTTGCTGGGCCTGGTCTGCCAGGTGTGCCACAGCGCGCCGTCGGTGCCGCGGACGAAGACCTCGAGGCGACCGCTCCTGTTGCGGCCCACCGCCACCGGGCTGGACAGCACGCCGCCGCGCGACGCCCACCCGCTCCACCCGTTGCTGGGCCGGGTCTGCCAGATGTGCCACAGCGCGCCATCCGCCCCCTGCACGAACACCTCGAGGCGACCATCGGCGTTCGCGGCGACGACCGGGTTGACGATCCAGCCGCCGAGCGAGGCCCACGAGCTCCATCGACCGTTCGGCCGGGTCTGCCAGATGTGCCACAGCGCGCCGTCGGTCCCCCGCGCGAACACCTCCAGCCGGCCGTCCGCGTTCCGACCGACGGTCGGCCTGCCCTGGATCACCCCGCCGAGCGAGGCCCATCCGCTCCATCCGTTGTTCGGCCTGGTCTGCCAGATGTGCCACAGCGCCCCGTCGGTCCCGCGCGCGAACACCTCCAGCCGGCCGTCGGCGTTCGTCGCGACGACCGGATCGAAGATGGCGCCACCGCGTGATGCCCAGCGGAACCGCGCGCCGTAGATCGACTGGATGCCCTGGACGTCGTCAGCGGTCAGCTCGCGGCGCGCGCCGCCGTAGTAGGCGTACATCACTGCGGAGGTGTCCGCGGAGTGGTCCAGCCCGAGGCCGTGGCCCAGCTCGTGCAGGGCGACCGTCGGCAGGTCGATCCCCGTCGGCGGCGTGTTCACCGTCCAGGTCTCGGCCTCGTCGAAGTGGCAGTCCCCAGCGATGTCGCCCCCGTTCGGCGGCGGGTAGAAGCAGTGGGCGAGCACGCCCGAGGGTCCGTCGAAGGCGTTGCTGGCACCGTCGCCGTGGTTGCCGGAGAACCAGCCGATGCGGATGTCGCCACCGGCGGGGTTCTCGGTGAAGTTCAGCGGCGTGACGGCGGACCACCGGTCGAACGCTCCCCGCACCGCGGTCCTCGCCTGGGCCGTGGTGAGGTCCGGGCTGAAGCCGCTGAAGCTGTACGACACGCCCGGGCCCGGCCACCGGTTCCCCTGGGCGACGAAGCGCTGGGCCCCCTCCGGCACCGGCACGTCGGGGACCCCGCACCGCGGTCGGGCCATCAGGTCGCGGGTGGCCTCGTCGATGCGTCCGGTCACCTCCAGCCCGTTCGCCTGCTGGAACATCCGCACCGCGGTCTCCAGCGTCTCGTCGAAGACCTGCGGGTCCTCGGGAGGGAAGGCGAGCCCCGGGCGCCACATGGGGAAGCGCCGCGCCAGGCTCGGGTTGGGGAAGTAGCCGAACCGACGGAGGTACCCGAAGACGTCCTCGACCTCCGGGCCGGTGTCCCCCGGCCCCAGGTCGCTGTCGAAGGTGGGCGTCGCTGCCGCCGGGCGCATCGCCTCGCGCGACTCGTCGGTGCCGGCCGGACCGGTGTCGGTGGGATCTCCGGAGGTCTCGGACCTCGCGGCGGCAGGATCGTCGGACATGGGTGCCCCTTCCGCTGGGTCGCCGGGGCGAACGTCCGCGCCGGCGGATCGGATGCTGCTCCCGCCGGCCGCCCAGGTCAACGGGCGTGGCGCGCCCCTGCGGGAGCGCCTCGTCCATCGAGGGGGAAGGGGCCACCGGACGCGGCCGCGTCCCTGGGGGCGGTCGGGTCAGCGCGACCGCTGTGCGGCGACGGCCGTGCGCAGCTGTCGGTCCAGCCATGGCCACACCTCGGCAGCCCCCCGGGCGGTGAAGTGCACCCCGTCGTACCGGGTCGCCGCCCCACCGGCGTCGTCCCCGTCCGGGCAGAGCCGGTCGGACAGCGGCACCAGCCTCGCCGACGGGTACGCGGCCACCACCCGCGCCAGGAGTCCGTTGAGATGGAGCACGCGCAGCGGCTGGGCCCGGGGGTCGATCGGCTCGGGTGACCCGAAGCAGGGCACGTCGGTGACGACGGCGGCACGACCGCCCGCGGTCACCGCGTCCAGGCCGCGGCGCAGGGCGGCGGCCACGAGGGCGTCGTGCTCGGGGCTGCCCATGGCCACCGGGTCGCCGCGGTGGACGTGGTCGTGCACCTCCCACGCCCCGACGACGACCAGCGTGACATCCGGATCGGCCTCGGCGACCAGCTCCGGCCACCGTGCGACGTACCCCTTGCAGTGCGGACGCCGGAGCACCCCACCGCCGCCGAAGGCGAGGGGCTGCTCGGTGATCCCGCAGCCGAGCACGTGCTCCCCGCCGACCCGCAGCCGCAGCGAGGGCTCCGGTCGGTGGTAGGCCAGCGAGAACGCCACCGAGTCGCCCAGGACCAGGACGTCCAGCGTCCGCGTGGGCAGGCGCGGTGCCGGGCGCTGCTCCGCGGGAGCCGTCGTCCGGGGCCGGGGCGGGCCCGGCTCCTCGGTCGCGCGTGGATCGCGCACGTCGGACGGTCGGGCCACGCGCAGCACCTGCCCGGTCACGGCTGAGGCCAGCTGCGACCCCGCAGCCGGCGCGGGCAGCGGGCCGGGTGCGCTCGTGGCCGCCACGACCACCGCTGCACCCGCCGCCAGGGCAGCCACCGGGATGGCCGGGCGCACGCGCAGGGGGATGCGGTGCCACTGCGCGGATCGGATCGGGCGCTCCAGCGCCACGTACGAGATGGTCGCGGCCGCACCTGCCAGGGCGAGCCGCCACCACCACGGCTGGTCGAGCAGGAGGCGGTGCACCGGCCAGTGCCAGAGGTAGAGGCCGTACGACACGACCCCGACCGCGACGAGCGGCCGCCAGGCCAGGACGCGACCCACCCGTGTGCCCGGCGTCGCAGCAGCGACGACGACGGCGGTCGCAGCGATGGCGACGAGCACGAGCCCGCCCCGGAAGGCGAACGGGTGCAGCGCGCCCAGGCTGGTGGCGGCCACGGCCAGTGCGACCAGCCCGGCCGTCCCTGCGAGGTCGGCGACGCCGGGGCGGGGCCAACCCCGACGATGCACCAGCGTCGCGGCCATCGCGCCGAGCAGCAGGGCGAACAGGCGGGTGTCGGTGCCGTAGTAGGTCCGGGCGTGCTCGGCCCCCGCTGCCGCCAGCCACGCCATGAGCAGGGCGCTGGCGACGGCGAGCCCGGCGAACACCACCAGCAGGCGCGCGGAGGTGGAGCGCCGGCCCCGGAGCAGGACGACCACCAGCAGCGGCAGGATCACGTACCACTGCTCCTCGACGCCCAACGACCAGGTGTGCAGCAGCAACGACGGGTCGGCGGCGGCCAGGTACTCGGCTGAATCGGCGACGAACCACCAGTTGGCCACGTACAGCAGCGCCGCCATGGCATCCGTCCGCAGGCTCACGGCCTGCTCGGGGGTCGCCGCGAGGGCGGCCCAGGCGGAGAGCACGACCATCAGCAGGAGCAGCGCCGGCAGGAGCCGGCGGGCCCGGCGGGCCCAGAAGGCCCCGACGGCCACCCGGCCGGTGTCCGCGTGCTCGGCGAGCAGCAGTGCCGTGATCAGGAACCCGGACAGCACGAGGAACACGTCCACGCCGAGGTAGCCGCCGGGCAGCCAGCTGGCGCCGAGGTGGAACGCGATCACGGACAGCACCGCCGTCGCGCGCACGCCGTCCAGCCCCGGCCGGTAGTCGAGACGGTCGGCGACCGGGGGCGCCGAGGTACCGGCGGACTGCGGCATGGGCGACTCCGCGGCCAGCCTACGCGTGGTGGTCGAAGGTCGGCACGCCGATCACGGGCGTGGCGGGGCTGACGGGGGACGCGCGCCCGTGCCTCACGGGCCACCTCCGGCACCCGGGGCTGGCTATCCTGCCGGTGTGGAGCTTCCCCACGTGGAGTTCACCGAGGTCGTCGAGGCGATCGCCCTGGCGTTCGAGGTCGTGGGCATCTTCATCATCACGGTGGGCGGTGCCATCGGGATCGGCTCGGCGGCGCGCCAGGCGACCTCCCGCATCTCGTTCTACGAGCTGGCCCGCGCCGGCTTCGCCCGGCCGCTCCTGCTGGGCCTGGAGGTGCTGGTCGCCGCCGACATCATCGACACCATCGTGGTGGACCGCACGTTGGAGAGCACGGCCGCCCTCGGCCTGCTGGTGGTGATCCGGGTCGTGCTGAGCCTCTCCCTCGGCGCCGAGACCGAGGGCGTGCTGCCGTGGCGCCGCGCCCAGCTGGCGGTGCAGCGCGAAGCAGTGGCGGCGCAGGCCGCGGAGCGGGCCAAGCCCGATGCGGCCGGCACGGCCTGATCGCGCGACGCGACCGCGGCGACCGCGGCGAACGGGGCGAACGCGGCGCGACCGCGGCGAACGGGGCGAGCTCAGCGCAGCCGCACGCGGTACGCGGCGATGACCCGCTGCAGCGCCGCCTCCTCCTCGACGACCTGCGCGGCGTCGGCGGGCTGGGCGATCGCACGGACCCCGTCCTCGGCCACGAGCCGCGCCTGCTCGCTGATCGCGTCGAGCCGGGCAGCGTCGGCGCGCGCGATCCGGGCGCAGTGGTCCATGAGGCGCAACAGCGCGGTCATGGCGTTGGGCTCGGCGCTGCCGTAGCGGCGAACCAGGCCGCACATCTTGGCCAGGTACTGCCCGAACACCCGGCTCGGGACCACGACCACCGCGGGCCCGTCCGGTTCGCGGGCCACGCGCGGTCCCATCGGGATCCGGGCCATCTCGCCGAAGATGACGGTCATGTGGTGGATCGCCTGCACGGCGGTGTAGGGGTCGTTGACGGCGGGCGACAGCGCCTTCACGGCGACGTCGACCAGCTGGCGGATCCCGAACGCGGAGTCCTGCTGCCGGGTGCGCTCGAACCCGATGCCGACATGGTGGGCCAGGGCGCGGGTGACCTCCGTGAGGTCCGGCACGGGGTCCTGCGGGGACGGGGTCCAGATCAGCGCCAGCGGGCTGCCGGTCGCCAGGTGCTGGCCCACCCCGGTCGTCAGGGCGATGCCGATCCGGTGCCGGATCGCCAGCGGCAGCAGGAGCTCGGGGTGGGTCGTCTGGACGTAGCCGGAGTGCTGCGCCGGGATCTCCACCGCCCAGGCCGGGGGGCTCGGGGGGTCCAGGTCGACGTCGGTGGGCATGTGCCGGATCACCTGGAGGGCCTCGCGCTCGACCCTGCGCATGATCGCCTCGACCTGCAGCGAGTGGGACAGGTGGTCGGCGAAGTAGACCACCATCGCCATGCTGGCGAAGAGCAGCACGAGGCCCACGCTCACGGCGAACCGTGGGTAGTCCTCCGGATCGGGACCGACGCCGACGGAGTGCAGCAGCGCCGCGCAGTAGGCGAAGGTCGCCAGGAACACGCTCAGGGCCAGCTGGTTGGGCCGGTCGCGCAGGAAGTCGCGCAGCAGCCGTGGCGAGTACTGCGTCGAGGTGAGCTGCAGGGCGACCACCGACAGGCCGAGCACCAGCGCGATGACCGTCACGACGGTGCCCGCGATCGCCAGGAGCATCGCCCGGGCGTCGTCGGCGGACCCCTGGAACTCCAGGCCGGCCAGCACCGAGCCGTCCGGCGGATCCACGGTGGCGAGGACGCCGGCGACGACCAGGGCCAGGACCCCAGCGGTGAACGGCAGCACCCAGAGCGCCCCGCCGATGTACTCGCGAAGCGCCTCTCGCCGCATCATCGAGACCTCCCGGCCCGGCCCCCGACCGCCGCGAGCGGTGCAGCGATCACCCCCAGCGTCCCACCAGGAGGTCGGCCGAGGCAGGCCGGGGCGACGACCTACCGCACCCGCGCCTGCCGAGGCCGCCGGACACGGCGCCGCTGCCCGTCGACGGCCGGCCGAAGCTCCCCGCCCGACGCCAGGTCGCACTAGCCTGCCCATCATGGGCGAAGCGGAGCGGGGCCCCGGGAGCGACGGCCAGCCGGGGCGCTACGACTGGCCGGTCGAGGCCGGGGTCGAGGAACCACGGCCCGGCGTCATCACCCTCGTCGTGCAGTACGTGCCGCCCTTCCTGCTCCTGCTGCTCTTCCCGACGATCGCCTGGATCGCCCTGCTGCCCCTGGCGCTCGTGGTCCGCAGGACCGCCCACCCCGCGCACC
Source organism: Candidatus Nanopelagicales bacterium (assembly GCA_025456065.1). GTDB lineage: Bacteria > Actinomycetota > Actinomycetes > S36-B12 > CAIYMF01 > Prado023. The sequence goes on along the minus strand of JALOLH010000002.1, from coordinate 89,059 downwards.
AGCGCCCCGCGTTCTGGGTCTACCTGATCACCGGTGGGATCTCCGTCGCCCCGTGGCTGGCGATGCTGCTCGACTGACCCGCGGTCGCGCCGGGCCTTGCGCCTGCGTGCATCCTCGACTAACGTACAACCCGATGGTTGTACAACGAGCACCCCAGGGCCAGCTCACCGACGACGAGGTGGACCGGATCTTCCGGGCCCTCGCCGATCGGACGCGCCGCGACATCGTCCGCCGTACGCTCGTCGGCGAGGTCTCGGTGTCGGCGCTGGCCCGCAGCTACGCCATGTCGTTCGCGGCGGTGCAGAAGCACGTCGCGGTCCTGGAGGGGGCTGGTCTGGTGACCAAGCTGCCGCACGGCCGCGAGCGCCTCGTCCGCGGCAACCCGGAGGCGATCGTGCGAGCGCAGGTCCTGCTCGACCAGTTCGAGGCTCTGTGGCGGGACCGCGTGGCCCGCCTCGATGCCCTGCTCGCCGAGGATCCGCCCCCGACCTCCACCTGATCGGCGTCCCGCCGACCAGGCACGAAGCCCGATCCCGACCCAGCAGCACCGAGGAGCAACCATGCCCATCACGTCCGTGTCCAAGGATCCCGGGGCCCTCACCATGACCGTCGTCGCCGAGTTCCCGGTGCCCGTGCCGAGGCTGTGGCAGGCCTACGCCGACCCGCGGCAGCTCGAGCGGTTCTGGGGGCCGCCGACGCACCCCGCGACCTTCCTGCGGCACGACATGTGCCCCGGGGGGCGCAGCGAGTACGCCATGACCGGTCCCGGGGGCGAGGTCTCCCGCGGCTACTGGGAGTTCCTCGCGGTCGACCCCGGTCGGTCGTTCGAGGTCCGCGACGGCTTCGCGAACCCCGACGGCACGGCCAATGACGAGCTCCCCTCCATGCGGATGGTCTTCACCTTCGAGGCCGCTGGTGCGGGCGCGCGGGTGCGCACCACGACGTGGTTCTCCTCCGTGGAGGAGCTCGACCAGCTCCTGGCCATGGGCATGGAGCAGGGCATGCGCGAGGCCATGGGCCAGATGGACGCCGTGCTCGCCGACCTCGCCACCTTCGCAGCCGGCCTGCCGACCACCGCCCAGGTCCTCAGCGACACGCAGGTGCGGGTCAGCCGGGTGATCCGTGGCTCCGTCGAGCAGGTGTGGACCGCCCACCACGACGCGGCGCTGCTCCAGCGATGGCTGCTCGGCCCGGACGGCTGGACCATGCCGGTCTGCGAGGTGGCCACGGAGGTCGGCCAGCGGTACCGCTACGAGTGGGAGACGCTCGACGGCACGCAGCGCTTCGGGTTCACCGGCGAGCTGCTCGAGTCGGCACCCCCGCACCGCACGGTCACCACCGAGCAGATGGTCGGCGTCGACGGGCCGGGCACCACGAACGAGATGACGCTGACCCCGGTGGAGGGCGGCACGCTGCTGGCGATCCTCATCACCTACCCGAGCGCCGAGATCCGCGACATGGTGCTGGGCACCGGCATGACCGACGGCATGGAGACCAGCTACGCGCGACTCGAGGGCCAGGTCCTGGCCGCAGCCGCCTGACCGCCGGATCCCGTCGGTTCACGGCCGGGCGACGGGTGCGTACACGAGCCTGAGGACGCCGGTCGGGAACGCCGCGGAGCTGACCAGTCGCAGCGGCTGCAGCGGTGCCTGCGGGTCGACCAGGTGGCGCCCGGCACCGGCGAGCACCGGATGCACCAGCAGCCGGAGCTCGTCGAGCTGGCCCGCGGCCAGCAGCTGGCGGACGACCGACAGCGAGCCGGCGACGAGGACCTTGCCGATGGCCTCGTCGGCGCGCAGGCCGGCCACGGTCGCGACCACGTCCGTGGTCCCCTCGACGTTGCGCCAGCCCAGGGGCCGCTGGCCGCGGGTGGCGACGACCTTGCGCACGTCGCCGAGCTGGGCGGCGAACGCGGCGTCCTCGCCCCCGGCCGCCTCGCGGTCCGGCCAGGCCCCGGCGAAGCTGTCGTAGGTCACGCGACCGAGCACCAGCACCGAGGTGTCGGCGTAGTCCTCGTCCACCGCGTCGCCCATCGCGTCGTCGAAGTACGGGAAGTGCCAGGCCGGGTCGATCTCGGCGACGCCGTCCAGCGAGACGAACAGGGTCGACACGACCGTTCCCATGCCTGCGCCTCCTTGCTGGTGCGTTCAGCGGCCGTCCACCTTGACGATGCTGTAGGTGACGTCCGGGCCGGGCGGGGTGCTGAACCGCGCGTTGACGACGTAGAGACGCTTGCCGAGGGCGGCGACCGTCGTGGGCACGTCGAAGTCGGGATCCGTGATGCGTCGCTCGAGGACGGCCGAGCGCAACCCCCGGGACAGGCGCAGGAGCACGACCTCGTTCACCGCGTTGCGCACCACGACGAGCGTGCGTCCGCGCAGGAGGATGCCGTCCCCGGCGGTCAGCTCCTGGCTCGTGCGCACCTCGCGCGCGACGCCCGACCACGGGTGCACCCGGTACAGCGCGCCGACCGTGCTGTTGACCACCAGCAGCGTGCGCCCGTCCGGGGTGGCGGCGATGCCGTTGGCGTTGAACGCATCGGGGACCTGCCTCCAGTCACCCCGCAGCCGGATCTCCTTCGCGGGCCCAGCCACCCGGCCGTGCCGCAGGGGGACGCGGTAGAGCACCGGACGGGCCGAGTCGGTGAACCAGGCCGCCCAGGGCGTGACGGTCACGTCGTTGACGAACGACGACCCGGCGGGCGCCAGCTGCAGGACCCGCAGCTCCGCGCCGGAGCGCGCGTCGTAGAGGTACGCCTGCCCGGTCGGCCCGCCGGCCACGAACAGGACGCCGCGCGCGTGCTTGAGCCCCACCGCGACCCTGCCGTCCCTCGGGGGGACCAGGACGCGGCCGGCCCCGGTCCGCAGGTCGCCCTTCCAGACCGCACCGGTCCCGAGGGATCCCGCGTAGACCGTCGAGCCCCGGCCGGTGGCGATGCCCTCCGGCCGCCAGCCGTCCGGCAGCGGGATCACGTCGGGGTAGGCCCGGCCCCAGCCGAGCTGGTGGCCGTGGCCACCGCCCGGGTGCCCGTGCCCCCCGCCTGGGGACCCATGGGCGGCCGAGGGGGCGACCAGGGTCGCGGCCACGAGGGCCGCGACGAGGAGGCTGAGGGCGGTTCGGATGCCAGTACGCATGCCGGCGACGCTACGAGGGGCACCGATCCGGGGTACAGGGGTGCGCCGCAGCCCCGCACCCACGGCCGCGCGTTCGCGCCTCGTGCGGGCTCCGCCGGGCGCCACGGCGGGCCGCCGCGCGAGCGCACCCGTCCTGCCGAGTCCGGGCCGTCGCCGCGTCTGGAACCGCTCCCGCAGGGCAGAGCCGGCCCATGGCCACCGACGCCGCGGCTCGCCGCCAGACTGGCCCTGTGCGGTCCGATCCTGCAGGGGTCCCGGTGTGGACGGTCAGCGAGCGCGTCCACGCCCCCGGGCCGGACCACCACGCGGAGACCGTGTACACGGTCGGCAACGGCTACCTGTGCACGCGCGGCACCCCGGAGGAGTCGGGCGAGGACCAGTGGCGCACCACGTTCGCCCACGGGGTCTTCGACCCGGTGCCGCTGTTCGTCACGGAGCTGGCGAACCTCCCGGACTGGACCAGCCTGGCGATCACGATCGCCGGCGAGGTGTTCGACACCAGCCGGGGCGAGATCGTCTCGTTCCTGCGCGAGCTGGACCTGCGCGACGGGACCCTGACGCGCGAGGTGGTGTGGAGGTCGCCGCGGGGGCTGACCTCCATCCTGCGCTTCGAGCGGTTCGCCTCACTGGCCGACGAGCACCTGGTCGCCCTGCGCGTCGAGGTCACGCCCGAGCGCGCCGCTCCGGTCCGGATCAGCTCCCCCCTGCACTCCTACGCCCCGAGCAGGGGCGACGGGACCACCTGGGTGCAGCACGCCAGTCCGGTCGCCACCCTCGTCGATGGTCCCGCCGGGCGGCCGGACACCATCGGGCTGCACGTGCGGACCATGGCCCAGCACTACGAGGTCGCCGTGGCGCTGCGCCACCATGCCCGGGGCGACGTCACCGGGCAGGCGCACTGGGAGCTGCCGGGCGCGCCCGCCCTCGTCCACGACTTCGCGGCAGGCCCTGCGGCCCCGGCCACGCTCGCCAAGGTCGGCGCGTACCAGACCTCCCGCGACGGCGAGGCCGACGTCGCCGCCGCTGCCCTGCGCCGGGCCCGCGAGGCCCCGACCTACGAGGACGTCCTGGCCGCCAGCCGGGCCGCCTGGGCGCGGCGATGGGCGGCGTGCGACGTGGAGATCGAGGGCGACGACGACGCCCAGCTCGCCGTGCGCTTCGGCCTCTACCACCTGATCATCGCCGCGCCGGCGCACGACGACCGGGTGAACATCGGGGCCAAGACCCTCTCGGGGTTCGGCTACCGCGGGCACGTGTTCTGGGACACCGAGATCTTCATGCTGCCGTTCTTCACCTACACCATGCCCGACATCGCCCGGAACCTCCTCGACTACCGCTGGCACAACCTCGCGGGTGCGCGGACCAAGGCGGCGGGCAACGGCTGCGCGGGCGCGCAGTACCCCTGGGAGTCCGCGGACACCGGGGAGGAGGTCTGCCCGGCCTGGCTGCTCGGACCCGACGGGGTCGAGCTGGTCCGGATCTGGACCGGCGACATCGAGCTGCACATCAGCGCGGACATCGCCTACGCGGCGCACCAGTACTGGCAGGTCACCGGTGACGACGACTGGTACTACGGCCATGGCGCGGACATCATCCTGGAGACCGCGCAGTTCTGGGCGTCGCGCCCGACGCTCGAGGCCGACGGCAGGTACCACATGCGCGACGTGGTCGGGCCCGACGAGTACCACGAGCACGTCGACGACAACGCCTACACGAACGCCTTCGCGCGCTGGCACCTGACCCTCGCCGTGGCGCTGTTCGAGGAGCTCCGCGCCAGCAGGCCGGAGCGAGCCAGTGCGCTGCGCCGTGCGCTGGGCATCACCGACGAGACCCTCGCGCAGTGGTCGGACATCGCCGGCCGCATGGCCGTGGACCACGGCGAGGATGGCCTGATCGAGCAGTTCGAGGGGTACTTCGACCGCACCGACGTCGACCTGGCCGCCATGGAGCCGCGGACCAGGTCGGTCCAGGCGATCCTGGGGATCGAGGCGACGAACCGGACGCAGGTGCTCAAGCAGCCCGACGTGCTGATGCTGCTGTTCCTGCTCCGCTCCGAGTTCGACCGCGAGGCCCTGCGGCGCAACTACGACTACTACACGCCCCGGACCGACCACCGGTACGGCTCGTCGCTGGGTCCCGCCATGTCCGCGATCATCGCCGCCCGGGCCGGACTCCCCGAGGACGCCTACCAGCACTTCATGCTGGGCGCGCAGGCCGGCCTGAAGGACCCCCGCGGCAACGCCGCCGACGGCATCCACGGCGCGTCCTGCGGGGGCACCTGGCAGGCGGTGGTGCTGGGCTTCGCGGGCCTCTCGGTCAGCGAGGAGGGCTGGACGGTGGACCCCAGGCTGCCGGCGCACTGGCGGCGGGTGGCGTTCCGCTTCACGCACCGCGGCGAGCTCCAGCACGTCGAGATCCGCAACGAGGAGCTGACGGCATGACCGGGGACGAGATCCGCGCGTTCATCTTCGACCTTGACGGGGTCATCACCGACACCGCCGAGTACCACTACCTGGGGTGGCAGCGCCTGGCCGACGAGGAGGGCATCCCGTTCGACCGCGAGGCGGGGGATGCCCTGCGCGGCGTGGCCCGGCGCGACGCCCTCATGGCCATCCTCGACGGCCGTCCCGCCACCGACGAGCAGGTCGAGGAGATGATGGACCGGAAGAACCGGTACTACGTCGAGCTCCTCGCCGGGATCGACCAGGACGCGGTCCTCGCCGGGGTGCTCGAGCTCATCAGGCAGGCGCGCGGTGCGGGCCTGCGCACCGCGGTCGGGTCGGCCTCGAAGAACGCCACGACGGTCCTGGAGCGACTCGGGATCGCCGAGCTGTTCGACTACGTCGCGGACGGCACCACCGTCACCGTCCACAAGCCCGCGCCGGACCTGTTCCTGACCGTCGCTCGCCAGCTCGGGGTGTCCCCGACCCAGGCCGTGGTCTTCGAGGACGCCACCTCGGGGGTGGAGGCGGCCCTGGCCGGTGGGTTCGCCACGGTCGGCCTCGGCCCGGCCGATCGGGTCGGCGACGCGGACGTCGTCTACGCGGACCTGGCCGACGTCACCCTGGAACGCGTCCTGGCCGACCTCGCCGCCGTCCGCAGGTGATGCCAGCGCTCGCCCGAGGCTGCGGCGCCGAGTGCAGGTATCGGCGCACGCCGCCCGGGCAGTGGCGACTCGACGCCGCCAGTCCCGGGTCCTCGCGGCCCGGCCGGACGCTTCCGTGCCGCCGCCGCTGCTGGGTCCGATCGAGCCTCGAGGGGAACACATGAACCGGACCTCCCAGCGCACCGGCATCGCCCTGGTCGCCGCTGCAGCCATGCTCGGCCTGTCCGCCTGCGGCGGTGGCTCCTTCGAGGACGGCGACGGCGGCGAGGCCGGCGCGTCCTTCGACGCGCCGAACAGCAACGAGGTCAGCGTGCTGATCGGCTCCTCCGGCGAGGCCGAGACCAACGCGGTGCAGCAGGCGGTGGCGGCCTGGTCCCAGGAGAGCGGGATCCCGGCCTCCGTCCTGCCGGCCTCGGACCTGCCGCAGCAGGCCACGCAGGGGTTCGCGTCCGGCAATCCCGCCGACGTCGTCTACGTGTCGACCGAGTACCTCGCGGGCTGGGCCGGCAACGGCTCGCTCGCGCCGTACGGGGACCAGCTGGACAACGTCGACGACTTCTACCCAGCACTGGTGGAGGCGTTCACCGTGGACGACCAGTTCTACTGCGCGCCGAAGGACTTCTCCACCCTCGCGCTGGTGATCAACACCGAGATGTGGGAGGAGGCCGGGCTCACCGATGCCGACATCCCGACCACATGGGAGGAGCTGCGGTCGGTGGCCGAGCAGCTGAGCGAGGGCGACCGGGTCGGCCTCGGGTTCAGCGCGGAGATCGCCCGGCTGGGCGCGTTCATGGCCCAGAACGGCGGAGGGCTGGTCAGCGAGGACGGCACCACGGCGACCGCCAACAGCCCGGAGAACGTCGAGGCCCTGGCCTTCGTCAGGCAGATGGTCGCGGACGACATCGCCGCGAGTGCCCAGGCGCTGGGCTCCGGCTGGGGTGGCGAGGCCTTCGGCAAGGAGCAGGCCGCGATGGTCATCGAGGGCAACTGGATCACCGGTGCCCTGGCCAACGACTACCCGGACCTGGAGTACACCATCGTGCAGCTGCCGGCCGGCACCCAGCAGGGCACGCTGCAGTTCACCAACTGCTGGGGCATCTCCGCCGACGCCGACAACCGCGGCGGTGCGCTGGAGCTGGTCAAGTACCTGACGACCACGGAGCAGCAGCTGCAGTTCGCGCGGGACTTCGGCGTCATGCCCTCGGTGCAGTCCGCTGCCGACGGGTACAAGAGCGAGTTCCCCGAGATGGCCCCCTTCCTGGACAGCGCCGAGTTCGCCCAGAACCTGCCGGCCATGCAGGGCGCATCGGAGGTCCTGCGCGACCTCAACTCGCAGCTCGAGCAGCTCCGGAACAGGGAGCCGCAGGAGATCCTCGACTCGGTGCAGGCCAACCTGGAAGCCATCGTGGGCTAGCCGTGGCCACGACCGCCGAGCCGCAGGCCCCCGTCACCCCCGGTGGTGGGGGCCGGGCCTCCCGCCGCAACGTCGAGGGCGAGCTCACCAGGCAGGGGGTGCCCGGGTGGCTGTTCGTCAGCCCCTCGCTCATCGTGCTGGGCCTGTTCCTGGTCCTGCCCGTGATCATGGCGCTGTGGGTCAGCTTCTCGGACTGGAGCGGGCGCGGCAGCCCGTTCTCCGCCACCGTGGACTTCGTCGGCCTCGAGAACTACCAGACCCTCGTCAGCGGGGAGGGCCTGGCCGGGCGGGACTTCGGGCTGGCGATGCGCAACAACCTCTACTACGTGCTCTTCGTGGTGCCGCTGCAGACCGCACTGTCGCTGACGCTGGCCGTGCTGGTGAACCGGAAGCTGCTCCGGGCCAAGGGCTTCTACCGGACCGCCTTCTACTTCCCCTCGGTGACCAGCTCCGTGGCCATCACCGTGCTCTGGCTCTACCTGTTCTCGGCGACCGGCGCGGTGAACGCCGCGCTCGGCTGGCTGGGCGTCAACGGCCCGAACTGGTTCAACGACCCGCGCGGGGTCTTCCACATCATCGCCGGGGGTGGTCCGCCGCCGCCCGCGCTGGCCGAGCGCGGGTTCCTCGGCGTCACCCCGTGGGAGTGGCTGGCCGGACCCTCGGTGGCGATGACCGCGTTCATCATCATGGCGATCTTCACGACCTCCGGCACCTTCATGCTGCTGTTCCTGGCGGCGCTGCAGGCCATCGGCGAGGAGACCGAGGAGGCCGCGATGGTGGACGGGGCCAACGCCTGGCAGCGGTTCTGGCGCATCACCGTGCCGATGCTGCGGCCCACCCTCTTCACGGTGATCACGCTGGGCCTGATCGGCACCTGGCAGGTGTTCGACCAGATCTACACCGGGACCCAGGGGGGCCCGGCCAAGACCACCCTGACACCGGCGTACCTGTCGTACGAGACCGCGTTCATCGGCCAGAACTGGGGCCGCGGCGCGGCGATCGCGTTCATCCTGTTCGCGATCATCGTGGCGATGACGATCCTGCAGCGGTGGCTGCTGGGCGCCGGGGACGCGAGCACGATGTCGCGCCGAGACCGGCGCCGGGCCCGCCGCCGCCGCCGCGCAGATGCGACCACGCCGGTGACCGCGGACGCCGTGGTCGCCGACCGTGTCGCCCGGCCCGAGCGGCCGGAGTCCGACGAGCCCGCGGCGCAGCGGCCGGAGCCCGACCCGCCGGAGTCCGACCTCGACGGGGACTCCCGTGGCTAGGGACATCCCGGCCCCTGGACAGGGCCGGGGCAACACCGTCGTCCTGAACTACCTGCTCCTGAGCGCCCTGGCGCTCGTCTACATCTTCCCGTTCCTGATCCAGGTGGCGAACTCCTTCAAGACGGACTTCGAGGCGACGACCGCGGGCATGCAGCTGTGGTCGAACAGCTGGACCACCGTCGCCTACCAGACGCTGTTCAACAACTCGAACTTCCCGCTCTGGGCGGCCAACTCGTTCGTCGTCACGCTGTTCGTCACGCTCGGGCGGGTGTTCTTCAACTCGCTGGCCGGGTACGCCCTGGCCCGGCTCAACTTCCGGGGCCGCGGCCTGGTGTTCGCCGGCCTCGTGGCGGTGATGGCGGTGCCGGGCGTGGTGCTGCTCATCCCCAAGTTCCTGGTGCTCAACCAGCTGGGGATGTACGACACCTACCCCGGCATGGTCGTGCCGCTGATCGTGGACGCGGCCGGCATCTTCATCATGAAGAACTTCTTCGAGTCCATCCCGGTCGCCGTCGAGGAGGCCGCCCGCATCGACGGCGCCGGCACGTTCCGGACGTTCTGGTCGGTGGTGCTGCCCATGGCACGACCGGCGATCATGACCATCGTCATCCTGTCGTTCCAGGGCTCGTGGAACGAGCTGAACCACTTCATCGTCTCGACCCAGGATCCCGACCTGACCGTGCTCACCAAGGGCGTGGCCTCCCTGGCCGCCGGTGGGCTGGGCGCGGGCAACCAGTACCCGATCCAGCTCGCCGCGTCCCTGCTGATGACCATCCCCGTGGCCATCGTGTTCTTCGTCTTCCAGAAGCGGATCATGAACGCCAGCGGCGGCGCGGTGAAGGGGTAGCCCGGGCGCTCACTCGTAGTGCAGGCGCTGGGTGGTGGTCGCGTCGAACAGGTGGATGTGCCGGTCGGCGGCGTGCACCTCGAGGCGCTCGCCGATGCGGGGCGGGACCCGCCCGTCGGTGCGCGCCACGACCTCCTTGGACGTCCCGTCCGCCAGCTCGACCGTGGCGTAGACGTAGGCATCGGCCCCGAGGCTCTCCACGATCGACACGGTGATCGGGAAGCTCTGGTCCGACGGCGGGCCCACCACCAGGTCCTCCGGCCGGACCCCCACCACCACCTCCGTCGCCCCGGCGGCCGCCAGCTCGGCAGCCGCCGCCTGGGGCAGCGCCACGCGCTTGCCCCCCAGCAGCACCCGCCCGTCCTGCACGGGTGCGGTGATGAGGTTCATGGCGGGCGAGCCGATGAAGCCGGCCACGAAGGTGTTCGCCGGCTGGTCGAAGAGGTCGCGAGGGGTGCCGACCTGCATGAGCAGGCCCTCCCTGAGCACCGCGATGCGGTCGCCCATCGTCATCGCCTCGGTCTGGTCGTGGGTGACGTAGACGGTCGTGACACCGAGGTCGCGCTGCAGCTTGGCGATCTGCGTGCGCGTCTGCACCCGCAGCTTCGCGTCCAGGTTGGACAGCGGCTCGTCCATGAGGAACACCTGCGGCTTGCGCACGATCGCGCGGCCCATGGCCACGCGCTGGCGCTGCCCACCGGACATGGCCTTGGGCTTGCGGTCCAGGTACGGCTCCAGGTCCAGGATCCTCGCCGCCTCCTCGACCCGCTTGTCGATCTCGGCCTTGTCCACCCGCGAGATCTTCAGGGCGAAGCCCATGTTGTCCCGGACCGTCATGTGCGGGTACAGGGCGTAGTTCTGGAACACCATGGCGATGTCGCGGTCCTTGGGCGCCACGTGGGTGACCTCGCGGTCGCCGATGAAGATGCCCCCGCTGTTGCACGGCTCCAGTCCCGCGAGCATGCGCAGGGCGGTGGACTTGCCGCATCCGGACGGGCCGACCACCACGAGGAACTCGCCGTCCTCGATGTCGAGATCCAGCCGGTCGACCGACGGCGTCTCGTTGCCCGGGTAGATCCGGGTGGCTTCGTCGAACTTCACAGTGGCCATCGCGCTTGCCCTCCCGGGACGGTACCTGCGGGACAGTCGAGCGCACCGGCGTGGGGATCCTGCGCGGCAACCCGTGCAGGGCCCCGGTTCGCGTGCCTCGCCGGCGCGCTCACCAGCACGCTAGCGGCGGGCTGCAGCACGCGCCGCGGGAACGAAGCGGCCGTGTGGGGACCCCCAGCGACTGGGGGTAGGGGCACTCGCCCGCGACGACGCACTGCCTGGCATGGCTCGCGTCACGGCGGGTAGACGCCGTCAGCCGACAGGAAGGGCCCCCATCGCCGTGCGCCGTCGTCCGCCGTCCCCACCTGCTGCCCCAGCCCGAGCAGCGAGGTGAGCGGGAGCGTGCCCGGCGCCGGGACCGGGGCACCGCTGGTCGAGCTGCGCGGGGTGAACAAGCACTTCGGATCCCTGCACGCGCTGCGCGACATCGACCTGTCCGTCGAGGCCGGCGAGGTCGTGGTGATCATCGGGCCCTCGGGGTCGGGGAAGTCCACGCTGTGCCGCACGATCAACCGCCTCGAGACGATCGACGAGGGGACGATCCTGGTCGACGGCCGTCCGCTGCCGGCCGAGGGCCGCGCGCTGGCGCGGCTGCGCTCGGACGTCGGCATGGTCTTCCAGTCGTTCAACCTGTTCGCGCACCGCACGGTGCTGGACAACGTCACGCTCGGTCCCATCAAGGTCCGTCGGGTCAGGCCCGGCGAGGCGCGGGACGAGGCGATGGCCCTGCTCGAGCGCGTCGGCGTCGCCGACCAGGCCGGCAAGATGCCGGCCCAGCTCTCGGGCGGCCAGCAGCAGCGCGTCGCGATCGCTCGCGCCCTGGCGATGCACCCCAAGGTGATGCTGTTCGACGAGCCGACGTCCGCGCTCGACCCCGAGATGATCAACGAGGTCCTCGACGTGATGGTCGGGCTGGCCCGGGACGGGATGACCATGCTCGTCGTCACCCACGAGATGGGCTTCGCCCGCAAGGCCGCCGACCGGGTCGTGTTCATGTCCGACGGAGCCGTCGTCGAGGAGGCGACTCCCGAGGAGTTCTTCACCGCTGCCCGCAGCGACCGCGCCAGGGACTTCCTGTCCAAGGTGCTTGCCCACTGACCGCCCACGACGCCTCGCACGACACCACCACCAGGCGGCCACCACACCGCATCCCCTCAAGGAGGACCACGATGGGCACACGGAACACCCGATGGGCGGCCCTCGCGGCCGCTGGCATCCTCGCGCTGTCGGCATGCGGGTCGGACGGTGATGCGGGCGGCGACCTGACCGGCGAGCCCGGTGGGGGGGCGACCGGCGGCGCGCCGGGCTTCGCCGAGGGCACCACCATGGCGCGCCTGGCCGACGCGGGCGCGATCACCGTCGGGACCAAGTTCGACCAACCCCTGTTCGGCCTGCAGGGCCCGGACGGCACCCCCGTGGGCTTCGACGTCGAGATCGCGAAGATCATCGCCGATGAGCTGGGGATCCCCGAGGACGGCATCACCTGGGTCGAGACCGTCTCGGCCAACCGCGAGCCGTTCATCCAGGACGGCCGGGTCGACATCGTGGTGGCGACCTACACCATCAACGACGCCCGCAAGGAGGTCGTCGACTTCGCCGGACCGTACTACGAGGCTGGGCAGTCGCTGATGGTCCGTGCCGACGACGACTCCATCAACGGCCCCGACGACATCGCCGGCAAGACCGTCTGCTCGGTCGACGGGTCCACCCCGGCGGGCAACATCCAGGAGAACTTCCCGGACACCGAGCTGGTGACCTTCGCCGCCTACACCGACTGCCTGGACCCGCTGCGCAACGGGCAGGTCGACGCGGTCACCACCGACAACGTCATCCTCGGCGGCTACGTCGCCGAGTCCCCCAACGACTTCCGCATCGCCGGCGAGCCGTTCACCGAGGAGCCGTACGGCGTCGGCCTGCGCAAGGGCGACGACGAGTTCCGGACCTTCATCAACGACGTGCTGGAGGCCTCCTTCACCGACGGGCGCTGGACCGCGGCCTGGGAGTCGACCGCCGGCGAGGTGCTCGACACCCCGGAGCCACCGACGATCGACCGGTACTGATCGGTCCGGCTCGGCCCGGGTCCACGGCGGTGGGCCCGGGCCGGGCCGGCACAGCGACGAGGGGGGTACGGGCATGGATGCCGTCCTGGAGTCGATCCCGGCGTACCTCACCGGGTTCCGCGTGACCCTGTACCTCACCGTCGTCTCGGGCGCGCTGTCCCTCGTGCTGGGCACGGTGCTGGCCGCCTTCCGGGTCTCCCCGTTGCGGTCCCTGCGCACGATCGCGGCGGCGCTGGTGGAGGCCGGGCGCAACACCCCGCTCACGCTGGTCTTCGTGTTCTTCGTGTTCATCCTGCCGGGCATGGGCATCGTCCTGCCGCTGGGCACCCTGCCCGCCGTCATCGCGCTGACGGTCTACACGTCGGCGTTCGTGTGCGAGGCGGTCCGCTCGGGCATCAACGCGGTCGGCGTGGGGCAGGCCGAGGCGGCGCGGGCGATCGGCCTGGGCACCGTGAGCACCCTGTGGCTGGTCGTGCTGCCGCAGGCGCTGCGCAGCGTGGTCCCACCGCTGATCAACGTCCTCATCGCCCTCACGAAGAACACGTCGGTGGCCGCGGGCTTCGCGGTGGTCGAGCTCACCGCGACGGGCCGCGGACTGGCCCGCGACTACCCGGCTGACGTGGTGGCGGTGCTGCTCGGGGTCGCCCTGTTCTACCTGCTCATCACGATCCCCGCCGGGGCGGTGGCCGGCTGGGTGGAGCGCCGGGTGGTGTTCACGCGATGAGCCGCAGCGTCCTCTACGACGAGCCGGGACCGCGCACCCTGCGCAACGAGCGGATCGCCTCGGCGGTGGTCGCCCTCGCGCTGCTGACCGCGCTGGCGTACCTGCTCGCCGGGATGGCGGGGCGGGGCCTGTTCGACGACCGGTGGACCGTCTTCACCGACCCGCCCAAGGGCCAGGACGCCGTCGACGTGTGGAAGTCCCTGGGCCGTGGCCTGCGTGCCACCCTGCTGGCCGCCGCGGTGGCCGCACCGGTCGCCCTCCTGCTCGCGTTCGCGCTCGCCGCCCTGCGCGCCGCGGGCCCGCGCTGGCTGGGCCGGCCGCTGACCGTGCTGATCGAGTTCCTGCGCGGCATGCCGGTGCTGCTCATGATGTTCTTCGGCCTGCTCGCCCTGGGCCTGTCGGCCTTCAGCGCGGTCGTCTTCGGGCTCGTCCTCTACAACGCCGCGATCCTCGCCGAGATCCTGCGCGCCGGCCTGGCGGCCCTGCCCCGCGGGCAGGTGGAGGCCGGCACGGCGATCGGGCTCACCCGGGGCCAGACGCTCGCGCTCATCCAGTTCCCGCAGGTCATCCGACTCATGCTGCCGAGCCTGATCAGCCAGTTCGTGGTCCTGCTCAAGGACTCCTCGCTCGGCTTCATCGTGGGCTACCCGGAGCTGCTGCGCACGATGCAGCTCAACTACAGCTTCTTCGGCGACCGGTACCGCTTCCCCCTGTTCGTGGTCGTCCTGGTGGTCTACCTCACCGTGAACATCACCCTGTCCCGCCTGGCCGAGTACGTGCAGCGGCGGACGTCGCGGGCACGATGAGGTGCGCGCGGGGCCGGCAGCGGTCAGGCCAGGGATCGGGCCCGCAGGACGTCGTCGATGACCTGGTCGAGGCGCGCCGGCTCGTGGCCCAGCTCGGCGATCACCGCCGCCCGGACGGCCCGGCGCAGCCCTCCCGCGCCGACGCCCGACCCGGGGACCGCAGCACCCCGGTCCCGCTCGATCGCCACCCCCAGGTCCTCCGCGCGCTGCGCGGCCTCGTCGGTCACGACGTCGCGCGGACCGACCCGCACCGACTGCCCGGCAGCAGCGGCGTCCTCCACGTGGGTGCGGGTGATGAACCTGCGGCGCGGCTGGTCCGCCCCGCGCTCAGGCGCGGCCATCGATGCCCTCCAATGCGGCGATTGCGGCGTTGCGTGCGGCCAGGATGTCGGCCTCGGTGCCCGCCATCCAGAGGCGGCCGTACACCCCGACCGACGCGACGTGCATGAGGTTGACGTCCGCGGCCTTCTCCGCCTCGTTCGCAGCCAGGTTGATGTAGGCCGCTGGTGTGCACTCGAGCACCAGCATGGTCTGGCCCGCGACCAGCATCATGCCGCGGGTGAACCGGTTCAGCAGCTGGGACTGGTACGGGCTCACGTTCGTGATCACCTGCATGGAGGCCACCTGCGGGCGCAGGCGGGCACTGACGGGCAGGCCGACCTCGGCGAGCACCGCGTCGCCGGCCTGCAGCACCTCGGCCTGGGACTCGGAGTGCAGCTCGAACATGCCGAACTGCCGCTCGACGATCTGTGCCCCGGGCCGGGCCTGGGTCGTCTTCACCGCGACGTCCACGACCCGGAAGACGTGGTTGCCCGGTGCCATCTCGACGTAGAGCGCGGCCATCCCCTCGACGGGCAGGTCGCCCTGGGTCACGGTGCCGACGAACGACGCGAACTGCGGCTGCATCCGGTCGATGTAGCAGTACGCGCGGAGTTCGAAGTCGTCAGCCACGGGTGTGACCTCCTCGATCGGCGAGCGGGTGGCCCGCGGTGGGTGTGCGGTGGGACCGGGCGCTGCGGGCGATCCCGAGCGGGGTGACGAACAGCGGGGCGACGGGGACGTGCACGTCGAGCCCGGTGGCCTCGGCGACGACCTCGGCGAAGCCCGGGAAGGCGACCGTGCCACCGACGAGGTGCACCACGGGCGCCGGCCAACCGCCCGTGCTGCTCGTGACGATCGACGCCACCTTCTCCATCACCGGGCGGACCAGCGGGAACAGGCGCGCCTGCTGGGTCGGGTCGGTCTTGAGCGCCTCGGCCCGGTCGAAGGGGACGCCCAGCGCCCCGGCGATGACCAGGGTGAAGTGCGTGCCGCCGGTCGGCTGGTCGTCGGTGTGGACGACCCGGCCGTCCTGCACGACCGCCACGCCGGTGGTGCCGCCGCCCACGTCGACGACGACGCCGTCGCGCAGGCCGAGGACCGCGTTCGCCGCGGACGGCTCGTCGACCAGGCCGTCGCACTGCATGCCGACCGCCTCGATGACGTGCGCGACCGCCCGCACCTCGCTGCGCGGCACCCCGGGCGGATAGGCCCCGGTTGCCGCGGGGATCGACGTGCCGAGCCGGGCCTCGACGTCCGCGGTGAGCCCCCGGAGCACGTCGACCGCGCCGACGAAGTCGGTCACCACGCCGTCGCGGACGACGTCGGCGAACTGGTACGCGGCGGCCAGCGGCCGGTCCCGCTCGTCGAGCGCGACCAGGACGGTGTACGCCGTGCCGAGGTCCACCCCGGCCTTCACCGCGACGGGCGGCTCGGCCAGGGGACCTGCGTCGATGGCGGCCTCGAGGGCAGCCATCGTCGCGGCAAGGTCGGTGGTCATCGGTCAGCCCGCCCAGTCGGCCGGGTAGGTGACGTAGAGGAACCTGGCCCACGAGGGGGTGCCGAAGGTGATGGACGAGCCCTTGGGCACGGCGATGACGTCCCCCGGACGTCCCACGACGAGCGTGTTCCCCCGCGTGATGTGCAGCTCGCCCTCGAGCACGTACTCGATCTCGTCGTAGTCGAGGGTCCACGGGAAGCTCCCGGCCCGCAGGCTCATCACCCCAGCGGCCATGGGCATCCCGTCGGCGGATGTGACGACGTCGCGCAGGCGGACGTCCATCTCCGGGCGGCCGATGTCCACCGGGAACGGGTCGAGCGCGCAGGTGCTGGCACCGGGGGCGTGGACCAGCGGCACCCGGTGCCCGCGAGCCGTGCCCGCGGGCACAGCTCGCTGTGACGACGGACCCGGTGGCGCCTGTTCCACGATGCGCAACCCGCGCTCCCCCGCGGCGTCGCGCGCGGCAGGCGTCAGCCGGTCGCCGGGCGCGATGACGTACTCCGTCGCACCCGTGGCGGCACGACGGAGCACGTCATCGGCGGTGTGGAACCGACGTGTCACGGCAGCACCTCAGCAGCAGGGCCGGCACCTACTTCGCCGACGCGGCCTCGGGATTCTGCGCGGGCAGGATGAACTCCACGTCCCCGTGGGGCCGCGGGATCACGTGCACGCTCACGAGGTCGCCCACGCGCTGGGCCGCCGCGGCGCCGGCGTCGGTGGCGGCCTTCACCGCACCGACGTCACCGCGCACCATCACGGTCACGTAGCCACCGCCGATCTGCTCCTTGCCGATCAGCGTGACGTTCGCCGCCTTCACCATCGCGTCGGCGGCCTCGATCGCGCCGACGAGTCCACGCGTCTCGACCATGCCGAGCGCGATCATCTGGGGATTTGCCACTGGAGTGTCCTGTCTCTCGTTGCCGGTCGTCGGGGTACTGCTGTGCGGAACTCGGGATCACGCCTGGTCCGGGCGGTGGTCCGCTCGGACGGCGGGGGCCGGTTGGCGCGCGGGAAGCTCACGGCCCACCCCCGAGCTCGGCGAGCACCCGGCGCACGATCCGGTCCACGGTGTCGCCAGGGCGGTCGGCCCGTGGCCCGTCCTCGTCGTGCCGCCGGGCTGGGGCGCCCACGATGTCCGGGGCCAGCGTGAAGGCCTCGCGCGGCGGGGGACGCAGCTGCGTCGCGACCCGCTTGATGTTGAGCAGGTGGTGCACGGTGATGTTGTCGCTGACCACCGCCCCACCGATGCCGCCGGGGGCCAGCGTCATCGAGGGCATCAGGCCGGTCGTCGCGCCGATCGCGCCGAGGGTGCCCCACGTGTTCACCAGGATGCGGAACGCCGGCTTCTCCAGGCCGAAGGCGAGGATGACCGCCTCGTCGGTGGCGTGCAGCACCAGGGAGTGCCCGTCCCCGCCGTAGTGCAGCAGCGCGATGGCACGCTCACAGCCGGCCCGCCAGCCGTCCTCGACGTACCAGCCCAGCACCGTGGTCAGCTTCTCGGCGCTCAGGGGCTCCTCGCGGCCCACGCCCGCGAGCTCGGCGACCAGGATCCGGGCGCTGCGGGGCACCTCGATGCCGGCCAGCGCCGCGAGCTGCTGGGGGGTGCGCCCGACAGCCGCGGGGTTCATCGCCCCCCCGGGCAGGAACAGCGCCCGGGCGAGCGCCGCCTTCTGGTCCGGGGTCACCCAGTGCGCGCCGTGCCGCTGCATCTGCTCCTTCAGCTCCGCGGCGATCGGGGCGTCGGCCACCACCGCCTGCTCGGTGGCGCAGATGGTGGAGCAGTCGAAGGCCTTGGAGTTCACGATCGCCTCGGCCGCCGCCGCCACGTCGGCGCTGCGGTCCACGTACACCGGCACGTTGCCCGGCCCGACGCCGAGGGCCGGCTTGCCCGTGCTGTGCGCCGCCCGGACCATCGGGGTACCGCCCGTGGCCAGGATCAGCGACGTGGCGTAGTGGCGCATCAGCTCCTGGGAGCCCTGCAGGCTGATCTGCTGCATGCAGGCCACCAGGCCGGGCGGCATGCCCACCCGCTCCCCCGCCTCGGCCATCACGCGCACCGCCTCGTACGTGGCACGACGGGCGGACGGGTGCGGGGCGATGATGCAGCCGTTGCGGGCCTTGACCGAGATGAGCACCTTGTAGATCGCGGTGGAGTTCGGGTTCGTCGACGGGCACAGGCCCACCACGACGCCGACCGGCCAGCCGATCTCGATGATGCCGCGCGCGTCGTCGCGATGCACCACCCCCACGGTGGGGATGTCGCGGATGGACTCCCACACCGCGCGCGAGGCGAACTCGATCTTGATCTGCTTGTGCGCCGCCACCCCGTAGCCCGTCTCCTCGTGGGCCAGTTGCGCGAGCCGGGGCGCCTCCCGGTGCACCGCGGTGGCCATCGCCTCGCACACGCGATCCACCTCGGCCTGGCTGGCCCGGGCGAAGGCGCGCTGGGCGGCGCGGCAGGCGACCGCGAGGTCGCGCGCCTCCTGCACCGAGCGCAGGTCGTCATCGAACGCGGCGGGCACGCCTCAGACCTCCCTGGGCTGCGCGGCGACCTCGAGGACCGCCTCGCGGAACGCGTTGCAGGCCGCCACGACGGCGCTCTGCGACCCGGTCAGGAAGCCGCCGGAGAAGTTCGTCTCCGACGGCGGAGCGAACCAGACGCGCAGCTCGACGTCGGCGGCCTTGAGCGCGGCGTCCAGCGCGAAGGTGGCCTCCAGCGGCGGGGCGATGAGGTAGGCCATGGGCGTGCCCAGCTCGACCTCGGCCGCCGTGCTCAGGTAGCTGCCCGTGCGGGAGATCGCATGGTCGAAGAAGGCCAGGTCGCCCGCCTCGTCGGCGCTGTGGAACCACGCGCGCTCGCGGGCGTAGTCGACGGCGGCGTGCAGGCCCGCCCGCGCCTCGGCCTCGGACGGACCGGCGAGGATCCCGATGATCTCGCCCGACAACGGGCCGGAGGCGTGCGCAGAGCCCGCGTAGAAGCTGTGCGCGTAGACGACCTCCACCTCGGCCATCTTGGTGGCTTCGTCCAGCGACACGTAGAGGGCGTCGTCGATGTCGCAGGTGATCAGCGCGAGGCTGCGCTGGTCCTCGCGCAGCTCCAGCTTGGCGGCCAGGGTGCGATCCACGTTGGGGATCAGCCGCGTGGCCAGGATCGTGGGCTTGATCGGATCGAGGATGGCCATCATCGGCTCCCACTCTGCTTGAGGCGCAGCTCCACGCCACTGGCCTGGTTCGCCAGCACGTTGCGCACGTGCTCGACGACGAACGCGCCGGCCTCCAACGGGTTGGTCCCACCGTTCCCGGTGATCATGCAGATGACGTCGCGCTGGGCGTCGGTCTTGCCGGCGGTGGGCCGCCAGCCGGAGTACGCGCTGAGCGCGTCGGCGACACCCAGACCGGGGCGCTCCCCGATCAGGAGCACGACGACGTCGGCCTGGACGATGTCGTTGATGTCGTTCATCAGGCCGACCCGGCAGTAGCGGACGAAGAACGGCGTGCCGATGCTCAGGCCGGCCCCCTGCAGGCCCTGCTGGAGCACCGGGTAGATCTGCGGGAGGTTGTTGGTGACCGCGGCGGCCGAGAGCCCGTCCCCCACCACGATCTGCACCTGGGGCTTCTTGGTGCAGCGCTGCTCGATGAGCGTGCGCGCCTCGTCGCTGAGCAGGCGGCCGAGGTCGGGGCGCAGCAGGAACTCGTCCTGGCTGGTCACGCGGGTCTGCACGGTGAACAGCCCCAACTGCTCGAGCAGGGCGGTCGGGACGTCGCCGAAGATCGCGTCCTGGGTCACGGCGTGGTCGGCGCCGAACAGCAGCATCGCGCGGGTGGGCGGGCGTGGCCCGGCCCGGCCCACCGCGAGCCGGGCGGCGGTCGATGCCGCCAGGTTCGCCAGGCCGCTGGGGTTGGCCGGGTTCGCCACGCCGAGACGTCGGCGCTCCGCCGGGACGGTGGGGTCGGGCACCTCGATGTCGATGTCGGGGCCGCCAGCCGGGCGCTGCGACGGCGGAGCCGCCGGCGCATCGGGTGGCTGGGCAGCGGTGGGCGCGTGCGCCGCCGCGGGGGCCTGGGCGACCGCGGGTGCCTGCGCCGCGGCCAGCCCGGCGAGCACCTCCTCCACGATGCTGCGCAGCTCGCGCTCCGAGACGCTGGTCACGTCGTCACCTCCCCAGGAAGAAGGAGGCGTCGCCCGCCTTCTCGGTCAGGCGGCCCTCGTGCAGCAGTCCCAGGCCCTCCATCCAGGCCTCGAACTCCGGCAGTGGCCGCAGCCGCAGCAGCTGGCGCAGGCTCGGGGCGTCGTGGTAGCTCGAGCTCTGGTAGCTCAGCATCGAGTCGTCGCCCATCGGGATGCCCATGATGTAGTTCACGCCCGCGGCGCCGAGCAGCACGGCCAGGTTCTCCAGCTCGTTCTGCGTGGACCGGGCGTGGTTGGTGTAGCAGACGTCGGCGCCCATCGAGATGCCGGTGAGCTTGCCCATGAAGTGGTCCTCGAGGCCGGCTCGCGTGATCTGGGTGGAGTCGTAGAGGTACTCCGGACCGATGAAGCCCACCACCGTGTTCAGCTGGAACGGGTCGTAGCGCTTGGCCAGGCCGTAGCACCGGGCCTCCATCACCACCTGGTCGGCGCCATGGTGGGCATCGGCGGACAGCTCCGAGCCCTGGCCGGTCTCGAAGTACATGAAGTTGGGGCCGGTGGCCACCGAGTAGCGCTTGGCCAGGGCGTAGGCCTCGTCGAGCAGGCCGACGTCGATGCCGAAGGACTCGTTGCCCCGCTGCGAGCCCGCCAGGCTCTGGAAGACCAGCCCGACCGGCGCGCCGTTGCGCATGGCCTCCATCTGCGTCGAGACGTGGGCCAGCAGGCAGTTCTGGGTGGGGATCTCCCAGCGGGTGATCACCTCGTGGGTCATCTCCAGCAGCCGCGAGACGCTGCCCAGCGAGTCGTCGGAGGGGTTGATGCCGATCACGCTGTCGCCGGAGCCGAAGCTCAGGCCCTCGTAGATCGCCGCCCGGATGCCCTCGATCGAGTCGGTCTGGTTGTTCGGCTGGCAGCGCGAGCCCAAGGTGCCGCGCAGGCCGATCGTGTTGTTGCAGTGCTTGACGACGCTGATCTTGCTCGCCGCCAGCATGAGGTCCAGGTTCGACATCAGCTTGGTCACCGCGGCGACCATCTCCGCGGTCAGCCCGCCGCTGACCCGCCGGATCATGTCCTCGGTCGTGCTGTCCGACAGCAGCCACTCCCGGAACTCGCCGACCTGCCAGCCCTTGATCTCGGCGAAGACCGCCTCGTTGACGGCGTCGTCGATGACCCGGGTGACCTCGTCCTCGTCGTAGGGCACCGCCGGGTGCTCGCGCAGGGTGCCGAGCGTGACCTCGGCCAGGACGAAGCGGGCAGCCATGCGCTCGGCAGCGCTGGAGGCGGCGATCCCGGCGAGCTGGTCCCCCGACTTCTCCTCGTTCGCCTTGGCCAGGAGGTCCGTGATGTCGCGGAACTCGTAGCGCTGGCCGAACAGGGTCGCGGCGAGCCTCATGGACGCCCACCTCCGGTGCACGTGGCCTCAGTCATAGAACACCAACGTCTTGATGGACAGCGGCACGGCGCGGCCGTCGAGGACCGGCAGCCCGATGTCGATGAAGTCGCCCTCGCCCAGGCCGACCTGGTCGATGACGATGAGGGGCAGGCCCGGCCGGATGGACTGCAGCGTCTGGCCGAGCACCTGGGCGTAGTCCTGCTGCAGCACCAGCACGAGCGGCCGGTCGCGGTGGCCGGCGTCGTGGTGGGCGACGATCTCGGCTGCGACGGCCTGCAGCGCCGCGTAGCCGAGCTCTGCGGGGAGGTCGACGACGATCGCGGCCTGGACGTCGTCGTCGAGGTCCCACCGCTCGAGGGCCTCCCGCACGGCTGCCGCGAACGTCGGCCCACCTCCCCGCCCCGGCATGGCCGGGCGCAGCACCGGCAGGTTGCGCAGCGGGAGCAGCTCCCTGGCGACCCAGATCGTCGAGCCGCTGAGGGTCACTGTCTGGCTGGCGGCACCCAGCACCGTGGCCTGCAGGGTCTCGGGGGGCTGTCGCACGGTCAGCTGCTGCAGGCGCGGGTTGGCGTGCAGGCGCTCGGCCAGCAGGGGACCCACATCCCCGTACCGGGCGATCTGCTCCATCGTCGTGGCCGGCAGCTGCCCGTAGTAGCAGGCCCCGATGCCGCCGGTCAGGAACACCGAGGTGGACGCCTCCGTGCCGCGCAGGGGCGGGGTGAGCTGGATCCCGCGGCCGATGCGCACCTCCTGCCCGGTCGCGAGGTCGACGATGAGGTCGGCCATCACGTCGCAGAAGGATCGGAGGACCTCCACGGTGGTGCGGCTGCCCTCGTGCACGGGCAGCCCGAGCTCGGCCACGATCGACCGGCCCGGAGGTGCGATGCGCAGCACCAGACCGCTCGGGTCGACCTCCACCTGGCGGCCACCGACGGCGATGCCCGAGGAGCACAGGTGGCGGCCCATGGTGAACACCGCGGCGTTCGAGGTGCCTCCGCCGATGTCGACCGTGGTGACCTGCTCGTAGTGGTCGGCCGACCAGCGCGCCGCTCCCGAGCCCCGTCCGGCGATCTGGGCCTCCGCGTTCGGCCCGGCGATGGTCACCACGAAGTCGCCGGCGCCGGACGAGAGCGCGTGCAGGATGGCGTCGGCGTTGCGGGTCCTGGCGGTCTCACCGGTGATGATCACCGCCCCGGTCTCGATGGCCCCTGGGGAGATCCCCGCCGCCCGGTACTCGCCAGCGACCAGCTCGGCGAGGGCCGGGGCGTCCACCGCGTCCGGCGCCGACAGCGGGGTCTGGTGCACGACGCCTCGGTGGACCACCGACTTCTCGTCGACCTGGATGCGCGGCACCTGCCCCGGCCGCGCGACGTCGTGCAGCACGAGGCGCGAGAAGACCACCTGGGTGGTGGTCGTCCCAACGTCGATCCCCACGCTGAGGACCTCGCGCAGGCCGATGGGCATGGTGCCGCTCAGACCCTGCGGAAGGTGACGGTTCCCCCGACCTCGAGCGAGTCGAGGACACCCATGATCACCGCGTCGACCGGTTGGCCGGTGGTGGTTGCGGCGTGCCGGGCCGCACTGCCCTCCGAGACGAGCACGAGCTCGTCGGGCCCCACTCCCACCACGTCGACGGCCACGAACACCGGCCCGAGCACCTCGTTGTGCTCGTCGGTCTCGCGCACGAGCAGCAGCTTGTGCCCGACCAGGCTGGCCTCCTTGACCGTCGACACGGCGGTCCCGACCACGCGTGCGATGCGCATCTCAGTGCAGCTCGGACTCGGCGGACTCGATGAGCGCGAACTCCTCCTCCGGGGCGGTGCCGACGATGTGGTGCCGGCTGTAGAGCCCGAAGTAGGCGATCGCCAGGGCGAACACGGCCGCGGTGATCGTGAGCACCCGCGGGTCCACGAGGAACCCCGCGACCAGCGCCGCGACGGCGAGCACGAGGGCGATCCCGGTCGTGACGATCCCACCCGGCGTGCGGTACGGGCGCGCGAGGTCGGGCTCCTTGATCCGCAGGATGATGTGCGACGCCGTCATGAGGATGTAGGAGATGGTCGCGCCGAAGACGGCCACGAGGATGAGCAGGTCGCCCTGGTTGAGCACGGCCATGGCGAACCCGATGATCCCGGGGATGATCAGCGCCATCGTCGGCGTCTTGCGCGAGCCCGTGATCGACAGGAACTTCGGCAGGTAGCCAGCCCGTGACAGGGCGAACGTCTGGCGCGAGTAGGCGTAGATGATCGAGAAGAAGCTGGCGATCAGGCCGAGCAGGCCGACGACGTTGATGAAGCCGCTCACGATGGTCTGTCCGCCATAGGCCAGCGGGGCCTCGAGCGCCTCGACCAGCGGGTTGCCGGACTCCTTGAGGAAGTCCGATCCGGCGGCGCCCGGGGCGGTCACCAGGATGAGCGCGGCGAACAGGATCAGCGCGAGCATCGCGCCGATGATCCCCTTGGGCATGTCCCGCGCGGGGTCCTTGGACTCCTCGGCCGCCAACGGCACGCCCTCGACCGCCAGGAAGAACCAGATGGCGTACGGCAGTGCCGCCCAGATGCCGATGTAGCCGAAGGGCAGGAACGAGCTGGCGCCTGCGGCCGTGGTGTCCACGGGGATGTTGTTCAGGTTCGCGGGGTCGAACTGGGGGATCGCGGCGACGACGAACACGATCAGCGCGAAGACCGCGACGGCGGTGATCGCGAACATGAGCTTGAGCGCCTCGCCGACGCCCCACAGGTGCAGTCCGATGAACACGGCGTAGAAGAACAGGAAGACGATCCAACCGTCCCAGCCGACCAGCGAGTTCACGTAGGCGCCGATGAAGTTGGCGATCGCCGCGGGGGCGATGGCGTACTCGATCAGGATGGCGGTGCCCGTGAGGAATCCTCCCCAGGGCCCCATGGCGCGGCGTGCGAAGGCGTACCCACCGCCGGTGGTCGAGATCGTCGAGGACAGCTCGGCCAGGCCGAACACCATGAAGAGGTACATCGTGGCCATGAGGACGGTGGCGATCAGCAGGCCCCCCCAGCCACCCTCGCCCAGCCCGAAGTTCCATCCGGCGAAGTCACCGGAGATGACGTAGGCCACGCCGAGCCCGGCGAGCAGGACCCACCCAGCCACGCCCCCCTGGAGCTGGCGCTTCTGGAAGTACTCATCCCCTTCCCGTTCCAGTTCGACTCCGCCGTGCAGGTGCTTGGTGGTCTTCGCCTTGCTGCCATCTGCCATGTCGGTCCTCTCGCCCGGGGCGGATGGGGGTGATCCGCCACGGGTCGTGCGCGGTCGCGCACGACCGCTTGCCGACGGTAGACCTCCGCGGACGTTGTATCGCGTTCACGGCGAGGACCTTGGTCATGTCTTTCGGCTGGTGCGGTCCCAGGCGGCGCGGTGGACGCCGTGGTCTGCGGCGGTGCCCGCGGACCCGGATCGCGGGCCGCACGACCTGCGATCAGACCGGGACCCGCAGCACGACGGCCTCGTAGGGGGCGAGCTGCAGCGCGCCCCCCTCCGGCTTCGCGGCCGGGTCCAGGTTGCCGATGAGCAGCTCCGCCGTCCCCTCGTCGCCGAGCTCGGACGGCCAGGCGAGGGACGTGGGGTGGCCACGGAAGTTGCAGGCCACCACCAGCGTCTCGCCCTCGCCCCGGCGCAGGTAGGCGAAGACATCGGGGTGCTCGCGGTCGATGAGCTCGTAGACGCCCGTGGTGATGACCGGCGTCTCGCGGCGCAGCCGGATGAGCCGGTTGTAGTACCAGTAGACCGAGTCGGGGTCCGCGACCGCGGCCTCGGCGTTGATCTCGGCCTCGTTGCCACAGGTGTCGATCCACGGGGTCCCGCTGGTGAACCCGGCGTGGCGTCCGGAGGTCCACTGCATGGGGGTCCGGGCGTTGTCGCGGGACCTGGCGCGCAGGATCTCCAGCACCTCGGGCTCGGGCACCCCACGAGCCAGCAGGATCCGGTACATGTTGAGGCTCTCGACGTCGCGGTAGTCCTCGATCCCGGTGAACCCGGCATTGGTCATGCCGAGCTCCTCGCCCTGGTAGATGTAGGGCGTGCCGGCCATGCCGTGCAGGGCGGTGGCCAGCATCTTGGCCGAGCGCACCCGGTGGACCCCGTCGTCGCCGAACCGGGACACCGCGCGGGGCTGGTCGTGGTTGCACCAGAAGAGCGCGTTCCACCCGCCGCCGGCCTGCATGCCGGTCTGCCAGTGGCTCATCACGTCCTTCAGCGCGAGCAGGTCGAACGGGGCCGCGGTCCACTTCTCCCCGCCGGGGTAGTCGACCTTGAGGTGGTGGAAGCTGAAGGTCATGTCCAGCTCGCGGCTGTCCGGGTGGGTGTAGCGCACGCAGTGCTCGACGTCGGTCGAGGACATCTCCCCCACCGTGAGCCGGTCACCGGCGGCGAACACCGCCTCGTGCATCTCGTTGAGGAACTCGTGGATGCGCGGGCCGTCGGTGTAGAACTGCCGGCCGTCGGTGCCCGGCGGGGCCTGCGGGAACGCCTGGTCCTTGGAGATCAGGTTGATCACGTCGAGGCGGAACCCGTCGACCCCACGGTCGAACCACCAGTTCATCATCGCGTAGACGGCCTCGCGCACCGGCTCGTGCTCCCAGTTCAGGTCGGCCTGGGTCACGTCGAACAGGTGCAGGTAGTACTGCCCGGTGGCCTGGTCCAGCGACCAGGCCGGACCACCGAACTTCGACTCCCAGTTGGTCGGCGCCGACCCGTCGGCCTGCGGGTCGCGCCAGACGTAGAAGTCGCGGTAGGGGTTGTCGCGCGACTCCCGCGAGGCCCGGAACCAGGCATGGTCGGTGGAGGTGTGGTTCACCACCATGTCCATGATGACCTTCAGGCCGAGCGCGTGCGCCTCGTCGAGCAGGCGCTGCATGTCCTCCATCGTCCCGAAGCTCGGGTCGATGGCGTGGTAGTCGGCGATGTCGTAGCCGTTGTCCCGCTGCGGCGAGGCGTAGACCGGGGTCAACCAGATGGCGTCGCAGCCCAGTTGCGCGATGTAGGGCAGCTTCGCGATGACGCCCGCGAGGTCGCCGGTCGGGCCGCCGTCGGTGGACAGGAAGCTGCGCGGGTAGATCTGGTAGACGACCGTGTTCCGCTTCCAGTCCGCCGGGTCGCGCAGCACGTCCAGCGCCGCAGCAGGATGCTCACCCATCGCCTCGTCCCCTCCGATCACGTCAGCGGGCGCGGTCAGGCGACCGCGGCCTCGAGCTCGGCGGCCTGCTCCGGAGTCTCCTCCAGGTGCCGCGCCTTGGCGTACAGGTACGTTCCCAGCAACGGGCCGATGAGGACGACGAGCATCCCGACGAAGAAGGCACCCCAGTCCCCGGGCACGATCGAGAAGATCCCCGGGACGCCGCCGACGCCGATGCTCGAGGCGGTCACGCCCTGGATCGCGATGAGCATGCCGGCCAGCCCCGCGAAGCCCATCGCGATGAAGAACGGGAACTTGAACCGCAGGTTCACGCCGAAGATCGCGGGCTCGGTGATGCCGAGGTAGGCCGAGACGCCCGAGGCCAGCGCCAGTCCCTTCTCCTTCTGGTTGGCGGCCAGCAGCATCATCGCCATCGCGGCGGAGCCCTGCGCGATGTTCGACAGGGCCAGGATCGGCCAGAGGAAGGTCCCGCCGGTCGTCCCGATGAGCTGCAGGTCGACGGCCAGGAAGGTGTGGTGCATGCCCGTGATCACCAGCGGCGCGTAGAAGGTGCCGTAGAGCAGGCCACCCAGCCAGGGTGCGACGTCGAAGACGTGCACCAGCGCGTCGGTGAGGACGTTGCCCATCCAGAAGGTCACCGGCCCGATCACCAGGAAGGACGCGAACCCGGTGACCAGCAGCGCGATCGGGGCGACCAGCAGGAGCTGGTACATGTCCGGGATCCGCTGCTTCAGCCAGATCTCGAGCTTGGCCAGCACCCACGACGCCACGAGGATCGGCAGCACCTGCCCCTGGTAGCCCACCGCCTGCACCTCGAGCCCGAACAGGTCCCAGGTCGGGATCGTGCCGGCCTCCTTGGCCGCCGCGTACCCCCACGCGTTCAGCAGGTCCGGGTGGACCAGCACGCCGCCGAGCACGATGCCGAGCAGCGGGTTGCCGCCGAACCGCTTCACCGCGGACCAGCCGACCAGCATCGGCAGGAACACGAACGCCGTGTTCGCGATCAGGTTGACCATGGCCGCGAACCCGGCCCACTGCGGGTACCGGTCGACCACCGACTCGTCGTCGAAGAAGATGCCCTCGCCGGTGAGCAGGTTGTTCACGCCCATGAGCAGGCCCGCGGTGACGATCGCCGGCAGCAGCGGGATGAAGATGTCGGCCAGCACCTTGATGGCCTGCTGCACCGGGTGCAGGTTCTGCGCACCCGCGGCGGCCACGTCGGCCTTGCTCGCCGCACCCGCGCCGGTCTGGGCCTGGATCTCGGCGGCCACCTTCTCCACCGTGCCCGGGCCGATGATCACCTGGAACTGCCCGTTGGCCAGGAACGAGCCCTGCACCAGGTCGATCGCCGCCAGCCTCGCCGCATCCACGAGGCCGTCGTCGGCCAGCGCGAACCGCAGCCGCGTCACGCAGTTGGTGACCGCCACGATGTTGCCCGGACCACCGACCGCCTCGATGATCGCGCGTGACGGCTCGGTGTACTCACCCATGGGACGCTCCTGCCCGCCGGCCCTGCAGGGCGGACCCCGCGCCCGCCTTCGGGGCAGGATGGCCCTCGCCCGGGGCGCTCCGCCTCGCATGCCGTTGATGAGATGCCAGCGCGCCAGCGCTCAGTGGGCCGCGAGGACCCCGACGGCCGTGCCGAGCGCGGCGAGCCGGGCGCGCAGCCCCTGCTCGTCATGGTCGAGCTCGTACTGCACCGCAGCGGCGATGACCGAGTCGACCACCAGGCCGGCCACGGTGTCCACGAGCGGACCCGGTGGGACGTGCAGCGCGACGACGTCGGTGATCATGCCCCGGCCGCGGTCCCGGGCGCGCACGAGCGCCGCACGGGCCGGCTCCGAGGAGTCGGCCAGCAGCAGGGTCGCCCAGGCGAACACGGCGAGCGGCCGGCTCGGGGCGGTGATGGCCCCGGTCCAGGCGGCGATGGCCTGGTCGATGGTGACGGCGAGCGTGGTGTCGCGGCCCACGGCGGCGTCGACGGCGGCGAGCCAGTCGTCGACGAGCCGTTCCACGGCCGACGCGAGCAGCCCGTCCTTGTTGCCGAAGTGGTAGTAGATCGTGGGCGGCGTCACCTGCGCGGCACGGCAGAGCGCCTTGATCGTGATCGCCGCGGGGTCGAGCTCGGCCAGGGCAGCCATCGTCGCGCGCAGGATGCGCTCCTCGGCCGGCTGGCCGCCGACGGCACCATCGGCGCGCGTGGGGGGCAGCGCGGTGTCGGTCACCACGCCAGCATGGCAGGTGCGCCGTCCGGCACGGCGGGGCGGCGCGGGCGCACCGGGTCCAGCGCGGCGTACTCGGCTCCCACCGGCGGGCGTGGGTCGGCCTCGCCCTTGTTCGGCCAGAACGACATGGCCCGCTCGGCCTGGGCGGTGATGGTCAGCGAGGGGTTCACGCCCAGGTTGGCGGTGACGGCGGCCCCGTCCATCACGTGCAGGCCGGGATGGCCGTACACCCGCTGCCAGGGGTCGATGACCCCGCTGGTCGGGCTGTCGCCGATCGGGCAGCCACCCAGGATGTGGGCGGTCATCGGGACGTTGAACAGCTCGTTCACGGTCCCCCGCGGATCTCCGCCGGTCCGCTCGGCGAACCGGTGGGCGACCTCGTGCGCCTCCGGGATCCAGGTGGGGTTGGGCGTGCCGGTGCCCTGCGAGGAGGTGAGTCGCCGGCCCTTGAGCCTGACGTTCAGGGAGTTGTCCAGGCTCTGCATCACCAGCAGCACGGTGGTGCGCTCCGACCAGCGCCGCACCGACAGCGAGCGCAGGAACGAGCCCGGGTTGGCCCGCACCTCGGCCGCGAAGCGGCGCCATCGCGGCACGGATGGCTCCCCCGGGCGGTCGCCCTCGGTGAGCATGGCGCTGAGCAGGCCCATGAAGTTGCTGCCCCGGCCGTAGCGCACCGGCTCGACGTGGGTCTGCGGGGTGGGATGGATCGACGAGGTGATCGCCGGGCCGACCGAGTAGTCGACCTCGAGGTCGCGGGCCTCGACGGTGAGGATCGACTCCGAGTTGGTCCTGGTCAGCTGCCCGAGGCGGTCGGACAGGTGCGGCAGCACGCCATCGGCCTTCATCCGGTGCAGCAGGCGCTGGGTCCCCAGCGTGCCGGCGGCCAGGATCACGTGGTCGGCGGTCACCGGCCGGCGCTTCGAACCGCCAGCGCCGGGCCCGGCCGGACGCATGTCGACGCGGTAGCCGCCCCCGGCCTGCGGGGTGATCGCCGTGACGGTGGTGAGCGGCAGGATCTGGGCGCCCAGGGACTCGGCCAGGTGCAGGTAGTTCTTGGGCAGGGTGTTCTTCGCGCCGACCCGGCAGCCGCTCATGCACGCCCCGCAGCTGGTGCAGGTGGTCCGCGCAGGGCCCACGCCGCCGAAGAACGGGTCGGCGACGTCCTGGCCCGGCTGGTCGCCGAACAGGATGCCCACCTGGGTCCGGTGGAAGGTGTCGGCCACGCCGAGGTCCTCGGCCACCTGCAGCATCACCTGGTCCGCGGCGGTGTCCACGGGGTTCTCGACCACGCCGAGCATGCGCTTGGCCTGCGCGTAGTGCGGCGCCAGCTCGTCGCGCCACTTGGTGATGTGGCGCCACTGGGCATCCTCGTAGAAGTCGTCGAGGGGCTCGTAGAGCGTGTTGCCGTACACCAGTGATCCCCCGCCGACCCCGGCGCCGGACATCACGAGCACGTCGTTGAGCGGGGTGATGCGCTGGATGCCGAACATGCCCAGCGCCGGTGCCCAGAGGAACCGCGGCAGCCGCCAGGAGGTCTTCGGCAGCTCGTGGTCGGCGAACCGGCGCCCGGACTCGACGACGAGGACCCGGTAGCCCTTCTCGCTCAGGCGCAGGGCGCTCACGGAGCCGCCGAAGCCGGAGCCGACGATGACGACGTCCCAGTGCTCCTGGGTGCTGGTGCTGGACATGGGCGCTCCTGGGTGGGTCAGCCGCGGACGGCCGAGGCGGCGATGGCGGGGATGCGGGTGGGTCGAGGGTCGGCCGCGAACGCCGTGAAGCGGCGGGCGGTGGTCAGGGCGGTGCGGTTGTCCAGGAACCACGGCGGCTTGACCGCCATGCCCCCGGTGGGGTGGCCCAGCGAGCGCTGGAACGGCCGGAACGGCGCATGCGCGACCGTCTTCTGGCTGCGGTCGAACAGCAGGGCGTTGTGCACCACGCCCACCCCGGAGCTGATGTCCTCGGCCGTGTTGCCCGGGAACGCGCCCCAGGCGGCGCGCGGGGCCAGGAAGGCGAACGCCGACCACACGTTGACCCCGATGCACCCGTAGCGCAGGTCGGCGATGGCGTCCTCGAGCTCGTCGCCGAGCTCGGCCGCTGTCTGCGGATGGATGAGGATGTTGGCCCCGAGGTTGCCGTGGAGGCGATCGTTCGCGAACGCGACCGCGGTGCGCAGGAATGGGCCCGGCGCGCGCACCTGCAGGCTCGTGGTCAGGTACACCGGCCCGAAGAGCTCCTCCCGGAACCCGGGGTGGTCCCTGGTCGGGTCGACGCCCGTGAGCAGGGTGCGCTCGACCGCGCCGGGGATGGCCTCGGCACCGGGGTGGGCGGCCCGGAACGCGGCCTGCCGCTCGTGGGTGCCCGGGTAGAAGGGCTCGCGGGCCGGCGCGTCGGACAGCGCAAGGCGCAGCGCCTCGAGCAGGTCGTCGGCCTGCCGCCACTCGGAGGAGAGGATCAGCACCTGGGACGCCACGCAGGTGTGCCCGGCCGAGAACAGCTTCTGGGTGGCCAGGTGCTGGGCCTGGTAGGCGATGTCGGCCTCGGTCCACGGGCCCGGCACGACGATGGTCGGCCCGACGCCGCCGAGCTCGGCGCGGACGGGCTTGGTCAGCACGCGCCGGCCGGCGGCCTTGTTCGCGGCCCCCTGCTCGCCGGGGCCCCACACGATGGCGTCGTAGGTGCGCTCGCTGCCGGTCACGTGGATGGCGTCGACGTCCGGGTGCTCGGTGAGCGTGGCGCCGACGTCACCGCCGCCGTAGACGACCGCGAGGTACCCGGACGCGATGAGCGGGGCGAGGACGCGCTCGAGCACCGGGCCGTAGGCCTCGTTCACCGGATTCATCTTCAGCACGACGACGTGCAGGTCGGCGAACAAGCAGTACAGCGCGTCGAGGACCGGGATGGCCGAGACGTTGCCGGCCCCCAGCACGAGGGTCACCCCGGGCTGCGGCTCGCTGCGGTAGGCCGTCGCGACGGTGTCGCGCAGCGTCACCGGCGTGACCCCCGGCTGCATCCACACATCGATCTCGTAGCCGTTGAGCAGCAGGTGGTCGTACGGGGTCGACGGGTACACCCGGGCCACCACCTGGCCGTCGCGCCGGCTGCGCACCGGGACGCCGTCGAGGGGATCCGCGCCGGACGCCAGCCGCTCGAGCGTGCCGATCATGTCGGTGAGCCACGCCGCCGTCGGGTACGGGCCGCCCAGCCACTCCTCGCCTCCGACCAGGGGGGCCCCGGGGTCCAGGCCCTTCATCGCGACCCCCGCCGCGGTCCATGCCTCGGCGTGCTCGGCGACCAGCTCGCGCACCCGGCGCAGCAGCTCGACGCGCTCCGCGATGGGCAGCAGCGCCCACGCCTCGGCATGCCCGGCGACGTGCGCCACGGTGCGGTCCAAGTCCTCGGTCTGCATGGGTGGCATCACCGGCGCATCGTATATCGATCGTTAGCTATGCGCAACGCGCTTCCACCACCCGCCTCAGGCGACCGCTGCCATCTCCGCGACGGCGTCGCCGATGAGCCCGGCCAGCCGCTCGGGGTCGGGCATGATCCCGGCGTCGGCGTAGACGCCGATGTTGACGGCCCCCGCGTAGCTGAGGATGCACAGGCCCAGGCTCTGCTCCGAGGCGCACGGCACGAACCCGAGGATCCCGGCCACCTGCGTGCCGGCCAGCGCGATCGGGGCGGTCGGACCCGGCACGTTGGTCAGCACGCCCAGGGTCTTGTCCGCCACGAAGGAGGTGATCCGCTCGGCGATCATCGAGGGGGTCTCGGCGACCGCGCGCTGGGCGCCGAAGACCAGCATCGCCTCGGCACTGTTCTTGATGCGGGTCATCCGTGAGTGCACCTCGGGCAGCAGTCGGCCGAGGTCGGTCAGGCCCAGCGGCATCGGGAACATCACCATGGCGAAGTGGTTGCCGAGCTCGGCCGGCAGTGCCGCGTCGATCGGCTTGAGGGCCACGGGCACGAGGAAGCTCGCCTCGTCGAAGCCGCTGCGCCCCTTCTCGTCGAGGTACCGGGAGAGGCCCAGCGACGCCGCCCCGAGCAGCACGTCGTTCACGGTGCCACCGGTGGCGCGTCCGATGGCCT
This sequence comes from Candidatus Nanopelagicales bacterium, assembly GCA_025456065.1. Classification (GTDB taxonomy): domain Bacteria; phylum Actinomycetota; class Actinomycetes; order S36-B12; family CAIYMF01; genus Prado023. Next base: position 55,777 of record JALOLH010000002.1, on the reverse strand, counting down.
TGATCACCTCGAGGTCCAGGCCGTCGATCCACGTGATCCGCTTCGGCACGCCGGGGGCCCGGTCGGCGAGCACCCGCGCCTCGTGGCCCCACAGGGTCAGCCGGGCGGCGGAGCGTGCGGTGTTCAGCGCGAGGTTGTCCTCATCGGCGAAGTCGGTGATGGCGTCGGTGATCCGCGTGGGCTGGCTGATGAGCGCGAAGCCCTCGTGGACCACCTGGGAGCCCAGGCCGCTGATCGTCGACGCGAGGCCCGCGATCGCCGAGGGGGCGCCGGTGACGACATCCCCGGCGAACGACACCAGCTCACCGGCGACCTGCTTGCCGGCGTCGGCCGCTCGCGCCGCCGGACTCCTGCGGGCCCGCTGCCGTCCCACCTTGGCGGTCGGGGCGACCTCGGACGTGGCGTCGCACAGGCCCAGCACCAGCTGCACGATCCGGATGCCGTCGGCCAGGGCGTGGTGGAAGCGCGCCATGACGGCGGCACCCACCTGGCCGTCGGGCGTGACGTACCCGCGGATGAGGTCCATCTCCCACAGCGGATGCTCGTGGTCCATGGGTTGGCTGGACCGTGCCGAGAGGTGCTCCTCGAGCGCCGCGCGGTCGCCCGGCGCAGGCAGCGTCACCGAGCGCAGGTGCCGGTCGAGGTCGAAGCCCGGGTCGTCGGCCCAGACCCACCGCCGACCCTCGAGCAGGGGCCGGCGCCGGAGGACCGGGTAGCGGTCGACCAGGCGCTCCTGGACGACCGTGCGCACCGCGGACCAATCGGGCTCCTCGTCGAACCACATGAGGCCGTTGACCACCATGAGGTTCTCCGGCCGGTCCATGTTGAGCCAGGTCAGGTCGGACGGGGCGATCGGGACGCCGGGCACGGCGCCGGCTCGGCCATCACTCACCGGCGTACATCGCCTCGATCAGGTCGGCGAAGTGCTCCTCGACCGCCTTGCGCTTGACCTTGCCGGCCTCCTCGGACAGGTCGCGCGGCAGGACGGCGAACTTCTTGATCGTCTCCCACCGGTTGAGCTGGGTGTTGAGGGTGTCGACGTCCTCCTGCAGGGCCGCGCGGACCTCCGGGGACTGCGACAGCGCCGCGAGGTCCCCGCTGAGCCCCCGCTCGGCGGCGAACTTCTCCACCGCCTCGGGATCCAGCGAGATCAGCGCGGTGGCGTAGTTGCGGTCCGCGGCGTGCACGACCAGGTTCGAGGCCAGCGCCGAGATCACCTTGAACTGCGCGGCGATCTGCCCGGGGGCGATGTACTTGCCGCCCGAGGTCTTCACCAGGTCCTTCTTGCGGTCGGTGATCCTCAACCGGCCCGCCTCGTCGAGCTCGCCGATGTCCCCGGTGGCCAGCCACCCGCCGGGCAGCAGCGTCTCGGCGTTGACCTCGGGCAGGTTCCAGTAGCCCCGCATCACGTGCGGGCCGCGCAGCAGCACCTCACCGTCCGAGGCGATCATCACCTGGGTGCCCGGCAACGGCTGCCCGACCGAGCCGAACACCAGGTCGTCGGGACGCACCACGCACGCCGCGGCGCTGTTCTCGGTCAACCCGTAGCCCTCGATGATCGGCAGCCCGGCGGCGTCGAACCACCGCGCCACGTCGCCGTTCAGGGCGGCGGACCCCGAGATCATCACCCGCATCCGACCACCGGTCAGCGCCTGGATCTTGGAGAAGACCAGCTTGTTCGCGGTGGCCATCCGGGCCGGGGCCATCGGACCCGGCGACAGGCCCGCCCGCTGCTTGGCCTTGATCTCGGTCGAGGCTGCGAACGCCCAGTCGAAGATCTTGGCCTTGGCCCCGCCGCCGGCCTTGGCCTTGGCGTTGGCGCCCTGGTAGATCTTCTCGAAGATCCGCGGCACCCCGGCCATGATCGTGGGCCGGACCACCGGCAGGTTCTCCACGATCTTGGGGACCCGCCCGTCGATGTAGCTGACGAACCCCACCTGGAAGGCCGCCGAGAGCAGCACCTTGCCGAACGAGTGCGCCAGCGGCAGCCACAGGAACTGCACGTCGTCGGGTCGCACCACACCGAGGGCCTGCATGCTGCGGCCCTGGAACACCCAGTTGCTCTGCGGCAGCATCACGCCCTTCGGCCGACCCGTCGTGCCCGAGGTGTAGATCAGCGTCGCCAGCGAGTCCGGCCGGATCCCGGCCACCGCCTGCGTGACCGCGTCGGGCTGCTCGGCCAGGCGCGTGTCGCCAAGGGCGGTGAGCTCGGCCCACGACAGCACCCGATCACCGTCGCCGGCACCCTCGATCAGGACGATCCGCTCCAAGGTGGGCATCTGCGCCAGCTGGGTCAGGGCCTTGTCCGCCTGGGACTGGTCCTCGGCGATGAGGAAGCGCGTCTCGGAGTCGTTGACGATGTAGGCGAAGTCGTCCTCGCCGGTGCTCGGGTAGATCGTCGTGTTCGCCCCGCCGGCCAGCATCACCGCGCCGTCTGCCAGCACCCACTCCACCCGGGTGTTGCTCGCGATCGCCACCCGCTCCTCGGGCTGCAGGCCCAGGGCGAGCAGGCCCGCAGCCAGCCGCGTCATCTCGGACCCGGCCTCCTTCCAGGTGCGCACCCGCCAGCTGCCGTCGGGGTTCGGCGAGCCGAACGCCGGGTTGTCCGGGGTGGTCGCCACGCGGTCGAGGATCAGCTGGGACAGCGTCGGCGCCGAGGGTGGCAGCGTGGCGTCGAGCGAGCCGGAGATCGGCCCGGTCGGCTCGGCGGCCGAGTCCGCATCCTGCATGGCGGCGTCGTCCTGCGCGTCGGGCTCGCTCACGGCGTCGGCGAACGACTCCCCCACGTCCCGGCCGGCATGCTCGAGCTCGTGCTCGATGTCCTCAGCGTGCTCGTGCGTGCTCATGCGGTCCTCCTGGTGGTGTCCGATCCCGCACCGCCGGTCCAGCCGGGCGGCCCTTCGGCTGCGCGCAGGATGCCGCCACCGGCTCGGCGCCCGCCTCGCATGGAGTTGATGAGATCTACAGCAGGCCCAGCTCACGGCCGCGACGGACCGCGTCGCGGCGGGTGCGCACGCCGAGCTTGCGGTACAGCGAGCGCATGTGGGTGCGGATCGTGTTGACGCTGACCGTCTGGGCCTCGGCCAGTTCCTCGGCGGTCATGAGCGAGGGCAGCGCACGCAGCACCTCGAGCTCGCGCGGGGTGAGCGCCACGCCGTCGAGCTCGGCCACGATCGACCGATGGCCCGCCGTGGCCTCGACCATGTCCCAGCGCTGCAGGATCGTGGCGACGAAGTCGTCGTGGACGCCGAACCGGCCGCGCTGGCGCTCGAGCATGCCGCGCACCGTGGGACCGGCCTCCCAGAACGGCCGCACCACGCCGCGGGGCGCCGCGACGGCCAGGGCGCGCAGCAGCGCGCCCCGTGCGGCCGACCGGCGCCCGAGCCGTTCCTCCGCCACCGACTCCAGCAGCGGCAGGACGATCTCGTACACGCGTACCGTGACGGGCAGGGACCGGTCGGTGACCGATCGGAGGTCGGCCAGGCAGCGCTCCCACATCCCGCCGGCGGCGTGCGTCTGGGCACGCGCGATCAGCGGATCACCGGTGCCGGGGAACCAGCGCTCGAAGTCCGCCACGGCTTCCCGGGCTCCGGCGAGGTCGCCCCTCGCCAACCGGATCCGGACCCGATGCATGGCCGGGAAGGCGCGCAGCGCCGGTGTCAGCTCGGCGCCCGGGCCGCCCTGGGCCAAGCGGGCGAGCAGGGCCAGCGCCTGGGTCGGGTCGTCCTCCCGGGTCGCCGCCAGCGTGGCGTCGAGAAGGGCGGTGTAGGTGGCGTACTCCGGGTCCACGTTGCCGTGCAGCGCCTCGTGCGCCAGGCCGATCAGCTGCTCGGCTCGGTCGGGCAGCAGCATCAGGGACGCCGACCAGGCACCGGCGGCGTAGAAGGTCGCCATCGCGGGGTGGGTCGCCCAGCCCCGGTCCTCGATGCGGCTGAGCACCTCGGTGACGTAGCTGTCGACCGCTGACGCGTCGCCCACAAGCGCTGGCACCGCGGACAGGGTGCTCATGGCGAGCAGCATCACGTGGTCGCGTCGATGGGTGGTGGCCAGGTCGAGGGCGAGTCGCAGGTCCGCCCAGCTCGCGTCGTACCGGCCCGTCGCGAACTCCCACTGGCCGCGGCTGACCAGGAGGACGAGCTGGCGGTCCAGGTCGTCCTCGGCCGGGGCGGGGTCGGCCGACCACTCCAGCACGTCGCCGAACGTGGCTGGGATGTCCGGGGCCTCAGGCGTCCCCGCCAGCCGTCGCAGGTGGAACTGGGCGATGCGCAGCAGCGAGGGCGGGGCGGGCGCGCTCCCGGCGGGCGCCCCCGGTCCGGGTGCGGTGAGCGCCGCACCGCGCAGCAGGGCTGCTCGAGCGCCGACGAGGTCCCCCTGGCCGGCTCGCGCGAGTGCCGCGAGGCCGACCAGGTCGCCGTCCCACCGGTCGGAGGGGATCGTGGCCAGCGCGTGGAGCAGGGCCTGCTGCCGGCCGCTGACGAGCAGCCCGGCTCCCCGGGCGCGGAGCAGGGATGCGGTCAGCTCGGCGTCGGGGGCCGCAACGGCGTGGTCGAGGGCGCGCTCGGGCGACCCCGCATCGGCGAGCCAGCGCGCCGCGGCGGCGTGCTGGCGGGCGGGGGCACCGATGTCGGACTCGCCGAGCCCGGCGAGCAGGTGGGCGCGCACCAACGTGTGCACGACGTACGTCGGCTCCGCACCGCCCGTGCGTCGGACGAGGGCATGGGACCGGAACAACCCCTCGAGGGTGGCGCCGGCATCGGGCCGCCCGCCCAGCGCTGCCGCGAGCGGGGGAGTCAGCTCGGAGACCACTGCGGTGGCCCGCAGCAGGGCCAGGGCGTCGCCCGGCAGGGCGGCCTCGATCTCCCGGGTGAGGAAGTCCGACATCGACGGGTCCCGGCTGAGGTGCAGGCCCATCGCGTGGTCGGGCCCGGCCGCCCGGGCCGCGAGGACGCCGAGCCGGACGGCGGCGGGCCAGCCCTCGGTCTGCGCCAGCAGCCGGTCGGTGAGCGCGCCGGGATCGCCGCCCGCCCCGCCCACGACCTGCGCGACCTCCGCCCGGGTCAGCGCGAGCTGCTCCTCGGTCACCTCGGCCACGCGGGTGCGCAGCCGCAGCGCGGTCAGCAGCGCCGGCGGTTCGCCCCGGCTGCCCAGGGCGAGCCCGACGCCCGTCGGCAGGCCGAGCGCCAGCGACTCGAGCAGCGCGAGGCTCGGGCCGGACCGGATCGCCTGCAGGTCGTCGAGCACGAGGACCGGGGGGGTGGCGAGGTCGTCCAGGAGCATGAGCAGGGCTGCGAGCTCGGAGCCCGACGACAGGGCCGAGGGCACGGCCAGCTCGCCCAGCTGGGCGCTGGCCCGGGGGGCGGCGTCCGCCAGCGCGAGCGCGAGCGCGTCGCGCAGGTCGACGAAGAGCGCCGCCGGGTCGTCGACCCGCTCCTCGCAGGTCACCCAGGCCACTGGGCGCCCGCCCGCGCCGGCCCGCTGCGCCCACTGCGCCAGCAGGGTGGTCTTGCCGAACCCCGCTGGGCCGCGGACCAGCAGCACCCCGCGGCCGTTGCCCAGCTCGGCGTCGAGCCGGTCGAGCAGCCCCTGCCGCTCGATCACCCCCTCGGGCAGCTGCGGGACCTGGATGCGGGCGCGCGGGGCCCGCCCGCCGACCGGCGCCGGTCCCGGCTGCGCGTTGGCCTGCGCGGTCACGTCGCCGCCTCGAGGTCGACCCCGGAGGAGGCCAGCACGGCCGCCCGGACGGTCGGGAAGCGCAGCTGCGGCGGCAGCACGTCCGCGAGGCCGTGGCCGTCCAGCTGCTCGCGCACGACGGCACGCGCCCGGGCGATGACGAAGTCGATCCCCTGGGCCGCGAGCCGCTCGATCACCCGCCGCAGCGTGGCCGCCGCTGCGGCGTCGAGGTGGGAGACCACCTCGGCGTCGAAGACGAACACCCGGACCGGGGTGGGCGAGCCGTGCACCGCCTGCTCCACCCGGGCGGCGAAGTACCGGGCGTTGGCGAAGAACAGGCGGTCATCGAGGCGGTAGACCACCACGCCTGGCACCAGCAGGGCGTCCGGGTTGATCGCGACGTCGACGTGTCGGTGCAGCCGGACGCTCCAGCCGAGCACCGCGTCGCGCGGCTCCGCACTCCTTCGGACGACGTCGAGCAGCGACAGGGCGACCGCGAGCACGAGCGCAGGGAGGAGGCCCACGGTGAGCATCCCGAGCACGGTGACCCCCGCGATGAGCAGCTCGCCGCGCGACCCGCGGGCCAGCGCCACCCACTCGGGCACGTCGACGAGGCTGAGCGCGGCGTAGATGATCACGGCGGCCAGCACTGCCTTGGGCAGCAGCGCGAGCGCCGGGGTGAGCACGAGCAGCACGACCACGACGGTGCCGGCCTGCGCCAGGCTGACCACCTGGGTGCGCCCACCCAGCCCGACGTTGACGGCGCTGCGCGACCCGCTGGCCCCGACCGGGAACGACCCGGTCACGCCGGCGGCTGCGTTCAGGCCCGCCAGCGCCAGCAGCTCCTGGTCGGCATCCACCTGCTCGTCGGGCCCGGACGCCAGGCTGCGGGCCAGCAGGATCGCATCGGAGAACCCGACGACGGCGATCCCGACGGCCGGCAGGAGCAGCTGCAGGGCGTCACCGGGGTCGACGGCCGGGAACGAGACCCGCGGCAGCCCCGCGGGGATGTCCCCGACGACGGTCACGCCGCGGTCGGCCAGCTCCGCCAGGCCGGACAACGCGATCGCCGCCACGGTGAGGACCAGCAGCATCGGGAACCTGGGGAACCGGCGGCCGGCCACCACGAGCAGCACGAGGCTGGCCACGCCGATCACGACCGTGGCGGCATGGGTCCCGCCCACCGCGTTGCCGAGGAACGAGCCGTACTGCTGCAGCGGCGTCTCGCCCGTGACGGTGACGCCGACGAGCACGCCGACCTGCCCGGCGATCATGGTGAGCGCGAGCCCGGTCACGAACCCGAGCAGGACCGCGGCGGAGAAGTAGTCGGCGAGCCAGCCCAGGTGCAGCAGCCGTGCGAGCAGGAACACCAGGCCCACCAGGAGCGCGAGCATCGCGGCGAGGGCCACGTGCGCGTCGGGATCGGGGTCGACCGCGACGAGCGCCGGGCCGACCATCAGCGCGGCCGTCGTGGTCGGACCGGTCATGAGCACCCGGGAGGAGCCCAGCAGCGCGTACGCGAGGAGGGGCAGGACCAACCCGTAGAGCCCCACGACCACCGGGAGGCCGGCGAGCTGGGCGTACGCCATCGCCTGGGGCAGCGCCAGGGCGGCGACCATGACCCCGGCGACGACGTCGGGCCGCAGCGACCGGTAGCCGCCCAGCTGGGCCAGGAGCGGGAGGTGCCGTCGGCGACCGGTCGCGGCCGGTGGCACCCGGAAGGGGCTCGCGGCGGGAGCAGGCTCCGGGATCGGGGCAGGCGTCGGACCGGGCCCTGTGCCGGCGCCCTCCGGAGAGGCCCGGCCCTCCCCGCCGCTCACGCCGCGCACCCTAACGCTGCCCCCCGCCCGCAGTCCCCCTCATCGCCGGTCCCGGCCCGGGCCTCATCAGCTGCATGTGAGGCGCCCACCCCGGGCTGCGCCCTACGGTCCCGCGCATGCCCTCCTCCCACTTCCACCCGCTCGGCAAGCCCGCGTCGCCCGTCACCGTGGCCGCCCAGCAGGCGCAGCGCGCCGGGCTGCCCTTCGACGACGAGCGCGACTTCGCCGAGGCGCGCCGCGGCTTCCTCGCCGCGCCGGAGTACCGCCAGATCATGTCCGGCGCGGGCAACGTGGCCTGGAACATCGGCGCCTACGACTTCCTGCTGTCCGGCGAGCAGTACGACAGCATCCATCCGTCGCTGCAGCGGCAGGCCACCCTGAACATGGAGTTCGGCCTGTTCGAGGTCGTGCCCGGGCACATCTACCAGGTACGCGGGTTCGACCTGGCCAACATCAGCTTCATCCGCTCGGACACCGGCTGGATCGTGTTCGACCCGCTCACCTGCAAGGAGACCGCCGCCGCGGCGCTGGCGCTGGTGACCGAGCACCTCGGCGAGCGCCCGGTGGTGGGCGTGGTCTACTCGCACTCCCACGTCGACCACTTCGGCGGGGTCCGCGGGGTGGTCGACGAGGCCGACGTGCGGGCGGGCCGCGTGCCGATCATCGCGCCCGTGGGCTTCATGGACCACGCCATCGCCGAGAACGTGTACGCCGGCACCGCCATGAACCGCCGGGCCTTCTACCAGTACGGGACGTTGCTGGACCGCAGCCCGTTCGGGCACGTGGACCAGGCGATCGGCAAGGGGGTGGCCGCGGGCACCTCGGGGCTGATCGCCCCGACCGTCACGATCACCGGGGACCTCGAGGAGCTGACCGTCGACGGCGTGCGGATGGTGTTCCAGAACACCCCCGGCACGGAGGCACCCGCCGAGATGAACACGTGGTTCCCCGACCTCAGGGCGTTCTGGGCCGCGGAGAACATCGTCGCCACGATCCACAACATCTACACCCTGCGCGGTGCGCTGATCCGCGACGCCCTGGAGTGGTCGCGGCAGATCAACCGGGCGCTGTACCTGTTCGGTCGGGAGGCCGACGTGATGTTCGCGTCGCACTCCTGGCCGAGGTGGGGCAACGACCGCATCCAGGAGGTGATGCGGGCCCAGCGCGACACCTACGCCCACCTCAACAACGGGGTGCTGCACCTGGCCAACCAGGGCGTGACCATCAACGAGATCCACAACGTCTACCAGGTGCCGGCAGCCCTGCAGCGGCAGTGGCCGGCGCGCAGCTACCACGGGTCGGTGGGGCACAACGCCCGTGGCGTGCTCAACCGGTACCTCGGCTACTGGGACGCCAATCCGGCGACGCTGCTCCCGCCGTCGCCGCGGGACGCCGCGCCGCTGAAGGTCGAGATGATGGGCGGGGCCGATCCGATCCTGCAGCGCTCCCACGCGCTCGTCGAGCAGGGCGAGTACCTGTTGGCCGTCGAGCTGCTCAACCCGCTCGTGCACGCCGAGCCCGGCAACGAGCCCGCCCGGCACCTGCTGGCCGACGCGTTCGAGCAGGTCGGCTACCAGCAGGAGAGCCCCAGCGTGCGCAACAGCTTCCTCGCCGCCTCGCTCGAGCTGCGCTCGGGGATCCCCACGGGGGCCGCGCCGAGCAGCACGGGCCCGGACCTCATCCGGGCCCTGAGCACGGGTCAGTTCCTGGACTTCCTGGGCATCCGGCTGGACCCGGCCAGGGCCCAGGAGCACGCGTTCACGATCAACCTCGTCACGCCCGACAACGGCGAGCGGTTCGCCATCGAGCTGCGCCACGGCACCCTGACCAACCTCGAGGGGTTCCTCGCCGAGGCCCCGGACCTCACGCTCACGATCGACCGCTCGGACCTCGAGCAGGCGATGACCGGCCAGGCCCCGCTGGCCCAGCAGGTCGCCGACGGGCGGGCCACCGTCGAGGGCGACCCCGCGCCGCTGCTGGCGCTGGCCGACATGCTCGTCCACTTCGAGCTGGGCTTCGAGATCATGCCGGGGACCGTCGCTGGCCACCTGGTCCCCGAGCTCGACGCGTTCGCCCAGGACCCGCTCGCGGACTCGTCGGGGGGATGACCCGCGGTGGGTCCCGCGCTCGTCGCCTTCGCCGCCCTGCTGGTGGGGTTCTGCGCGTTCGCCCACCGCCTCGGCCGGTGGAACATCACCGCACCCATCGTGTTCGTCCTCGCGGGCAGCGCCATCGGGTTGACCGTCGGATCGCCGCCCGCCACCGAGGTGATCTGGGTGCGCGCGGTCGCCGAGATCACCCTGGCCCTGGTGCTCTTCCACGACGCGGCCCAGGTACGGCCCGGTGACATCGCCCGGGACCGCGCACTCGTCGCCCGGACGCTGGGCATCGCCTTCCCCCTGACGCTGCTCAGCGGCTTCCTGCTCGCCCGGGCGCTCTTCCCCGAGCAGCCCGTGATGCTGAGCCTGCTGCTCGCCGCCGCGCTGGCCCCCACCGACGCCGGGCTGGGCGCCGCGACCGTGCTCAACCCGGTCGTGCCGGTGCGGGTGCGGCGGCTGCTCAACGTGGAGAGCGGCCTCAACGACGGCCTGGCCACCCCGGTCGCCCTGTTCGCGATCGCGGCCCTCGCCGGCGCCTACGGCCTGCGGCCGGCGGCGGGAGTGGCTGATGCCGTGCTGGAGATCGTCGTGGGGGTCGCGGTGGGGGTCGCGGTGGGGGTCACGGGCGCACGGCTGTTCGCCTGGTCCCGGGGCCGGGACTGGAGCACCTCGGAGACCCGCGCGATGGGCGTGCTGGGGTTGCCCGTGCTCGCCTACGGAGGGGCTGAGCTGCTGCACGGCAACGGGTTCGTGGCGGCGTACGTCGCCGGGACGGCACTGGCCGGCGCTGGCGCCAGCTGGCTGGACCAGGAGCACGGGGCGCTGCACCTGACCGAGGTGCTGACGGGCCCGCTGGGGTTCTCCGTGTGGGCGGTGTTCGGCCTGGTCGGCGTGCCGCGCATCCTGGCCGGCGTCGGGTGGCTCGAGCTGCTGTTCGCCCTGCTGTCGCTCACGCTGCTGCGGATGGGCCCCATCGCACTGTCCCTGCTCGGGACCGGGCTGCGCTGGCCCACGCTGCTGTTCCTGGGCTGGTTCGGCCCGCGCGGGCTGGTGTCCGTGGTGTTCACGATGCTCGCGGTCGAGAGCCTGGTGGTGGATGGCCCGGTGGCCGAGGCCCTGTCCGTCGTGGGCCTGACCGTGGTGCTCAGCGTGCTCGCGCACGGGCTGTCCGCCACCCCGCTGGCCCAGCAGTACGGCGCGTGGGTCGAGGCGCATCCCGGCGAGGAGACCCGGGGCCGCCCGGCCGAGGAGGGCCGCTTCCTGCCGCAGCCACGGGGCTCGATCCTCCGGCAGGGGTGACGCCCGGTCCCTCGCGGCTGATCAGCTGTCCCAGGCCGGATCGGTGTGCAGCTCGACGTTGATCCACAGCATCTGGCCCGGACGCGCGAGCTCGGCGATCAGCCGGCGCCGCACCCGGTCGGCGTGGTCGACGGCCCAGCCGCCCTCGGCCGCCACCAGGAAGTCCAGTTCGAGGTAGACCTTGCGACCCAGCTTGCCGATCCGGGTGGTCGGCTCCGGGAGGCCGAACTCGCGTCGGACCTGCCTGACCGCGGCCTCGATGGGCTCGGTCACCTCCCGGCCCGGGACCCCCTCGAGCAGCTCGCGGAACGCCGCCCGCAGCATCCGAACCGGTGGGGGCACCACGAGCCCGGCGGCCAGCAGGACGAGCACCGGGTCGACGTAGCCGGCGGCTCGTGCGAACCCGGCGCCCTGCAGGGCCAGGGCCACCCCGAACCCGACGCTCAGCGCCACGCCGAGCACGACCGAGGCGCGCCACTGCACCACCTCGGCGGCCACGAGGTCCGAACCCTGCTGCCGGCGCGCCAAGGCCGCCGTCACCACCATGCTGGCCACGAGCGTGAGCACCGCGTAGCCGAGCGCCGCCCCCACCTGCGCCTCGGAACCCCCGTCGAGGATCACGCCGATGGCATCCAGCGCCGCGAAGCCGAAGGTGCCCAGCAGCACGAGCGCCTGCACGGCGACCACCAGGGGGGCGAGGGCCTCCCGGCCGAACGGGTAGGTCGGGGTCGGGCCGCGCTCGACCAGCGCCGCGGCCCGCAGCCCGAACCAGGACAGCGCGAACCCGATCAGCGCGAACACGCCGTCGAACAGGATGGCCTGGGAGTCGACCGCGAGCCCCCAGACCACGCCGAGCACCGCGAACGCCAACGCGGCCACGGCGGACAGCCGAAGCGCGGCTGCCTCCCGTCGCAAGGTCCCATCCGGAGGCGCGGCCCCGACGCTCGTCTGCACGCCGCCGATCCAAGCACTTCCGGTCAAGCGGACGCCCCTGCCTCGCCGACCGCGCCGCCCCACCCATCGTCCCAGTCGTCGACCGTGCGTTCGAGATGGTCGTGGAGGGTCCGAGGGTGGTGCCCGGGGGTGGGTGGCGCCTGGGATCGGGAACGGTGGCCGGTGGGGGCGGTGATCGCGATGACCTGGCCGCGTCCGTCGATCACGTCGGTGCGCCAGCGCCGGGTCCTTGCCGCCGCGCAGCAGCGAGCGCTCCGACACCACCCAGGCCCACCTCGACGTCCACCGCGGGTGCGGACCCCGACGCCCCGGTCAGACGGGCGAACCGCTCGTCGCTCATCAGCTGCCCGATCCCCCGGGGGTCGCCGGAGCTCCTGCGGGCGTCCGCGTGGCGGCGCAGCGCGGCGTAGGCGGCGTAGGCGGCCACCGCCTGGGCCACGGGCATGGTCGCGGTCAGCCGGGCCATCGCGCACCCGGCCGGCCCGGGCGCCGGACGGACCGTCACCCGCCGGTGGGCCTCGGCCCGATGCACGCACCTGCCCAGCCACCGAACGGACTGCCCGCGCCTCGGCCTCCCGTCCGACCGCGCGACCAGCCTGCTCACTGGTCACCGCCGCCGCTCCAACGAGGCGATGAGGTCGATCCGCTCGGCGTCGGGCACGTCGACGGCCATCGCGGCGAGGACCTGCTGCCAAGCAGCCACGTCATCCGCATCGGCGCGGGCCGCCCGAGCTGGCGGAGCCTCCCGGCGATGCGCCCCGGCAGCCCCGCTGGCCGCCGCCATGTCTGCGACAGTCATGCGCTTGGACCCCCCGTCCGAACGCTTGTTCGGATCTAGCACACGGGGCGCGCCGTGGGCAGGGACCCGCCCTACGCTGTGGAAGACTCCCCGGATCACGCACCCTATGGGCCGCCGCGCGCAGGTCAGCGAATGTGCGCGGCGCCGTCGCCATCGCCCCCGCACCGACCTGCATGGATCACGGGAGGGCGCAGTGTTCCACCAGCCAACAGGAGATGACCGATGACTGTGGCGACCACCACGCGCACATCCGAGACCCCGTTCCCACCCGGCTTCCTGTGGGGCGGCGCCACGGCGGCCAACCAGATCGAGGGCGCCTACGACCAGGGCGGCAAGGGCCTGTCCATCCAGGACGTGATGCCGAAGGGCGGGATGGCCCCGCGGACCGACGCCCCCACGCCCGACAACCTCAAGCTCGACGCCATCGACTTCTACCACCGCTACGCCGAGGACATCGCCCTGTTCGCGGAGATGGGCTTCTCGGTCTTCCGGTTCTCGATCGCCTGGTCGCGGATCTTCCCGCGTGGCGACGAGGCCGAGCCCAACGAGGAGGGCCTGGCGTTCTACGACCGCCTGCTCGACGAGTGCGAGCGCCACGGGATCACCCCGCTGGTGACCATCAGCCATTACGAGACCCCGCTGCACCTGGCCGAGACCCACGACGGCTGGGTGAGCCGCGAGATGATCGGGCACTTCGAGCGGTACTGCCGGGTGCTCTTCGAGCGGTACGGCCAGCGCGTCAAGCTCTGGCTGACGTTCAACGAGATCAACTCCGTGCTGCACCTGCCGTTCCTGTCCGGCGGCATCACCACGCCCAAGGAGGAGCTCAGCCCGAGCGCGCTCTACCAGGCCGCGCACCACGAGCTGGTCGCCTCGGCGCTGGCCACGAGGATCGCCCACGAGCTGATCCCCGACGCCAAGGTCGGCTGCATGGTGATCGCCATGCCGACCTACCCGCTCACGCCGGACCCCCAGGACGTGCTCGCCGTCATGCACGCCGACCACGCCAACCTCATGTTCGGCGACGTGCACACACGCGGGTCCTACCCGGGCTACGCGCTGCGCTCCTTCCGCGAGCACGGCATCGAGCTCGACATCACCGACGAGGACCGCGAGATCCTGCGCAACACCGTCGACTTCGTGTCGTTCTCGTACTACATGAGCATCTGCGAGACCGCCGACCCGGCCAAGAGGGTCACGGGGCAGGGCAACATCATGGGCGGGGTACCGAACCCCACGCTCGAGGCGAGCGAGTGGGGCTGGCAGATCGACCCCGTCGGCCTGCGCATCGTGCTCAACCAGTTCTGGGACCGCTGGCAGAAGCCGCTGTTCATCGTCGAGAACGGCCTGGGCGCCAGGGACGAGCTGGTCGAGGTGGACGGCGTGTTGACCGTGCTCGACGACTACCGGATCGCCTACCTCAACGACCACCTCGTGCAGGTCGGCGAGGCCATCGCCGACGGCGTCGAGCTGTGGGGCTACACCACCTGGGGCCCGATCGACCTGGTCAGCGCCTCGACCGCGCAACTGTCCAAGCGGTACGGCTTCATCTACGTCGACCGTGACGACGACGGCAGCGGGACCCTGCAGCGGTACAGGAAGCAGTCCTTCGCCTGGTACGCCGAGGTCATCCGCACCAACGGCGCCAGCCTGCAGCGCTGACCCCCGCCACGCCTCCCGGGCGTACGCCGCGGACCGGGGCCTGCGGAGTCGATTCGCGTCATTGAGTTGCGTGGATCGACTACGCAGGAAGGCCGAACCGCCCGCCCATGCGCAGCGCGGCGAGCACCCGTGCCAGCAGCACCGCCCGCTGCGCCGGGCTGAGGGCGCAGACGTCCTCGTACACCATGGTCGCGGCATCGTGGCCGATGTCGTGCAGGCGCTGAACGGCTCCGGCCTCCGACGCCGCCCACCCTGCACGCTGCCACGGGCTAGCCGCGCAGCACGGCCGCGGGCGGGTGGGGCGCGGCCACGACGCCGGGTCACTACGCTCGCCGCCGTGCACCGGATCTTCACGACCAGCGTCGCCTCGGTCTACCCGCACTACGTGGCCAAGGTCGAGCGCAAGGGCCGGTCGCGGGCCGAGCTCGACCAGGTGGTCGAGTGGCTGACCGGCTACGACGAGGCCGACCTGGCCGAGCACCTGGCCGCGGGGACCACGTTCGAGGACTTCTTCGCGCAGGCGTCGCTGAACCCCAGGGCGTCGCTGATCACCGGCTCGGTCTGCGGGGTGCGCGTCCAGGACATCGAGGACCCGCTCATGCAGCAGATCCGGTACCTCGACAAGCTCGTCGACGAGCTGGCCAAGGGCCGGCCCATGGCCAAGGTCCTGCGCGAATAGGGACCGCGCCTACTGCAGCATCCGCGCGGCGATCCGGTCGAGCTCCCCGGCCGGGTCCTCGGTCACCCCGGTGTGCACCGGCCCCGGCTGCACGACGACGCTGCGCGGGGCGGTCAGCCAACGGAACCGGCGGCCCGGCCCGGACTCGCCGACCCCGCCGGGAGCCCTCCCCTCGGCGACCGCTGCGACGTCGGCCAGCGCGGCCTCGATCGCCTCGACATCTGCCTGGGCCCACAGCGCCCGGACGCAGTCGAGGTCGGCGCGCACCCGGACCCCGAGGTAGTCGGCGTGCTGGCAGTAGAGCAGCACGGCGCCGTTGACGAACTCGCCGCGGTCCACCCGGGGGACCACGCGCACGACGGCGTACTCGAACGGCAGCAGGCTCATGACCCGCCCTCCCCCTCGGAGCCCCGCGGCCCGATCCGCAGCTCGCCCAGCCACTCAGGCGGTCCGGCGCTCGTCCGCTCCGGCACCCGGCGACCCCGGGCGTCCCGCGCCGCACCACGGGCGACGGACGACACCAGGGCGGGCTCCCACGTGGTCCGGGCCGCGAGGCGGGCCAGCAGGAACCGCCGGTAGGCCGCACGGGCGGCCTCCCCGTCGCCCATGCCCTCGTCCAGCCACTCGCCCGGGACGGCGGCGACGGCCTCGGCCACCAGCGCGTCCCAGTCGACCGCCCGGGCCGCCGCGGCCGCCCCGGGCACGTCCGGCGCGCACTCCACGAGCGCGTGGTCGGCCACCGCGTACGGCGCTGCTGCGAAGCGGGCGACGTGGTCGTCGAGGCCGCGCGGACCCCACGCGTGATGGAACGTCAGCGCAGCACCGTGGTCGATCAGGTGCAGCTGACGGTGCCACAGCAGCATGTTCGGGTTGCGCCACGACCGGTCGCGGTTGCCCACCAGCGCGTCGAACCAGACGATCCGGCCGGCCAGTGCGGCATCGACCGCGGGCATCGGCCCGACGTCCAACGCCCCCGGGAGGAAGTCCACGCCCAGGTTGAGCCCCGCGGAGGCACGCAGCAGGGCCTGGACCTCCTCGTCGGGCTCCCCAGGGGCCAGCTCCACGGGAACCTCGACCGGTGTCCACCGCGGCACCCGCAGGTCGAGCCCCGCCGCCAGGCCGGCACAGATCACCTCGGCGACGAGGGCCTTCGGGCCCTGCCCGGCACCCCGGAACTTGACCACGTAGGTGCCCAGGT
The DNA here is from genome assembly GCA_025456065.1 of Candidatus Nanopelagicales bacterium. Lineage (GTDB taxonomy): Bacteria > Actinomycetota > Actinomycetes > S36-B12 > CAIYMF01 > Prado023. Next base: position 39,597 of record JALOLH010000002.1, on the reverse strand, counting down.
CGTCGGCCTCCATGAGCCCCGGGAGCGAGCCGCCCTCACGCAGGGGCGTGACGTAGCGGATGGCGCGGACGGGCTGCACCGCGCCAGCGTAGGGGCGTGTGCCTCCTCGGAGCACGCGCCCCCGGAAGCACCCTCAGAGCACCCGCAGCGTGACGGCGACCTCGTCGCCGGTGTCGACGCCGTTCGCCTCGCGCACCGACCGCTTGATGGGCAGCACGAAGCAGCCGCTCGCCTTGTCCGGGAACAACGAGGTCCGCCAGGTGGACCGGCCGACCTGCACCTCGACCCGCACGGAGCCGAAGCCGGCGCGTGGGCCGCGCGCGTCGGCGAGGTCCTCGATGGCGGTGGTGACCTCCGCCGGCACCGTCACGAACGTCCAGGTGTCCTGGCGTCGCGCGTCCCACTGCCACAGCGGTGCGGTGAAGGCGTGCGCATCGGCCATCGGGACAGCCTGCCAGCGGGGTGACCCGGGGCGCAGCCCGGATCGAGGGCAGGTGGTGCAGGCCTCGCGGATGCCGGCGCCCCGTGATGGGATCGCGCCAGCGGAACAGGAGGGGCGGTGGACAGCACCCCGACGACGACAGCCGGCTGGATCGCTCTCGACGGCGCGGCCAACGCCCGCGACCTCGGCGGGCTGCCCGCGGGCGACGGTCGCCGCATCGCGCCGCGGCGGCTGATCCGCTCGGACAGCCTGGAGGGCCTGAGCCCACGCGACGTCACTCTGCTGGTCGAGGAGCTCGGCGTGCACCGGGTCATCGACCTGCGGGAGGCCGACGAGCGGGCGGCGACCGGGCCGAGCCCCCTGGACGACGACCCTCGTGTCGAGGTCCTGCGCCTGCGGCTGCTCGGCGCACCGGCCAGCGAGGCGGCCCGCATCTCGCCCCAGGCGCCCGAGCCCGCCCCACGGCTGGTCTCCTGCGGCACCGGCCACTGCCCGGACGGCTGCCTGGCGCGGCCGTACCGCGGGTTCCTGCGCCGTCACGACTCGATCCTCGCCGCGTTCGAGGCCATCGCCACGACCTCCAGCGCGACGCTCGTGCACTGCGCCGCCGGCAAGGACCGGACCGGCGTCCTGGTGGCGCTGGTGCTGGACCTGCTCGACGTGCCCAGGCCGGTGATCGTCGCCGACTACGCGCGCAGCGCCGAGCGGGTGGATGCCGTCATGGCGCGGTTCCGGGCCGCCGGCATCCACGACGAGCAGCGACCGCGCTCCGAGTACGCGCCCCAGGCCGCGACCATCCGGTGCTTCCTGGACGAGCTGCAGCGCTCCCACGGCGGGGCCGCGGGCTGGCTGGCCGAGCACGGCTGGGGGGCCGCGGACACCGCACGGTTGCGGGCTCGCCTGACCCAGCCGTGATGGGGCGACGGCCGGCGAGCAGACCTTCCCCGAGGAACCCCTCAGTAGGCGATGCGTGTCGTCGACGCCTGCCACGCCTCGAAGGGGGCGTGGGCATCGTCGAGGCGCAGCTGCACGATCGGCAGGCTGCGTGCGGCCTCGGGCAGCGCGAACTCGTGCCAGATGAAGGCGTCATCGAACCCGGCGGCGGCCGCGTCGGCTGGACTGGCCGCGAAGTACAGCGCATCCGGTCGGGCCCAGTAGAGCGCGCCCATGCACATCGGACAGGGCTCGCAGCTGGCGTAGACGACGCAGCCGGCGAGCTGGAAGGTGCCCAGCGCCGCGCAGGCGCTGCGGATCGCGACGACCTCGGCATGGGCGGTCGGGTCGTTGGTGCGGGTCACGGCGTTCGCGCCGGAGGCGACGACCACGCCGTCCCGCGCGACCACGGCGCCGAACGGGCCTCCGAGGCCCTCGGTCACGTTCACGACGGCCAGTCGGATCGCCTCGCGCAGCAGGCCCGCGTGCGGCGACGCGATCGGCTCGCGGGCCCGCCGGACCTCGCTCCCCGTGGGTGCGCCCCGGTCCGGCCCGCCACGCATCTCCATCCCCGCTCCCTGTCGACCGTCGAGGAGCGCCCCTGGGGCGGGCGTTCCTCCAGCGCACGCTACTCGCCCGGGTAGCGGACCCCGACCTGTCGACGCACCTCGTCCATCGTGGCCATGACGTCGAGCGTGTCCTGCCAGGTCATCCGCGGGCTCTCGTGGCGACCCTCGGCCACGCACCGGGCCACCTCGGCCGCCTCGAACTGCAGGCCGTCCGCGACGTGGCCCTCGTGCCTCCACGGCGCGCCGTCATCGGGGACGACGGTGAAGCTCGTCGGCCGGTAGAAGTCCGTGGCGACCTCGATGCGTCCGGCCGAGCCGAAGACGACCGCGGTCGTGGCCGTTCGCGCCCACAGGGTGGTGTGCAGGCTCCCCTGCCGGCCGTCGCCGTACCCCAGGGCGATCGACACCTGGCCGTCGACGCCCGTCTCGGTCAGGGAGCCGAGGGCGTGGATGCGATCGGGCCGCCCGAACAGGTCGTGGGCGAACGCGATCGGGTAGACGCCGAGGTCCAGCACGGCCCCGCCGGCGAGCACCGGCGCGTGCAGCCGATGGGTGGGCGGGTGGTGGCGCATGTTCTGGCCGTGGTCGGCGATCACGCCCACCAGTTCGCCGATCTCCCCGCGGCCGATCACCTCGCGCATCGCCGCGACGTGCGGCAGGAAGCGGGTCCACATCGCCTCCATGCAGAACACCCCCGCCGCCCGGGCAGCCGCCACCACCTGCTGGGCCTCGCCCGCGTTGCGCATGAACGCCTTCTCGACGAGCACGTGCTTGCCGGCCGCGATGGCGAGCAGCGCGTGCGCGAGGTGCTCCGAGTGCGGCGAGGCCACGTAGACCACCTCGACCCGCGGGTCGGACACGAGGGCCTCGTAGCTGCCGTGCGCCCGGTCGACGTCCCAGGCCGCGGCGAACCGGTCGGCCCGCTCCTGGGACCGGGAGCCGACCGCGACGAGCTGGCCCCGGGTGTGCCGACGCACCGCCCCCGCGAACGTCTCCGCGATCCCGCCGGGACCCAGGACCCCCCACCGGACCGGCGGTGCGGCCATCAACCCCTCAGCGAGATCCATGCCGCCACCGTAGCCGGATGGCGTCAGGATCAGGGGCTCGTCAGGCCAACGGCGCGGACACGGCGAAGCGCTCCCAGACGCGGTGGGCTCCGAGCAGCTCCTGGACCGCGGCCACGACCTCGCTGGGGTCCTCCCCCACCACCACGCCGGGCGAGGAACCGGCGAGGGCAGTGAGGGCCTCGGCACCGGCGCCCCACCCGCCCAGCGCCTTCGCGTGCCGGAAGCACTCCGTGACCAGCAGCCCGACGCGTGGGTCCAGCCCGATCGGGCCGGGCTCTCCCGCCTTCGCGTCCCGGTTGGGCAGCGCGTCCGCCCCCGGCACCGGGGCGCCGGCCAGCAGCAGCGCGTCGAACTCGACGGACCGGGCCGTGAGGAACGTGCGCTGCACCTCGGTGCCGTCGGGCAGCATCCCACCGGCCGGGCCGATCACCAGGGGCACCATGCCGGCCGCGAGGATCGCGCGCCGGACCACGCCCAGGTCGTCCAGCGACCCGTCGGGGTCCACCACGATCCCGATCAGCCGGCCGTCCACGGGCCACTGGTGGCCGACCTGCGACAGCGACGGGCTCGGCGCAGGCTCCGGCGTCGCGGCATCGTCGACCGCTCCGCGCGCCGGCGCCACCTCGGGCACCGGCAGGCCCAGCCCGGTCGCCACCTCCCGGCAGAGCACCGGGTCGACGTGCGCCAGCGCCAGCAGCTGGCGCTCCTTGATCGCCTGCTCGTAGCACTTGCCCAGCTCGAACGTGTACGCCCGGATGATGTGCTCCCGCTCAACGGGGCTCATGCTGCGCCAGAAGAGCCGCACCTGGCTGAAGTGGTCGTCGAACGACGCCGGCGACTCCCGCACCTTGCCCGCGGCGGGCACGACGACGGGAGCCTCCACGAATGCGCCCTCCAGGTCGCCGGCGACGAACGGGCAGCCGCCGTCGAGCGTGTTGGGCCGATAGGGCGCGACACCCACGTGGACGGCGTGCTGGTGGAACCCGTCGCGGAGCATGTCGTTCACCGGCGCGTGCGGTCGGTTGATCGGGATCTGCGAGAAGTTCGGCCCGCCCAGCCGGGTGAGCTGGGTGTCCACGTAGGAGAACAGCCGGGTCTGCAGCAGCGGGTCGTCGGTGACGTCGATGCCCGGCACGAGGTGCCCCACGTGGAAGGCGACCTGCTCGGTCTCGGCGAAGAAGTTGGTGGGGTTGCGGTCCAGCGTCATGCGCCCGATGACCTGCACGGGGGCCAACTCCTCGGGCACGATCTTCGTCGGGTCGAGCAGGTCGATGCCCTCGAACACCTGGTCCGGCGTGTCCGGGAACACCTGGATGCCCAGGTCGTACTGGGGGAACGCGCCGGACTCGATCGCGTCGGCGAGGTCGCGGCGGTGGAAGTCGGGGTCGACGCCCGCGGCCAGCTGGGCCTCCTCCCACGTCAGCGAGTGCACGCCGAGCACGGGCTTCCAGTGGAACTTCACGAGGACGGTCTCCCCCACCTCGTTCACGAGCCGGAACGTGTGGACCCCGAAGCCCTCCATCATCCGGTAGGAACGCGGGATGCCCCGGTCGGACATGTTCCACATCGTGTGGTGCTGGGCCTCGGTGTGCAGCGAGACGAAGTCCCAGAACGTGTCATGGGCGCTCTGGGCCTGTGGGATCTCGCGGTCCGGGTGCGGCTTCCCGGCGTGGATCACGTCCGGGAACTTGATGCCGTCCTGGATGAAGAACACCGGGATGTTGTTGCCGACGAGGTCGAAGGTGCCCTCGTGCGTGGAGAACTTCGTGGCGAAGCCCCGGGTGTCGCGGACCGTGTCGGCGGAGCCGCGGGACCCGAGCACCGTGGAGAACCGGACGAACACCCGCGTCTCGCGGCCCTCGGCCAGGAAGCCCGCGCGGCAGACCGAGGTGGCCGCGCCGTTGCTCACGAACGTCCCATGGGCGCCGGCGCCCCGGGCGTGCACGACCCGCTCGGGGATCCGCTCGTGGTCGAAGTGGGTGATCTTCTCGCGCAGGTGGTGGTCCTGCAGCAGGGTCGGCCCGCGCGCGCCGGCCTTCACGGAGTGATCGGTGTCGCGCAGCCGCAGGCCCTGTGAGGTGGTGAGGAAGGCCCCCTGCTGGGACCGCGCGTCGTCCGTGCCGGCCTCGGCACCCGTCGCGCTGCGCACCGCGGGCGCCGCCTGGTCGGGCTTCGGCGGCAGCGGCTCGCGCGGGGCGTCCATCGGCTCGACGGTCGGCGGCTGGCTGCCGGGGGCCCCGGGGACCGGCGGCTCGAGGCCACGGGCGACGACCTCCGTCGCCGCACCGACCGCGGCGGATCCGGCCTCCGCGATGTCCTTGACGACCTGTGCGGGCTTGTTGGTCTCCACGGTGGTCCTCTCACCTCGATGGACGTGGTCCTGTCCGCTACCCCCACCCGGTCGGCGCATGCCGGCGGACCGTCGACGTGAACGAACCGCGACTCCAGGCGCCGATCGTGCCCACGGACGGCTGGAGCGCTCGCCGGACCGGGGCCGCCGGGCCATCAGGGCGGGTTCCGGAGCAGGATCGGACCATGTCGCAGACGCCCTCACCTGACCGCCCGACCACCCGACGCCACTCGTGGGCGGAGCCGTACAAGATCAAGATGGTCGAGCCGCTGCAGGTGACGTCGCGGGCGGAGCGCGAGTCCGCCCTGGCCGGGGCGGGCTGGAACACGTTCCTGCTGCGCAGCCGCGACGTCTACATCGACCTGCTCACCGACTCCGGCACCAACGCCATGTCGCAGGAGCAGTGGGCCGCCCTGATGCTCGGCGACGAGGCGTACGCCGGAAGCGAGAGCTTCTACCGGCTCGAGCGGACGATCCAGGAGGTCTACGGCTACCCGTTCGTGGTCCCCACCCACCAGGGCCGGGGAGCCGAGCACATCATCAGCCAGGTGCTCATCTCCCCCGGCGACGTCGTGCCGGGGAACATGTACTTCACGACGACGCGGCTGCACCAGGAGCTGGCCGGCGCGGCCTTCGTCGACGTCATCGTCGACGAGGCGCACGACCCGGCCAGCGAGCACCCGTTCAAGGGCGACGTGGACCTCGACAAGCTGCAGCGCGTCATCGACGAGCACGGTGCCGAGCGCATCCCCTACGTGAGCATCGCGGTCACCGTGAACATGGCCGGCGGGCAGCCGATGAGCCTGGCCAACATCGTCGCGGTGCGCGAGCTCTGCGACCGCAACGGCGTGCCGCTGTACTGCGACATCACCCGCATCGCGGAGAACGCGTGGTTCATCCGCGAGCGGGAGCCGGGGTGCGCGCAGCTCTCGGTGGCCGAGATCGTGCGGCGGATCTGCGACCTCACCGACGGCGCGTGGATGAGCGCGAAGAAGGACGCCCTGGTGAACATCGGCGGGTTCCTCGCCGTGCGCGACGAGGGCGTCTTCGACGAGGCGCGCAACCTCTGCGTCGTCTACGAGGGCCTGCACACGTACGGCGGGCTGGCCGGCCGGGACATGGAGGCGATCGCGCAGGGCATCCGCGAGTCGATCGCGCAGGCGCACCTCGACGCGCGGATCGGGCAGGTGCACTACCTCGGCCAGCAACTGGTGCGCGAGGGCGTGCCCGTCGTGCGCCCGCTCGGCGGTCACGCGGTGTTCCTGGACGCGGCCGGGATCCTGGCGCACCTGCCGCAGGACCAGTTCCCGGCGCAGCGGCTGGCCGGCGAGCTCTACCTCGAGGCCGGGGTGCGGACGATGGAGCGCGGCATCGTCTCGGCGGGGCGCGACCCGCGGACCGGCGAGCATCGTCGGCCCCGCCTGGAGCTCGTGCGGATCACGATCCCGCGGCGCGTCTATACCCAGGCGCACATGGACGTGACCGCGGACGCGGTGCTCGCGGTCTGGGACCGGCGGGCGTCCGTGGGCGGGCTGGACATGACGTTCGAGCCCAAGTACCTGCGGTTCTTCCAGGCGCGGTTCGCCCCCCGCTGAGCGCCCCCCGCTGAGCGCCCCGCTCCCGGCTCCCCGCGCTGCGCGCCCGGCTCCCCGCGCTGCGCGCCCCGCTCCCGGCTCCCCGCTGACTCCATCCAAGTCCTGAGCCGGCAGGCGCCCTCGAACTTGGATCAAGTCGCCGCGGCCGCGCTCGAACTTGGATCGCATCGCCGCGAGGGGGCGGAGCGAACGTGGATCGAATCGCCGCGAGGGGGCGGAGCGAACGTGGATCGAATCGCCGCGAGGGGGCGGAACGGCTACTGATCGGAGGCTCCGAGCGCGGCCCGCACTCGCGGGACGACCTCGGTGGCGTACAGCTCGATCGAGCGCAGCAGCCGCGAGTGCGGCAGGGGTCCGTTGGAGTACTTGAGGTCGAAGCGCTGCGCGCCCAGGCCCCGGATCGTCCGCGCGACCTTGGCCGCGACCGTCTCGGGCGAGCCGACGTGCAGCGAGCCGGCACGGACCTCGTCGAGGTACTGGTCCTTCGTCCGCGGCGGCCAGCCCCGCTCCCGGCCGATCCGGCCGAACATCGTCGCGTAGTGCGGCCACAGCTCCTCGACCGCCTGCTCGTCGGTCTCGGCGACGTGCCCCGGGGCGTGGATCGCCAGCGGCAGGCCGGGATGGCCGTACTGCTCCAGGGCGCCCCGATACAGCTCCGCGAAGGGTGCGAACCGTGCCGGGTCCCCGCCGATGATGGCCAGCGCCATCGGCAGGCCCAGGCGCGCCGCGCGGACCACCGACTGGGGCGTGCCGCCCACGCCCACCCGCAGCGGGATCCGGCCGCGCTCGGTCCGTGGGAAGACCTGCTGCCCGCGAAGCGGCGGCCGCGTCTCGCCAGACCAGGTGACCGGCTGCTCGTCGAGCAGCTGGAGGAGCAGGGCGAGGCGCTCCTCGAAGAGCACGTCGTAGTCCGCGAGCGAGTACCCGAACAGGGCGAACGACTCGGTGAAGGAGCCGCGGCCGGCCGTGATCTCGGCCCGCCCACGGGAGAGGCCGTCCAGCGTCGCGAACCGCTCGTAGACGCGCACCGGGTCATCGGTGGACAGCACCGTGACCGCGGTGCCCAGCGTGATCCGTTCGGTCTGCGTCGCGATGCCCGCGAGCACGACGTCCGGGGCGGAGACGGCGAAGTCGTCGCGGTGGTGCTCCCCGACACTGAGGTGGTCGATCCCCAGTCGGTCGGCGAGCACCGCCTGCTCGACGAGGTCGCGGATGACCTGCCCGGCCGGCTTCGGGGCGCCGTCGTCGTCGAGGGTCATGTCGCCGAAGGTGTCCAGGCCGAAGGTGATGGGCACGGCAGGGCCTTCCGGGTCGAGGTCGGGGGTCCAAGGATGCGGCTGCACGCCCGTGGTGCGCCAGCGCGGCCCCGCACCTGAACGCGGGGGCAGCCCGGGCCGGTCACCGCACGTCGTACCCCTGGTCCCGCGCCTGCGCGCGCATCACCTCGGCGTCGTACAGGCCGAGGGCCGCCTTGACGTCGGTCTCGATGGTGGCCACGCCGCTGCCGTGGGCGTCGAAGCGGTACACGACGCAGCCGTGGGCGAAGGGGTAGTACCAGGCGCCGGTGTAGGCCGCAGGCTCGCTGACGTCGCGCAGCGTCTCGAGGAGGTCGTCGGCGGGCACGGCGGTCCGTTCCTCGTCCTCGTCGGGCAGCAGGACTGTGACCGTCCGCCGCTCCGAGTCCCTGACGGTGACCAGCAGCACCGCAGCAGCGGACTCGTGGGCCTCGTCGGCGCGCGACGCGACCGGGAGGTCCCGGGCGTCGAGCCTGGCGACCATCGTCCGATCCGCGAGCGTGGTGCCGTCCAGCCCACCCACCAGCTCGGACGCGTACACCGAGAGTGGCACGCCATCCCCGTCCGGAATCACGACGACGCGCAGCTGGTCGTCGTCGTGGACATCGACGAACAGTGGGGCACCGGCCTCGTCGCTGGGCACCGCGCGCGCCGACGACGTGTCGCAGTCGGGTTGCAGGCTGACCCGGAGGAACGTCGTCCCCAGGGCCACCGAGCCCAGGGTGAAGGTGGCCAGGCCGCGCCGGGCCTGCAGGTCCTGGTACATCCAGTCGGTCTTCAGCGTGTTGATGCAGGGCACGTAGGCCGTGCCGGGCAGAGCCTGTGCGGCGAGGACCAGCGCGGAGCTGGCCTCACCGCAGACCGGCGTGTTGTCCGTCAGGCGGTTGGCGCACCCGGGGAGCACCAGGGCACTGCTCACCAGCGCGAGGGCGGCGACACGAGCGCTCACACGAACCCCACCCCCCTGACGTTGTCGATGAGGATCGTGACCAGGAGGACCAGGACCAGGAACGCGCCGAGGGTCACCCGCAGGCGCCGCATGCTCCACCGCTGGATCGAGATGGGGTCGCGCGGGGGCGCCAGCTCACGGAAGCGTGCGATCAGGTCGGTGCCCTCCCTGCGCTTGAGCGCACTGAGGTACGAACGGGACTGCGTGGGGACGGTGATGCTGCGCGTGGAGGCGAAGGCCTCGGCGATGTCGTCCGGGGAGAACAGCCGCAGGGCTCGTTCGTAGACGTACTCCGCGTTCGAGCGCAGGGCCAGGATGATCATCATGTTCGCCAGGTCGACGGCCTGCCGCCACGGGGAGGGCCGCACCGTCGCGAACGCCGGATCGATGAGGACCACGTGTCCGTCGCGCACCATCACGTTGGCCGGCTTGATGTCGCGGTGCGCCAGCCCCGCGTCCCACAGGCGTCGGACCACCAGCAGCGCGTCATCGGTGATCTGGTCGGTGAGCTCGACCTCGCCCATCTCCTGGGCGTTCTGGAGGAACTCCGTGACGATCAGGTACTCACGCTCGGGTGTCAGCTCGACGAAGCCGTACGGCTCGGGCGAGGGCAGCCCAGCATCCTTGAGCTTGAGCAGGATGTAGTCCTCGTACTCGACGAGTCGGCGGACCGTGGTGAAGCGCACCTCGTCCTCCAGCGATCCGTACAGGATCGTGCGGGCGATCTTGTAGAGGCTGTCGGAGCGCAGGTGGCTCTGCGCGTACAGCTTGCCGAAGATGGTCCTCGGGGGATCGCCGGCGACCGTGATCCGCAGGGGTGTCGAACCACCGGAGCCGGCCAGGCCGAAGGGCTCGACGTCGATGACCGCGATCCCCATCTGCTCGGCGAGGGCGCGCCGGATCGCCTCGCCACGGCGCCCGGTCACGTCGAGGTGGGCGGTGGAGCCGCGCCGGTACGAGACCGGGAACAGCGCCTCCGGAGCGATGATCCGCACGGCCAGCACCGCGACCGCGGGTCCCAGCACGGCCGACACGACGACGTCCGAGGGGTGGTCGACGCCCAGGTACGTGCGGGACAGGCCGAGCAGGGCGACGAGCACCCCGCTGGCGACGAACCAGGCGCTCCGCCACCGACCCCTCGGGATGAGCGACAGCCCCAGGGCGGCCAACGTGACCGCCAGCACCGCCACCGGCGCCGACGGGTGGGAGTAGCCCACCCAGTCGCCGATGATCTCGACGAACGGCCGTGGGCGATGGACCATCCGGGCGACCAGGCCCACCATCAGGCTGACGGCCATGAACGCCACGATCACGGCCGCGAGGATCCGCCACTTCCGGTAGAGGACGAGGACCAGGATCATCGCCCAGCGCAGGGGCCGGATGAACCACGCCGAGCCGAGCGCGTGCAGGGCCTGCATCACCGTGGTGACGGGCTCGGTGCGCAGGTCGGCCAGCCACTGCACGACTCCCATGTCGCGCCGGCCCCACCAGTCCGGCGAGCCGGGCAGGACGAACAGGGACAGCCACAGCAGGACGGCGCACACGGCGAAGGCCAGCCAGATGCGCCCGGCCGTCCCCAGCTCGTGCGGCAGTGGCGGCTTGTCCCCGGAAGGGCGGCGCCGGCGGCCGGAGAGGCTGACCCCGGCGACCCGCAGGGTCCGCTGCTGGCCCACGTCCCCGAGCGCGGGCCCGTGGACCGCGCTGAGCACGGGGCTGGGGCGGGGCACCGCCGCCTGCCGGACTCCTGCGGATTCCGCCCCCATACGGCCTCCCACTGCGACCCTGCCGGGAGACAGGGGGTTCGACGAGTGTTCGCGGTGGGTCACCAGCGCTCGTCCATGGTGTGGGGCCACCCGATGACGGTCAAGGGGACGGCGTCCGGGCTGAGGGGGCCCGCAGCGTTCGACGACTCCCGGGGGATCGGCGCACCGCCACGTCGGTGGGGACGCCCAGCGCCAGGTTGAGCAGCGAGCCGATGAGCACGCCCACGGCCAGGCCCCCCACCACGTCGAGGACGTTGTGCGCTCCCAGGTACACGCGCGCCAGGGCCACGCCCGCGGCGAGCGCGATCACGAGGGCGCTCCAGCGGCGCGACAGGTAGGGCAGGAGGAGGACCACGAGGGCCCCAGCGATCATGGCGTGCCCGGAGACGAACGAGGGTCCGTGGAGGGGAACGTCGCGGAAGTGCCCGCAGGTGGGGTCCTCGCGGCACACCGACTGGAACGGGCGAGCTCGGTCCACGGTGGCCTTGATGACGCCGAACTCCACGGCGTACTTGACGACGGGGAGCACCGCGAGTGCCACGCACAGCCGCCATCGGCGCAGCAGGGCGGCGGCGACGGCCAGCGGCAACGGGAGCGCGAGGACCCCGAGCAGCTGCACCGGGTAGGCGAGCCCCCGCAGCCAGTCCGGGAGGTCGTTGACCAGGTGGAAGGCGAATCGCTCCAGGGGCGGGACCGCTCCCGAGGACGCCACGACGGCGCACAGCACGGCGACGCCCAGCCCGGCCAGCGCGCCGACGAGGTCCGCCTGACGCCGCACGAATGCGGGCTCCGCTCGGCCGGCGGGCGCGCTCACCCCGCACCGGAGAAGGTCAGCTCCGGGGGCAGCGGTGGGGCAGCGTCGCTCCACCACGACCGCTTGCGACGCCAGACGACGTACGTGAGCGCCCCGAGCAGGATCGGCAGGACGTAGGTGAGCATCCGGAAGAGCAGCACCGCGGCGACCACCTGCGCGCTGTCGCCACCTGCCCGGACCAGGCCGGCGATGAGGGCCAGCTCGACCACCCCGACCCCGCCCGGGGTGAGCGGGATGGCGGTCAGGAGCCGGGCGAAGGCGAAGACGGCGAGCACCGCGGCCCAGCCGACCTCGTCGTCGGAGACGCCCATGACGCGCAGTGCGGTGACGAGCACGAGGTACAGGGCGACATGGCTGAGGATGGTCGCGGCGGTGAGTGCGATCCAGCGGTGCCGGACCAGGCCGATCACGCGGTTGCGGAACTTCACGACCGCGAGGTCCCACCCGTGCACCGGGGGCCGCCGGACGAGCCGGAGCAGCGCGCTGGCCGCCCGGCCCGTCACCAGGCCGACCCGGGCTGCGAACCGCTCGCGGCTCAGGACCAGGCCGAAGACGACGATGGCCCCGACCAGGCCGCCCACGGCGAGCAGGGCCGCGATCAGCTGACCGCCCCCCCGCTCGCCCTGCAGGGCGAGCAGGGCGAGGGCGACGACCGGCAGCGCCAGCTTGAGCCAGTTGTTCCAGATCCCGGTGATCACGACCGAGACGGTCGCCCGCGCCTTCGAGAAGCCCCAGGACGAGAGGATCGTGTACGTGAGCCCGACGGCGATCGCGCCCCCCGCGGGGACCGAGTTGGCCACCGCCGTCGTCGACTGCGTCAGCACAGCGGCCTTGGGGTACGTCAGGCCGGGCGTGGCGGTCACGACCACCATCCAGTAGGTGAACAGGTTGAACCCGGTCATCACGAAGAGGACGGCTGCCTCCCGCCACGTGAGCGTGCTGATGGCCGCCCACACCTCGGAGACGCCGGCCACCTGCTGGAACACGTACCAGAAGATGGCCACGAGCACGGTGAGCGAGACGAGCACCTGCAGCACCCGCCGGACGCCCGGGGGCAGGCGGGGCCTCGGGGGCGGCTCGGGGGACGTGACGTCCGCGGCGTCCACCGCGGCGTCCGAGGGGGCAGCGGGTGCGGCACGCTCACCGTCGAGCGTCATGGCCTCGCCTCCTGCGCTGGTCGGGACTGCTGCGCCGGGGCGCCGGGGACGGAGACGATCAGGTTGGCGGCACAGCCCGCAGCGACCCCCAGGGCAGCCCCGCCGATCAGGTCGAGCGGGAGATGGGCGCCCACGTACAGGCGTCCGACCGCCACGATCACGAGCAGGGCCAGGGGGAGCCACCGCCAGCGCGCCGGGAGGTACGGCGCGAGCATGACGGCCAGCGCGCCGGCGACGGCGGCATGGCCCGAGGGGTAGCCGAGGCTGCCGCCGGCGAACGTCTCCCGACCCTGCGTCACGTCGGCGAGCAGCGCTGGTGGCCGGCCCCGGTCGACCCAGCCCTTGGCCACCCTGGCCAGGAGGTAGACACCGATCCCCCCGATCGCCATCGCGACCGCCAGGCGGGTCCGGCGCATCAGCAGGGCGACGACGATGAGGATCGGGATCGTCACGAACACCCCGAACTGCATGAAGGGCCAGATGCCGACGTAGAGGGGGTCCGGCAGGCCGTTGACCAGCCTGAAGACGCGCTCCTCGCCCCGCAGCAGGCCCTGCGATGCGACCGCTGCCGAGGCGCCGAACACCGTCAGGGCGACGGCCATGCCCACGGCGTCGGACGTGCGCCTGCGCAGCACACCTGCAGGCTAGGAGTCGACCGCGTCACCCGCGCTCGAGCGGCGGTCCCCCGTGCTCGGCGCCCCACCGGTTGGCGCTGGGGCGCAGCGGGCCGGGTTCGGCCCGGTCAGGGTCGGACCGGCGTCACGGCGACGAGGACGCCGACCTTGTCGATCCGGTGCTCCGGGTTGCCGAACTCGTCGGACCAGAAGTTGCCCTCCGCGTGGTCCTCGGGCGTGCGGCACGTCGACAGGGTGATCATGGCGCGCTCGGGGCGGGCGTTCGGGCGGCCGGGGACCGCGGCCGACTGCTCCCGGAGTGACCGCGGGGAGCGGAACGACGTGATGCGCGTCTCGACGATGCGATAGGTGTAGCGGTGGTCCTTCGTCTCCACGTGCACCCGGGCGCCCTTGCGCAGGCGCGGCAGGTCGGCGAAGGGCTTGGTCGACGACATGCGGTGCCCCGTGATCAGGTGGTTGCCGATGCCACCCGGTCCGACCAACCCGCCCGTCCCGAACGGGCTGGCCAGGCTGCCGGCGTCCTGGATGCGCGTGCCCTGCGCATCGTCCGGGGTGCCCTCGTGCGGGCGGACCCGCAGGTCGACCAGGTCCAGCGCGGGGATGGTGAGCCGCGCGGGGCGGGGACGGCCATCGCTGGCGAGGGGAAGCGCCTCGGGCGAGCGGGCGGGCCGGGCCGGGGTCGTGGGTGACGGCGCAGGGGACGCGTCGGTGCCTGCGCGTGCCGGGCTGGGGACTGGCATCGGACGGGGAGCCGCGCTGGCCGCCTTCGGTTCCGCTGCCTGCGCCGCGGCGCGCCCCGGTTCGGGCATCGCGCCGCACCCCGCGAGCACGGCGATCCCGACGAGCACGACCCCCGTGGCACGGAATCGAGGCATCGCCACCATGGTAGGTGCGTCCTGGGATTCGTGATCCCGACCAGGACGCCGCAGTCACCACGTGCACTCCGGTGAGGATCATCGCCCGCCGCTCGGGGCCGCGGATCAGCGCGCCCGCCGCTCCCCGCGCTCGAGCGCGGCCAGCGCCAGGGTGGCGCCGAGCTCCTGGGCGGTGGCGAGGACCGCCGGCTCAGGGTTCCCGATCGTCGACAGCACCGGCGCGGCGGGCGCCCAGCCGAGGGCGCCCGCCACCTTCTCGACCGAGCGGATGGCCCCGGCGGTGTCGTCGTTGCCGTGCACCGCGAGGCCGTAGGGCAGGCCCCGGGTGGCGTCCAGGCACGGGTAGTAGATGGTGTCGAAGCAGTGCTTGAGGGCACCGCTCATGTACCCGATGTTCGCGGGGGTGAGCAGCACCACCGCGTCGGCCGCGAGCACGTCCGACGCCGTCGCCGAGAGGGCCGGCTCGACGTCCAGCGCGAGGTCACCGACCTCGCGCACGTCGGGCAGGCGGACCCCGGCGACGACGGCCTCGAGCAGCGCCCGCACGGCGGGCGAGGGCGTGTGGTGCACCACGAGCAGCCTCGGCACCGGCATGCCCGCGAGCGTAGCCCCGAGGTCACGGGGACGGGGTCCCGCGTGCGGGACTCACAGCGGCGTGCGCCCCGCCGTCCCCACGAGCCCGGCGCGGTACTCCGGCGCGGAGACCCGGGCGAGCTCGGCCTTCGCGGCCTCGACCCGCGCCGGCATCCCGAGGCGCTCGGTCGGCTCCTCGTTGCCCGGCGTCGCGACGAACTTCTCGATCGCGGCCAGGCCGGTCTCGGCACGGCTGCGCGCCGCCTGCGCCTTGGCGTCCAGCCGCGCGGCGTACCAGTCGGAGGCCAGCACCGCGTCGCGCGAGAACTGCGCGCGGAACGCCGGGGAGTCCAGCCGCCAGCCCTCCTCGGTGACGCCCTCGGCCATGATCTGCAGCAGCCCGCGCAGCGGCGGGATCGCCCAGGCGATCGTGCCGTCCTCGATGTAGGCGCGGGCCACCCGCTCGTGGGTGGCCACGATCGTCTCCAGCGACGCGGCGTAGACGGCGGGATCCTGCAGCTCGGGCCGCAGCATCTCCGGGGAGAGCACGACGTCGGGGTGCAGGAAGATGCGCCCGAGGTACTTGGTCGCGAACCGCTTCGTGATCCGGTAGCCCAGGCGGCTGGCCGGGACCACCCGACCGTCGTGCTCGACGTCGTCGACCCGCTCCAGGGCACCCTCGGCGAGCAGGGCACGGGCATCACGCTCGGCCGGGCTCATCCGCGTGAACACCTCGGGGATGAGCATCGACACGTCGTGGTCGACCCGCACGTACGGCCCGACGTACCCGGCTGCCGAGAGCCAGCCGTCGGCCCCCGTCAGGGCGTAGGCGACCATGGACGCGTTCAGGTCCACCACCGCGGGCATGGCGTTGAACGGGCCCTTGGTCAGGGCGCCCTCGGAGCCGGCCCCCGTGGTCGAGGGCGACTTGCCCGTCATCGACGAGATGAACTCCATGAAGAGCTCGGGCAGCTCCATGTAGTGCAGCGGGTTGTAGGGGCAGAGCGCGGGCACCCCGTCCCCGGGGGGGTTGTTGCGCCGCCCCGCGGCGACCACGTCGACCGGCAGCACGAGCGGGGCGTCCAGCGGCAGCCGGCGCTCGAGCCGGGCGGCCAGCTGCACCGTGGCGGTGGCCGCCGGGTTGGCCCGGTCGGGCCGGGGCTGCAGGTAGCGCGGGTTCTTCGAGATCGCCCCGTCGACGATGCGCGGGTTCGACGAGCTCACGACGTAGGTGGGCGCCTCGTCGGGCGCGGCGTCGGCGAAGCCCGACAGCAGTGCGGCCATCGGCCCGGTGAACGCGCTGAAGGCCACGGCGTCGTCGCGCAGGTCGGCGACGTCGGCCCGGGTCAGCGGCTGCCAGTTCGACAGGAAGGTGCCCGGCGTGGCGATGTCGCGCTCGGCCTGCTTGTCGTAGCCGCGATGGATGGCGTCGTCGGGCCGCTGGAACAGCATGTTCTCGCAGTTCTCGACCAGCTTGTAGGAGCGCGCCGGGTCCAGCCCGATCACCGAGCCGGTCACCACCGCCGTGGCCGTGATGTCGTCCTGGGTCTGGACCTTGGTCGCGGGGGCGAAGTCGTGGCGCAGGCCGAACAGCCGCCAGGACCCGTCCTGGTTGAACCCCACGCGCAGCTGGTGGGCGACGATCTTCTGGCCGTCGAGGCGCAGCGAGTTGCCCTGCCGACCGTCGATCACGACCACGCTGAAGTGCCGGCGCCAGTCGGCGCCCCACTCCGGCCGGTAGGAGCGCTTGACGACGTAGACCAGCTCCTTGATGTGGGCGGGGATCCGGGCCAGCCACGCGTTGTACGCGGGGGCGTAGTCGGCCTCGTTCGGGGTGAGCAGCTTGATCACCGAGCCGAGGGTCCGCTCCGGCGACAGGACGGCGCGGTGGTCCGTGCCGTTGCGCGCCGGATCGGCGAAGCGCTGGGCGAAGTCGTGCTCGAGGATCGCGGCGACCTGGTCGAGGTCGTGGTCGATGTCGCCGACGTACACCGAGCCGACGATGAAGGCGTCGGTGATCGCCTTGGACACCTCCGACTTGCCGCCGCCGGAGACCGTCGCGGGCTTGTGCAGCGAGGTGATCTCCGGGGACGTGCCGAACAGGGTCCACGAGGTGCGGTCGTGCGGGCGCTGGACCAGCTCGACGCGGTAGCCGTTCGGGCTGAGGTAGGCCCTGCCCGCCCGCAGCGGGATGCTGCCCGCCGGGCCCTCGCCGGCCGGCCACGACACCGTCATCGACGCCATCGAGTAGGTGGCCCCGGCGGGGACCAGCACGACGTGCGGGACGTTCGGGTCCAGCGCGTGGCCCTGGGGCTGCGGCTGCAGGTGCGGGTCACGGGCCAGCACGTCGGCGAGCCGGTCGTCGGGGCCGCAGAGGAACTCGGTCCACTCCTGTCCCAGGTCGTAGCTGCGCAGCACGAGCGCGCCGCCGGCGTGCTCCTCCTCGGCGTTGCCGAACAGGTTCGCGGAGTAGGAGATCTGGGTCTTGACCTCCTTCTTGCAGTACCCGAAGTAGTTGTCGGCGATCACGGTGACCATGACGCCACGGGCGTCGCGCGCGCAGATCTTGAACGCCTGGCCGTTGTTGTACGGCTCGTCGGGGTCCGACCAGCAGACGCCGTCGCGGCGCTGCCGCTCGGTGGCCTCGTCCACGTGCGGCAGGCCGAGCTCGCGCTTGGTCACGCGGGTCAGGTGCGGGGCGAGGATGACGCAGCCGGTGTGGCCGGTCCACGTCTCCGGCGCCAGCGAGGCGTCGTTCTCCGGCAGGTACGGGTCACCACCGTTGCCGAAGATGCTCTCGACGAAGTCGAGGTTGGCGACCAGCCCGCCGGGCACGAAGAAGCGCGTCTCCATGCGCTTCTCGCGCACGAGGCCGGGCACACCCGGGGCCACGAGCGGGCGCAGCAGCAGCGACACGAGGCACGCCGCCGGGTCGGGCTGGTTGGCGGCGTACGGCAGGACCATGTCGACCGCCGGCGGCTCGAACGCCCTGGCCAGGAGCCGGGCGAACGCGAGCCGGGGCACCTCGATCTTGTCGGCCGGCACCGGCAGGCCGCCGTCGGCGATGTGGAACACGCCCGCGGTGGTGCGCCGGTCCTTGGCCGGGTTGTGCAGCACGCCGTTCGCGAGCCGGTAGCTGGCCAGCAGCGGCGAGGTGAACTCGTCGCCGTCGAACGGCAGCGACAGCGCCCGGGCCAGGCCCGGCTCGTCCAGGACGAACGTGCGCCGCGGCAGGTGCGGGGCCTCGCCGGTGTCGGCGAGGTAGTCGTCGAGGAAGGCCTGGATGCGGCCGTCGGCCGCGCACGGCCGGTCGGCGAGGCGCCGGCTCAGCTCGCGCTGGCGCGCCAGGATGGGGGCGACCAGCCGGGCCGCGTCGGTCTCCTCGAACCCGGACGGCAGGGGCAGGCCGAGCTGGGCGAGGCGCAGGTTGATGGCAGCGTGCAGCGAAGGGGACACCCGTCGATTCTCCGCCGAACGGGGTCCTCAGGGCCACCCCGTGTCCACCCCGCAGGTCGCCCGACCGTGGGATTCGGGTCGCTCAGCGCGCACGGCCGGGACGTCGGACCCGGGCGGGTGGACCCGACCGACCTACGCTGGACGCATGACCGACGCGCCGGACCTCGAGGTGCGGCACCGTCCCGTCCAGGCCCGGGGACGGGTGCGCTTCGAGGCGATCCTGCGGGCGGCCCGCGACCTGCTCGCCGAGCGCGGGGTCGAGGGCTTCACGATCGACGACGTCGCCGTGCGCGCCGACATCCCGGTGGGGTCGGTCTACCAGTTCTTCCCGAACAAGTTCGCCATCGTCGCCGAGCTCGACGCCCGCGACACCCAGGCGCTCGTCGACGACCTGGTCGCCGCGGCCACACGGTTCCCGACCGAGGACTGGCAGGCCGAGACCAACCACATCATCGACATCGTCGCCAAGCACTGGGCGGAGGACCCCTCCCGGCGGGCGGTGTGGCTGGCGATGCGCTCCACGGCGGTGACCCGCACGGCCGCCGCCGCGCACTTCCGCCAGCTGGCCGCGCTCCTCGAGCCGATCGTGGCCGAGCTCACCCCGCACCTGCCGGTCGAGCGGCGGCTCATGGTGGCCGAGGTGATCGTCGAGGTCAGCCAGTCCCTGCTGCACTTCTCGGTGTCCGACGGCCAGCCACGACCGGCGATGGTCGAGGAGCTCAAGCGGATGCTGCGCGCGTACCTGCGGGCCGTGGCGCTGGACGCCTGACGCCGGGCGGCCCGCCCGCCGGCAGCGCGCGCGCCGCCGCCAGGTGGGCGGCGACCGTGGGCCGCAGCGCCGCCGGGGCCACGACCTCGTCGACCGATCCGGTCCGATGGGCCCGCTGCACCGAGTGCACCGCGTCGAAGGCCGCGGCGACGTCCGCGCGGGCGACCCGGCGCAGCGCCTCCTCGTCGGCGTCGGCCCACGCAGGCTCCGCCCGCAGCTCGGCCATCCGGGCGCGCACCTCGCGGGTGAGGACCACCTCGGCGGCGGCCGAGCCACCGATCACCGAGACGCGGGTGTCGGTCAGCGCGAGCATGCGCAGCTGGGGGTGCAGCGCCTTGTTGAACACCACGTAGGCGCCACCGTGGAAGCGGCCGATGGTGACGACCACGATGGGGCCGGAGAAGTTGACCACCGATCGAGCGATCTCGGCCCCCCACTCGAGCTGCTGCTGGCGCAGCGACCAGGCGCTGCCGTCGAAGCCCGCCAGGTTGGCCAGCACCACGACCGGGCGGCGGCCCGAGGCATGGGTGATGGCGCGGGCGACCTTCTTCGACGCCGCCGGGTACAGCGTGCCGGCGGCCCACCAGGTGCCCGGCCCGCTCGGGCCCTCCACACCGCCCCCCGGACCGGTGGCCGGTCGCGGATGGGACTCGATCCCGATCAGCGTGACGGCCGCCCCGGCCACGGCGGTGTCCCAGACCACGGCGCCGTCGGCTCCGGCCATGTCCGACCAGCGCTCGAGGCGCGGCGCGTCCGCATCGGCCAGCGCGGCCATCACCGGTCGGATCGCGAACGGCAGGGTGCGGCCCGGGTTGCGCGCGCCGTCGAGGACGGCACCGACGTCGCGATGGCCCCCCACCCCGGCGTAGGGGCTGGCCGTCACGTCGCGGTCGACCGGATCGGTGGTGACCCGCGGCCGCGCGGTCGCGGCGAGCAGCCGGTGGTGGGTGAGCACCAGGTCGTACGCGGCGGCGAGGGTCGGCGCGCGGTGGTGGGCCTGCCCGTTGGGTCCCATGACCCCGGGGTACCCGCCGAGGGCGACCTCGTCCGGGCTGCCGACCCCGCCCGAGGTGGCCAGCGCGCGGGCCCCGGTCAGCACCATCGCGGTGTCGTCGACCATCACGAGCATCCCCGCGCAGTGGCCCAGCATCGTGGCGACCGAGTTCCAGTAGCTCTGCGCCCCGACGTTGATCCCGGCGACGATGATGACCACCTCGCCGCCGCGCTGGGTGAACTCGAGGATCCGGCGGACCACCGCCGCGCACCAGTCCATGTTCTCGGTGCCCCGCTGCATCGAGATCTGGGCGCCCGCCGAGACGGCCACCCACTCCACGGGCAGCCCGTGGGCCTCGGCGTGGTCGAACGCGGCGATGATGCGCCGGCACTCGGCCTCGGCCACCGCGCCCCGCTTGACGGCCGCGTCGCCGGCCAGCCAGACCCGGCTGGTCGGGCCGTCGTGTCCCGGGAACCGGTGGGTCATGAGGCCGGCGACGATCCCGCAGCCCTGCTCGCCCAACGGGCGCTCGACCGCGACGAGCACGTCGCTACCGCCGCAAGGCCCGTCGGCGAGGTCCAGCTCGGTGAACCAGGCGTCGGGCCCCCAGCCGGCGAGGGCGATCGCGACGGCCTCGGCGGGCGTGGGCAGGGCTGCGGGGGCTGTCGTGGGGACCCGGTGCGGCACCGGGGCGGCCAGGTGGGCGACCGGGTCGCCCGCGGCCACGAGGTCGCCCAGCCCGCGCAGCTCGGCGACCGTCCCGGCGTGCGGGGCGGGCACGGCCGACTGGCACTTCATGGTCTCGACCGTGCACAGCGGATCGCCCGCGGCCACCGCGTCGCCGATCGCGACGTGCGTGGCCACGACCAGGCCCGGCATCGGGGTGGTCACCGGCATGGTGGGGCGCGGCATGGCGCCGGCGCTCGTGCGGCTCATCGGGGGTCCTCCGGCTCGATGACGACCACGGCGGCCGCGGTCGTCGGCTCGTGGGTCAGTGACACGTGGCAGCGCACCGGCCCGAGCGACGCCGCGACCGCGGCGGCGACCTCGCCGTGCAGGGCCAGCACCGGCCGGCCCCACGGGTCGGTGCGCAGCTCGACCTCGCGCCAGTCCACGGCCATGACCACCGGCGCCCGACCGGCGAGCGCCGCCGACCACGCCTTGACGAAGGCCTCCTTGGCGGCGAACCGGGCCGCGAGGTGCTGGGCCGCGCCGGCACTGCCCGCCGCCGCGTCCAGCTCGGCGCGGGTGAACGTCGTCGCGGCGAAGGCCGAGCCGATCGAGCCCAGCTGCTCGGCGAAGCCGGCGACGTCGACCAGGTCCAGCCCCACGCCGTGCACGGTCATGCGGCACCCGCCGGGGTGACCGGCCCGAGCCCCCCCGGCGGCTCGGCCCCGGGCAGCGTCCCCGCGGGGTCCACGAGCACGGCGGCCTCCCGGGCGCGCAGGTCGCTCGCCGTCCCCTCGCCGAGGCGCCGATCGGTCCGCCGGTCCAGCACCGCCGGTCCCGCGTGCTGCGCGGCCAGCCGCTGGCGCGCCCCGGCCACCCGCCGGGCCTGCGCCCGCGCGAGGTAGCCCGCCCGCTCGGCGGCGGGGAGGGCCGCGACGAACACGTCGGGGTGCGCCAGCGCGACCACCGCCGAGACGTGCCCGAAGCCGAGGCTGGTCAGCAGGCCGGCACGGACCGGCTCGTGACGGAGCAGCGGGCGGTGGTCGACCACGAGTGGCTCGGGGGCCACCCGCGGGTCGACGCTGAGCAGGTTCGGGTTGCCCGGGACCACGCCGGTCTCGAGCACGTCGCACAGACCGGCGACCTGCCAGGCCGCCGCCCCGCCCTTCGCGTGCCCGGTCAGGGCCTTCTGCGAGATCACGCGCAGCGGGTTGCCGGGCGTGCGCCTGAGCGCCGCCTGGATCGTGGCGTGCACGAACGCCTCGTTCGGGTCGTTGGCCTCGGTCGAGGTGTCGTGCTTGGACACCACGGCGATGTCGTCGGCGGTGAGCCCAAGCTCGGCCAGCGCGCGACCGAGCGGCGAGTCGGCCCCGCCGCGCACCGACCCGAGCGCACCGAGCCCCGGCGCCGGGATCGAGGTGTGGATGCCGTCGCCGAACGACCCGGCGTAGGCGAGCACCGCCCGGACCGGCAGGCCCAGCCGCAGCGCGACCGACCCCCGGCACACCAGGAAGCTGCCGCCGCCCTGCGCCTCGACGAAGCCGCGCCGGCGCCGGTCACCCGGCCGGCTGTGCTGGGCCGGGGCCAGCCCGGCGTCGAGCAGGGCGCGGTTGTCCGCCGTGGCCGCCATGTCCGCGAACCCGCTGATCCCCTCGGTGCCCAGGTCGTCCCAGCCGCCGGCCAGGACCACCTCGGCCTTGCCCAGGCGGATCTTGTCGATCGCCTCCTCCAGGGAGACCGCCGCCGTCGCACAGGCGGCCACCGGGTGGACCATCGGGCCGTAGCCCCCGACCAGGCCCTGGTTGGCGTGGGCCGGCACGACGTTGCCCAGCGCCTCCTGGAGCACGTCGTTGGCGTGGTCGCGGTCGAGCAGGTCGCCGACGTTGAGCGTGCGGATGCTGTGCATGCCGCCCATGCCGCTGCCCTGGGTGTTGCCGACCAGGCTGGGGTGCACGGCGCCGACGAGCTCCTCGGGACGCACCCCCGCGTCGGCGAGCGCCTCGGCGCTGACCACCAGGTTCCAGGCCGCGAGCGGATCCATGGCCGCGGCCACCCCCGGCTCCAGTCCGTGGCGGGTGGGATCGCTCCCGGTGGGCAGCTGCCCCCCGACCGTGCGCGCGAGCGGCGCCTGGTGCGGGACCCGCACGGCCGCCCCGGCCGGCAGGGTCAGGTGCCACCCGTCCTCGGCCCGGGTCACGCGCGCCCCGGCGACGCCGGCGGCCATGGCCCGGGCCTCGTCCGGGGAGCCCACCACGAGGGTGAGCGGGCGGTCGAGGAACACCTCGCTGAGCACGAGCCGGCCCTCGGCGGCGACGTCCTGCGTCGTGTGCAGGGGGCGCACCCCGACCCGGGCGCCGACCTCGTCCCGGTACCGGTCGGCCGCCTCGGCCTCCTCGATCGGGGCGTCGTCGACGAGGTCCACCCAGTGCGCGCCGGCACGGTCCCAGCGGATCAGGCCGCAGCGCCAGGCGAGCTCCACGACGCCGGCGGCGCTGAGCCTGCCGTGCTCGGCCTCACGACGCGTGCTCGAGGCACCCCAGGGGCCGATCTCGGCCACGCCGACGAGCACGACCATGTCCTCGGCGGCGGTCCGGGCGGCGCGCGCCTCGGGCTGCGTCGGGGCGGCCCGGGCGGCGCGCAGCACCGCCGGGAGGTTCGGCAGGGCCGGGATCGACGCGACCGCGCCCTCGCCCTCGCCGGCCCGCGCCTGGTCCGGCGCCGCGTCGTGGGCCCCGGTCGTCGCCGCGCGCAGCGCGACGGCGAGATCGGTGCGCCCGGCCAACCCGCCGGAGAGGTCGACCCGCAGTGGGCCCTCGGCGGCGCGCTGCGCCAACCCCGCGGTCGCCAGGGCCGCGACGAGCGCACCCATCTGCTCGGTGGCGAAGGTGGTGACGCCCAGGGCCTGCTCGACCGCGGCCGCGGCCGCGTCGTTGCCGGCCATGAGCCCGGTGCCCCGGACCCAGCCGATCTCGGCGCCGAGCAGGCGCGTGTGCGCGCCCCAGCCGGGCTCGGCGTGCCACCGGTTGGCCAGCGACTCCAGCGCGGCCTTCGCGTCGCCGTAGGCGCCGTCACCGCCGAAGGTGCCGTGGTTCGGCGAGAGCGGCAGCACCACCGTCACCGGCGCCGCTCCCGCGGCGGCGACCCGCCCCGCGACCGCGCCGACGAGCCGTTCGACGCCGAGCAGCAGCAGGCGCAGCGTGAGCTGCGACGACTGGTCGGTGTCCGGCAGCGTGCCGCCGGACGGCGCCGCGGCGAACGGCAGCAGCAGCGTCGGCAGCAGGGCCGGCTTCACCTCGCGGGTCACCGGTCCGACGGTCTCGGCGGTCGGCGTCGTGCACCACTCGACGAGGGCGTCGACGTCGGCGAACGAGGCGAGGTTGGCCGGCACGACGTGCAGCACCGCGCCGGGCGCGGCCCACCGGCGCTCGAGGTCGCGGTAGGCGGCGATCCGCTCCGGGGTGTCCGAGGTGGTGGCGAGGACCACGGTCGCCCCGCCCCGCAGCAGGTGCGCGACGGCGGCCCAGGCGATGGAGCCCGGCGAGGCCCCGGTCACCAGCGCGACCTGGTCGGCGAACGCACCGGGGGCAACCGCGAGGTCGCGCGCGGCGGCGAGCACGGCGGCTGCGGTCGGCTCGACGAGCACGGCACGCAGCGCGTCGAGGTCGCCCCCGGGCACCCCCGACGGCGCCTCGGTGAGCGCACGGTCCACCAGCGCCACGGTGCCGTTCCGGCCCAGGGCCTCGGCCCGAGCGCGATGGAAGCGCAGCGTCGTGGCCAGCCGCGGGTCGGCGTCGCGATGCACCCGCAGCTGGTCGAGCAGCCCCTCCGTCGCGGCGTCGAGGGGGGCACCGGCCGACTCCGCGGCGAGTGCGCACTCGACCAGGTGGTCGGCGTCGGCGCGCGCCCACACCTGGCTCGAGGCGAGCAGCACGTGCCGCCGGGCGTCGAAGCGTGGGGCCACCTGGGCGCTGGGGCCGTGCTCGGCCTCGAGCAGGGCCAGCCGCGCCAGGGCGTCGCGATGGTCCGGCGCCTCCTCGGCGGGGGTGCCGCGCCCGAGCCGCTCGAGCGTCCCGGTCGCCTGGGCGGCCAGGAGGTCCTCGACGTGCTGGCGCAGCTCGGTCACCGCCGCGGCGTCGACCGTTCCTCCGGATGCGGCGGCGGCCGGCGCGACGGTCACGCCGACCTCGCTCGCGGCGGCCAGGACGGCGGCGTCGACGAGCGACTCGGCGCGGTCCCCGGGCAGCGTGCGCAGGTCCCCGCCGCGCCGGCTGGCACCCTCGCGGCTGCCCAGTGCGGCGGCCAGCCCGACCCGCCCCACCCAGCCCGGAGCCAGGCCCCAGTGGCCGGTCACCCGCTTGGCGAGCGCGGCTGGCGCGGAGCCGAGCGGCCCGAGGGCGGCCGTCAGCGCGGCCTCCACCCCGGGGGCCAGCACCGGCCCGGGGAAGCGGTAGCCGCGCGCCCGCTCCCCCAGCCGGTCGGCGAGCTCGGCGAGGGGCACCTCGTGCGCCCCGTCGATCGCCGGGACCCCGAACTCCCTGCCCAGGTCCATCAGCAGCTGGTTGCGCCGGCTGGACGCCCCCTCGACGAGGGTGTCGAGGGTGTCGTCCCCGAGCTGGTCGGCACGGACGCCGGCGCGCAGGGCGAGCAGGGCGCGCAGCGCGGTGGTGAGGTCCACGGGGGCGTCGGCGACCGGCCCGGTGGCGCCTGGGTCGGGGGCGTCGGCGACCGGCCCGGTGGCGCCTGGGTCGGGGGCGTCGGCGACCGGCCCGGCGGTCCCCGGGGTCGGGGCGGGCGCCCCGCCCTCCGGCTCGGCCGGGGCGACCTGCTCGGACCCCTCGGACGGCTCGACCGGGGCCGGGTCACCGTCCGCGGCGAGCAGCCGCTCGGCGTCGAGCTCGAGGTTGGCCACCTCGGGACGGGTGCCGCGGTGGCTCGGCAGCGCGAGCGCGCCCTTGGCGAGGTTGGCCAGGGTCGGCGCCGAGCCGACCCCGACCTCGACGACGCGCTCGACGCCGAGGCCACCGTCGGCCAGCGGCGCGCAGAGCAGCTCGAAGGTCTCGATCCAGCGCACGGGCGACGCGAACTGCCAGGCGAGCAGCTCGACGAGCAGGGTGCGGGCCAGGTCGTCGGGGTCGGCGCAGGCGGCCTCCCAGTCGGCGAGCAGCCCCGCCAGCACCTCGGACCCGCACACGGCGTGCACGCCCGCCACGTAGTCGCGGTCCAGCCGGAACGCGACCGGGTACAGGTTGGGCACGTAGCGGCCCACGAGCGCGGCGCCGTCGATGCGGGCCGGCAGCTTGGCGCGCAGGTGCTCGCGGAACCCGGGCACCCCCTCGCGCAGCGCATGCGAGTGGAACGGCACGTCGATGCCGGGGACCTCGAGCAGCGGCGGGCGACCCGGGTGGCCGGGGCCCAGCCGACGGCCGAGCTCGGCCAGCGCGTCGACGGTCGTGGCGACGGCGTACTGCTTGCCGCGCAGGTTGTGGTTGACGATCTCGCACAGCTGGCCGGTCTCCTCGGCGACCGCGGCGACGAGCGCCTCCGCGTCAGCGTGCGACAGCCCCGCCAGGTGCGGGCGGATCACGGCCAGCCGGTAGTGCGAGCGGCCCTCGGCGTCGCGCGGCACCAAGCCGTGCATGGCCATGCCGCGGGCGAAGACCAGCTCGATCACCGCGCGCAGCGGCAGCACCGGGGCCGCAGCGGCCAGGGCGTTGTACTCCCCGACCGAGTGCCCGGCCAGCACCGCGTGCGCGTCCCAGGCCCCGGCCTCGCGCAGCTCGGCCACCTGGGCGGCGGCCAGGGTCGCCATGGCCACCTGGGTGAACTGGGTCAGGTGCAGCACGCCGGCCGGGTGCCGGAACGTCGTGCCGGCGGCGTCGATCACGGTCGGGTTGTCCCGGACCACGGCGAGGATCGAGAAGCCGAGGCGCTCGCGGGTGATCGCGTCGGCCCGGTCCCAGACCCGCCTGGCCGCCGCCGAGCGCGCGTAGCCGTCCATGCCCATGCCCTGCGCCTGGATCCCCTGGCCCGGGAACACGTACGCCGTGCGTGGCGGGGCGACCTCGGCGCTGCCGAGCGCGACCACGCCGTCGGCGGTCGCGGCCTCGACGGTCACGACCTGGCCGCCCGCCCGCAGGCCGACCCGCTGCACGGTGAGCGTGACCGCCGCACCCGGCGGCAGCGGCGCGACGAACTCGACCGCCCAGTCGCGCAGGCGCGTGGGGTCGCCGTCGGCGGCGGTCTCGATGACCGCGCGGGACGCGGCGGCCGAGGTCCACATGCCGTGCACGATCCGGCCCGGCAGTCCGACCAGCCGGGCCAGCAGGTCGCTGCGGTGGATGGGGTTCGGGTCGCCGCTCACGGTGGCGAACGACTCGAGGCGCTGCGGCGCGGTCACGGTCCGGGTGCCCAGCGTGCGGGTCGGCGTGGGCACCACGGCGCTGGCGGCGGCGCGCGGTCGCAGGACGGGCACGGCGGCGTCCACCGAGGGCTGTCGGACCAGGAACCGGTCGGTGACCCGCCAGCCGTCCGCCAGCGCGTCGACGGTGAGGACGAGGCCGGCCTCGGTGCGGGTCACCATCGGGGGCAGGGCCCGCGGCTCGGCGCGCGTCGGCAGGGTGCGGTCGGTGACCACCTGGTGGCGCAGGTGCACGAGGTCGAGCACGCCGTCGGCCTGCCCGGCCCGGTCCAGCGCGCGGAAGACCTGCGGCCAGAGCGCGGTCATCACGCGGTCCGGCAGCGGGGCGCTGGCGCCCACCGTCGCCGCATGGGCGGCCGCGAGGGCGGCGGGATCGGTCGGGGCGTCGGTGCCCCCGCCGAACACCTCGAGCAGCGCCGCGCCCGCCCGGGCCAGCCCGCCCCGGGTGACCGCGAACGTGATCGTGCCCTCGTGCTCGGCGACGTCGACCGGGATGGTGGTGCTGCCGTCCCCGGGCAGGCCCAGGTCCGGCCACAGGATGCTCAGCGCCAGCCTCCCGGCATGGTCCACGGCCAACCGGGCGCGCTCGCCGTCGCGCTCCAGGTGCGCGACCGCGACGGCCGCGGGTGTGGCCGGGGCGAGGTCGAGCGCCCAGGCCGACGCCGGGCCGAGCCGGTGCAGCGGGTTCGGCCGCGCCGCGCCCGACCAGCGCCAGGTGGGCGCCGCCAGCGCGGCCGCCAGCAGGGCCGCCGGGGCGGACCCGTGCGGGACCCCGTCCGGACGCAGGCGGAAGGCCGGCCCGGGCTCGGGCTCGGCGCCCTGGGCGAGCAGGGTGGCCACGACCTCGGCCTCGAAGCGGTCGAGCAGGTCCGCGACCGGCTCGTCGGCACGCGTGATCCCGGCGACCGCGGTCGGCCCGGGGATCACCAGCACCTGCTCGGCGTCGTACCGGTCGTCGTGCGACTGCCACAACGCGTCCGAGGCGTACCAGCGGCGCACGTCGGCGTCGAGCACCGGCACGAACGGCACGGGCTTGCCGGCCCGGCGGCAGACCGCCAGGAAGTGGTCGACGTCGGCGGGGTGCAGCAGCGCCGTGGCGGCCTCCGGGTGCGCCCCGAGCAGGGCGGCGAGCGCATCCCGCGGGTCGTCGACGCTGGCGGGGTCGGCGAACAGGGTCGGCACCACGCCCTCGTCGCTGGGGTGCAGTCGTGCCTCGGCTCGCTGCAGCAGGGCGAGGAAGCGGCTGCGGTGGCTGGGGTCCAGCCAGGCCCCGTCGTCGTAGCGGCGGTGCCGGCCGAGCGCGGTCAGGTCGACGAAGCGCTCGAGCAGCTGCCCGTACGTCATCTCGGCCACGTCGCCGAACCAGGGCTTGGCGGTGCCGGCCAGGGCGGCGGCGATCTCCTCCCGTCGCGCGTCCACGGCGGCCGCGTCGCCCGCGACCTCGTCGAGCAGGCGTGCGGTGCGCGAGGCGTGGTTGTCCAGGTAGTGGATGTCGGCATCGAGGCCGGAGCGTCCGGACGTGGTCCCGCCGGCCACGGTGCCGCGCGCGACCCACCCGGCATGCCCGGGCGCGTCGACGAGGGCTGCCTTCACCGACGGCGAGGTGCTCGCCTCGGCCGTGGCCATGGTGACCGTGCCGAGCAGCACGGCGTCGACCGGCATGGCCGGCATCCCATGGGCGTGCGCCCAGGTGCCGGTGAGCAGGGCGGCGGCACGGTCGGGGCCGGCGATGCCGCCACCCACCGCCAGCACCACGTGCTCGTGCGAGCGGACGCGGGCGTAGGTGGCCAGCAGCAGCTCCTCGAGGTCCTCCCACGAGTGGTGGCCGCCCGCCGCACCCCCCTCGAGGTGGATCCAGAGCGGCCGCTCGGTGCGGCCCGCGATGGCCAGCACCTGATCGACCTGGCCGGCCGTGCCGGGCTTGAAGGCGTTGAGCCAGCAGCCGAGCGCCGCCAGCTCGTCGAGCAGGGCCACGGCCTCGTCGGGCTCGGGGATCCCGGCCGAGATGGTCACGCCGCAGAACGGGGCGCCGGTGGCCCGGGCGCGCTGGAGCAGGCGCTCGTGGCCCAGGTGCAGGCCCCAGAGGTACGGATCGAGGTGCATGGCGTTGAGGACCACCTCCTGCCCCGGCACGAGCAGCTCACCGAGCTCGCGCACGCGCTCGGTGAAGATGCGCTCGCTCACCTGGCCGCCGCCGGCGAGCTCGGCCACGTGGCCGCCGTTCGCGGCGGCGGCGACGATGGGCGCCTCCGCCGTGGTCGGGGTCATGCCCGGCAGGACCATCGGCGAGCGACCGGTGCGCCGGGTGTGCCGGGTCTCCAGGCGCAGCCGGCCCGAGGGCTCGCTGATCACGCGGGGGGCGAGCGCGGCCCAGGGCGAGGGCACCGCGGGGGCGGCGCCCGGCGTGGCCAGCGCCTCGCGGCCGGCCCGGGTGCCCGCGTCGACGGCGAGCACGCCGCGGCCCTCGAGGACCTCGGCGTTCACCCGGCCGAGCGAGCCGAGGGGGCCGACCGTGATGGCCACGCCCCCGGCCGGCACGGCGGCGGCGAGCGTGCCCGCCCAGTCGTGCGGACGGGCCAGCACCGAGGTCAGGATCGCGGCCAGCGGATCCTCCGTGGGGACCGGTCGTCCGGTGGCCGGGTCGAGGACCGGCAGCCGCGCCGGGCCGAGGGCCAGGCCGAGCCGACGGGCCTGGGCGACCGCCGCGGCCGCGGCGTCGGCAAGGGCGGGGTGGTGGAACGGCGCGCTGCTGGGCAGGGGCTCCCAGGTGACGGCGAGCGGGGTGCCACCCAGGCGCCCCGCCGCCCGGCGCTGGGCCTCCTCGCGGGTCAGGCCCTCCAGCCGTGCGCGGAACTGGGCCAGGGCGGCCGGGTCGCCGGCGAGCACGTGCCGGGTCGGGGCGTTCGCCATGGCCACGACGACGCCCCCGTCGAGCAGCTCGGCCATCTGGTCGAGCAGGGCGCCGAGGCGCGCACGGCGCGGCCCGGTGAGCACCATCATGGGCGTCGCGGCCTCCTGCGTGCCGGCCAGCGCGTCACCGAGCGCGGCGTCAGCGACCGACCAGGGGTGCCGGGCGGCGTGCACCCCGGCCAGGGCGGCGATGCACGCGGCCTGGACCGCCGTCCCGACCGGGACCAGGCCGTCGCCGTCCCGCTCGCCGGCGGCGACCCAGCCGGCGAGCAGCCCCGCGCTGTGCCCGACCAGCACCGTGCGCCGGGCGGCCAGGACCGGCGCCAGGCCGTCCGCCTCGAGCGCCTGCAGGGCGACGAGGTCGGCGAGCACCGCGCCGACGAGGGCGAACGGCGCGCTGGCCGGACGGACGTCGGCCGCGGCGACCTCGGCGTCGGCGGGCAGGGCGACCGGGGTGAACCCGTCCGGGAACGCGCCCATGGCCTGCACCTGCGGGGTGGCGGCCCAGGTGTCGAGGCCGGCCAGCACCGCCGTGAGCCACGCGTGCAGGCGCGGCTGGCCGAGGGTGGCCTCGGCCAGGGCCGCCGGCCAGGCCGCATCGATGCCGGGCAGCAGCAGCGCCACCGGACGCTCCCCCGCGGCCAGGTCCGCCGTCAGCGGTGCCCGCCCGGCCGCCTCGGCCGGAGTCGGGCGGAGGTCGGTGACGCGACTGTCCGTGGTCGGGACGGCCGCAGCCGCGGGCTCGGAGTTGCCATGCATGGGGGTTGCCTTCCCTCGGCAGCAGATCATGAGCAAAGCCTCATGTTTCGGTTCCATGCTGACACATGAGGGATCCCTCGCAAAATCGCGCGGTCCCCGGCGCTGCCCCGTTCGCGGTCCGCTCCCGGCGCGGATCTCCCACGGCGCCGGCGATCGTGCGGCCCGGCAGGTCCGTCCGGGATGCGCCCCCCACGCGGCGTGTCGGCTCGGGCGGGGTCAGCGCGGGCGGACGCCCGGCGGACGCCCGGCGGATCGTCCCCGCCGGTGCGAGGATCGAGGGAACCGAGAGGAGCAGGCACCGTGAAGGTCGCTGGGCGCGTGGTCGTGGTGACGGGAGCGGGCAGCGGGATGGGCCGTGAGCTCACCCTCGAGCTGCTGCGCAGGGGGGCGCGGGTGGCCGCCGTGGACCTCCGGGCGGAGTCCCTCGACGAGACGAGCCGGTTGGCAGCCGCCGGGCCGCGCCTGTCCACGCACGTCCTGGACGTCACCGACCGGACGGCCGTCGACGCCCTGCCCGAGGCCGTGGTGGCCGCGCACGGCGTGGTCGACGCGATCGTGAACAACGCCGGGATCATCCAGCCCTTCGTGAGGATCGAGGAGCTGGACTACCCCGCCTTCGAGCGCGTGATGGACGTCAACTTCTGGGGCACCGTCCACATGGTCAAGGCGTTCCTGCCGCACCTGCGCAGGAGGACCGAGGCCCACATCGCGAACGTGTCGAGCATGGGCGGGTTCCTCCCGGTGCCCGGCCAGGTGGCCTACGGCGCGTCGAAGGCGGCGGTGAAGCTGCTCACCGAGGGGCTCTACGCCGAGCTGCTCGAGACCAACGTCGGGGTCTCCGTGATCATGCCCGGGGCCGTGGCGACCAACATCGCCGGCAACTCCGGGGTCGCGGCCCCCGGCGGGACGGACGCGGCGGCCGCGCAGGCCGCGGCGGCGCGGACCCTGCCCGCGGCCGAGGCCGCCCGCATCATGGTGGACGGCATCGAGCAGGACCGTCTGCACGTCTACGTCGGGCGGGACTCCCGGGTGATGGGTGCCGCCGTGCGGCTCGCCCCGAAGCAGGCCACGCACCTGATCCAGAGGCAGATGAAGCGCCTGCTCGCGGACTGACCGGCACACGGGCGAACCCCCGCCGCCGGTACCACCCCGCGCACGAGGCCGTCGTTCTCATGGGCTGCTGCGCCAGCCCGCCACGGACAGCACCCGAAACCGTCGCAATGGGCCTCCGGCGACGACCCAGAACGACGGCATGAGGCGCGCCGGCGCGGATCCGCCCCCCGACCGGCGCCCAGAACGACGGTTTCGTGCGCGTCGGCGGCCGCGAGGCGGCTGCCCGTCAGGCCACCCGGACCGGCTCCTGGGCGGGCTCGCGCAGATCGAGGTCGGCCGACGCCTGCGTGCCGGCCCGGGCGGCATCCCCCGGCGTGGTCACGTCCGCCGGCGCGGTCACGTCCGCCGGCGCGGTCACGTCCGCGGCGCGGTCACGTCCGCCGGCGCGGTCACGTCCATCGGCGCGGTCACGTCCGCCGGCGTGGTCAGGTCCGCCGGCGTGGTCAGGTCCGCCGGCGCGGCCACGTCCATCGGCGCGGTGGACGCCTCCGACGCCGTCGGGGTCCGGTTCACGCGCCCGAACAGGTCGTTGGGCAGCGACAGCCGGATCACCTTGGCCCACGCCGAGGCGACCTGCCTGGGCAGCGGGCCGGTCACGTAGGTCAGCCCGTACTCGTCGAAGAGCGCGCGGATGCGCGGGGCTATGCGCTGGTAGCGGATGCTGGGCATGTCCGGGTAGAGGTGGTGCTCGACCTGGAAGCTGAGGTTGCCGGTGAGCAGGTGGGTGAGCCGGCCGCCGGAGATGTTCGCCGAGCCGACCATCTGCCGCAGGTACCACTCGCCACGGGTCTCCCCCTCGATCGAGGTCTTCGCGAAGGTCGCGACGCCCGAGGGGAAGTGCCCGCACATGATCACCGAGTGGGTCCACAGGTTGCGGACCAGGTTCGCCACGAGGTTGGCGCTCAGCGTGGCCAGCGCGGCCGGCACCGCGTTCCACGGGTTCACCAGCGCGGCGAGCAGCGGATGCGCCACGACGTCCTTGCGGACCTGCCGGCCGATCTTGCGCAGCACCTTGCGAGCGTCGCGCCGGAACGCCGCGTCGACCTTCTTGCGGCCCTTGTAGTACGCGCCGAGCTCGAGGTCGTAGGCCGCGATGCCGTACTCGAAGAAGCACGCGTTCAGCAGGTTCCACAGCGGTTGGCCGAGGTGCATGGGCGTCCAGCGCTGGTCCTCGTCGACGCGCATGATCCCGTAGCCGAGGTCGTTGTCCCGGCCCACGACGTTCGTGTACCGGTGGTGGATCTCGTTGTGCGAGTGCTTCCACATCTCGGCGGGGGCGACGTTGTCCCACTCCCACGTGGTGGAGTGGATGGCCGGGTCGCGCATCCAGTCCCACTGGCCGTGGAGGATGTTGTGGCCCATCTCCATGTTCTCGATGATCTTGGCGATCGACAGCCCGACCGTGCCGGCCACCCAGGCGGGCGGGAACCAGGCGAACAGCAGCACGCCGCGGGATCCCAGCTCCAGCCAGCGCTGGGCAGTGATGACCCGGCGGATGTAGCGGGCGTCGTCCTCCCCGAGGTCGGCGAAGACCTCCTCGCGCAGGGCGTCGAGCTCAGCGCCGAGCCGCTCGACGTCCTCCGCGGCGAGGTGCGCGACGGGGTTGTCCGCGCGCTTCTGGATGACGGTCATCGGGATGCTCCTGTCGTCGTGGTCACGGGCCCGACCCGCTGGGTGCGGCGCGTGCGGACATCGGGTCAGTCGTCGATCGTGCAGGGGCCGGCGGCCGCGGTGACGCAGGTCTGCACCTGGACGCCGTCGCCCGGCTCGGCGGTGGTGACGGCGCCGGTGCGCAGGTCGCGGACGGCCCCGGCGGCCAGCGGGCGCACGCAGCCCATGCAGATGCCCATCCGGCAGCCCGAGGGCAGCAGCACGCCGGCCGCCTCCCCGACGTCGAGCAGCGGGGTGGTCCCGTCCGCCTCGACCGTGCGACCGGCCCCGGTGAAGCGGACCGGGCCCCCGGACCCGGAGACGAGCACCTGGGCGCGGAACCGCTCGGTGTGCAGGCGCTCGGCCGCGCCGGCCCCGTGCCAGTGCGCCTCGAGGGCGTCGAGCATCGCCGGCGGGCCGCACGCCCAGGTCTCCCGGTCGGCCCAGTCGGGCACGAGCCGTGCGAGGTCCGCCGGCGCGAGCAGCCCCTCCCGGGCCGTGTGCCGCTCCAGGAGCCGCAGCTGCCCGGCGGCGGCCCGGGCGCTGAGCTCGGCGCCGAAGATGACGTCCTGCGGGGCGGGTGCGCTGTGCACGAGCACGACGTCGGCCAACGCCATCGCGTGGTGCCGCAGCATCCCCATGACCGGGGTGATCCCCGATCCCGCGGTGACGAACAGCACCCGCGCCGGGGCGGCCACCGGTAGGTGGAACGCCCCGATGGCCTGGTCCAGCTGCACGACCTGGCCGGCGCGGGCGTGCCGCACGAGGTGGGTGCTGACGACCCCGCCGGGGATCACCTTCACCGTGATCGCGATCCGCCCGTCGTCCCGGGGGCCGGAGGTGACCGAGTAGGCCCGCCAGCGGCGGACGCCGTCGACGTCCACGCCGAGGCGCACGTACTGGCCGGGGACGTGGCCGCGCCAGCCCCGGCCCGGACGCAGCACGAGGGTGGCGGCGTCCGGGGTCTCGGGCTGGACCGCCTCGATCCGCGCCCGCAGGGCGGCGCTGCGCAGCGGGTCGACGAGGTCGACGTAGTCGTACGGGAGCAGCGGGGTGGTGACCATCTCGAGCACCCGGCGCGCGACCGGAGCCAGCGACCGCGCGGGCCGCCCGCCGACCGGGGTCGGCACCAGCTCGGCGATCGTCACGGGACAAGTCTGCCCGCCCCGAGCAGCCGGATACGTGGCCCTCGAGGTGATTCTGCTGCTCCCGATTGTTCGTCACGAACAATCCCAGTACCGTCCTGCGGGGACGCCGACCGAGGCGTCGGAGGAGGGCCATGGCCGTGGCGCGTGCCAGCACCCGGGAGCGGGGGCCGTCGGCCGCGGCCTCCCGGCCGGCCTCCGCTCCCCCGTTGCCCCCCGACGCGGTCACCGCCATGGACCTCGTCGTCCCCGCGGTGGCCGACCGGGCCGTCGCGGCGATCGTGGCCGAGGTCCCCGGGTACGTCGGCACCCTGGACGCCGGGGCCCGGGTGACCCTGGGACGGGCCGTGGAGGTCGCGCTGCGCGGGTTCCTCGCGCTGGCGGGGTCCGGCGGCGACCCGAGCGCGCCGATGGCCCAGACCGTCGCGGAGGCGCATGCGCTGGGTCGGGGCGAGGCCCGCGCCGGGCGGTCCATGGACGCGCTGCTGGCCGCGTACCGCGTCGGCGCCAGGGTCTCCTGGCGCGGGTTGGCCGACGCGGGCGCTCGCGCCGGCCTGGCGACCGACCAGCTCGTCGGGTTCGCCGAGCTGGTGTTCGCCTACATCGACGCCCTGTCCGCGGCGAGCGTGGCCGGGCACGCCGCGGAGCTCGCGAGCGAGGACCGCGTCCGGGGCCGGCGCCTCGAGCGCCTGGGCCACGGCCTGGTCAGCGGCGGTGACCCGGCGAGCCTGCAGCTGGCCGCCGAGCGCGCCCAGTGGTCGCCGCCGGATCGGCTCGTCCCGGTCCTCCTGCCCGAGGCCCTGGTCGACCAGGTGCTGGCGCGGATCGACCCGCGCACCCTGCAGCCGGCCGAGGACGTGCCGGGGCTCCCGTCCGGCGTGGCCGTCCTGCTGGTCCCCGATCCGGAGCCGCGGCTGGGGCCCGCGCTGGACCGCCTCGTGCCCGGGGGCACGGGCGTGGCCGTGCTCGGCCCGGCGCTGCCGTGGGCGCAGGTGGCGGACGCCTACCGCCTGGCCCTGCGCGCCCTCGCCCTCGGGCTGGCCCAGCCGGGCACGGTGCTCCGGGCCGACGACGTGCTGGCCGAGCTGGTCGTGGGAGCGGACCCGCACTCCCTGGCCGAGCTGCGGGCCCGGGCCCTCGCCCCGTTCGCCGACCTGCCCCCGGCCGTGGCCGACCGGCTCACCGCGACGCTGCGTGCCTGGCTGCTGCACCGCGGACGGCGCGACGCCGTGGCTGCGGCGCTGTTCGTGCACCCGCAGACCGTGCGCTACCGGATGGCCCAGGTCCGCGCCCTGCTGGGCGAGCGCCTCGACGACCCACGGGCCGTGCTGGAGCTGACCATCGCCCTGGCCCTGCCCACCGGCGCGCCGGGATCACCGGTCGGTCGGCCCTGACGCGGCATCCGACCGCGCGCGCCGGGTCACCGGGCGCCGAGGCCCCGTGCGGCCCGCTCGGCCAGTGCCGTGATGGTCAGGCTCGGGTTGACGCCGACGTTCGCCGGCAGCACCGAGCCGTCCATGACGAAGAGCCCCGGGTGCCCCCACACCTCCTGCTCCGGCGAGCACACCGACGTCGTCGGGTCGGCGCCCAACCGGGCGCCGCCGAGGACGTGCGCGGTGGCGCCCACGCCGAACAGCGCCGCGACGGAGCCGTAGGGCTGCCCGCCGCTGGCCCCGGCCAGCGCCAGGGCGGCGGCGTTCGCCTGCGGCAGGAACGTGTCGGGGGCCCGGCCGCCCGGCGGCACGGTCGTGGCCAGCGCCCAGCCCACCGGCGTGCGCCGGTAGCGCAGGGTCAGGGTCGGCGTCGTGGCCCCGCCGGTCGGGTCGTCGTGCTGCATCACCGTGAGCATGGTGGTGCGCGCGCTCCAGCCCGCGCCGCGCATCCCGTCGCGGACGAGGCCGGGACGGCGGACCATCGTCGCGACCGTGTCCCGGGCCACGCGGCGCGGCTCGTCACCGGGGACCAGAGGGGCCATCAGGAAGCGGTTGAGCCGGTAGGAGTCGGGCAGCCGGTTCTGGGTGACGTGCGTGTGGGGGTCCGGCCAGCAGTCGCTGGTGATCGCGGTGCCGTCGCTGCGCACGTCCAGGCCGGCGGCCAGCTCGGCGCGCGGCTGCATGACCCCCGTGAAGGCCTCGCTGTTCGTGAGCACCCCCTGCCCCAGGGCCGCCGGCAGGTCGGGCAGCGTGCCGAAGCGGTCGCGCTGGGCCAGGAGCAGCTCGACGGTGCCCAGCACCCCGGCCGCGACGACGACCTCGCGGGCGGTCAGCCGGGCGCGGGAGGCGGCGCGGTCCCGCCGTGGGGCCAGCGGGTCCACGACCTCGACCGCGTAGCCCTCGATCCGGCCGGCGCCGCCGTGCAGGGGGATGATCCGCTCCACCTTCGTGCGCGGGCGCACCACCGCACCCGCTCGCTCGGCGGCCGCCAGGTAGGTGCGGTCCAGGCTGTTCTTGGCCCCGACGTCGCACCCCGACAGGCAGCGCCCGCACGCCGTGCAGGCGGCGAAGTCGATGCCCTGCGGCACGGGACCGTACGTGTCCGCCACGCCGAGCCGCTCGGCCGCCGCGCGCAGCCAGGTGTCCTGGCGACCGTGCAGGGGGTTGCGGGCGACCCCGAGCAGCCCCTCGGCGGCGTCGAAGTGCGGGGCGAGCGCCCCCGCCCAGTCGGTGCCGGCCGCGCGCCAGGCCGGGTGCGCCCAGAAGGTGTCGCGCGGCCGCAGCAGCACGGCGGCGTAGACCAGGCTGCCGCCGCCGACGCCGACCCCGGCCAGGGCGATCATGTGCCGCAGGACCACCTGGCGGAAGAACCCGCGGCGCAGCCCGACCTCGGGCATCCACAGCAGGTCGCGCGTCCGTTCGGCGGCCGCCCGCATGTCGGCGGGCAGCACCCGGCGGCCCATCTCGGCGACCATGACGCGTCGGCCGGACTCGGCCAGGCGCAGCGCCGCGACGCTGCCGCCGAAGCCCGAGCCGATGACGAGGGCGTCGCAGTCGTACGAGCGTGGGGCGGGCACGGGCACCTCCTGGCGCCGGGCACGCGAGCGCGTGGCCCGACGCCAGCATCGTCTCCCCGGCACCGCCCTCGAGGCGCGGTGGGGGTCAGGCCGGCGGACACGCGGCCCGGATGGCGCCGCCGACCTCCTCGGCGAACGCCCACCCCGTGGCCGCGTCGGCCGAGAGGTCCCAGGCGTACGCGCCGCGGATCTCCGGCAGGGCGTCCCGCACGCGCTCCCAGGCCGGCAGCGCCGGGCCGGTGGGCGCGCCCGCGACGGCTCCGGGCAGCCCCACGCCCACTGCCAGCCGATCCGCCCCGCCGAGGCCCGCGGCCCACCAGCGCAACGTGCCCGCCACCTCCCCCGGGTCCCACGACCCCGGGGCGTCGTAGCACTGCGGCGCCACGAGGTCGAGCACGCCCGCGTCGAGCATCCCGCGGCAGTGCGCCCGGTCCGAGGCGACCCGCGGCGCCGGTGGGGTGGTGATCGCGAAGTCCGGGCCGTAGGCCCGCTTCAGCTGGGCGGAGGCCCAGACCAGCTCGGACGTGGGCGGCGCCGGGTCGCCCTCATAGGTGTTCCAGTCCACGCCGTCGAAGCCACCGAGCTCGGTGTGCAGCGCGGCGATCGAGGCGAGCACCCGCTGCGTGGTGACGCGGTCGGGCAGGGGCACCTGGGCGTCGGCGCCGCCCACGGTGAGCAGGACGCACCCCCCAGCGGAGCGCCAGTCCGCGAGGGCCGCGCGGAAGGTCGTCGACCGCGGGCCCCGCCAGCGCAGCGCCTCCCCACGGTACGTGGCGGACGGATCGGGCTCGGCGTGGAACAGGTAGAGCACGTTGTAGGCCGGGTGCAGGCGGGCCGGCGAGGGCGCGTTCGACCACCAGGTCCAGTAGCCGCCCACCACGGCCGCGGGCAGCCGGGTCTCCTGACGCGGCGCCCGACAGGTCGCGGCGGCCCGCCTCGCGGGTGATCCGCCCGGCAGGGCGAGGACGGCTGCGGACCCCAGTGCCGCCCCGAGCAGCCGCCGCCGCGTCAGCTCAGTCGCGGTCAGCCTTCCCACACGCCACGCCGTCGCGGTTGCTGTCCAGGCCCAGCGGATCGACGCCCTCGGGCCCGAGCCCGTCGTCGGCGTCGTTCACCGCGATGCCCCTGGGGTACAGCAGCCTGACGTCGGAGCAGGTCCACCGGCTGGCCAGGTCGGCCGGCTCGCCGTGGTGCCCGGCGTGCGCACGCTCGCCGGGGGGGACCGTGGGCAGGCAGGCGTCGCCCCGGCCGTAGCCCAGCACGCATCCGCCGGTCGGGCCGGAGCCGATCAGCGCCTCGGGCACGCGGCCGGGGTCCTCGACCCGCATCCGGATCCCGGTGGCCTGCTCGCGGTCACCGGTGTTCACGCCCCTGGCCTCGGGGTTCACCCCGGCCACCTGGCCGTCGCTGCCCGGCAGGGCCACCGCCACGACCGGGGTCGGGGTGGGCGGCATCAGTGCCGTGCGCAGCAGGATCCAGCTGCCGATCAGGACCGCGACCAGCCCTGCCAGCACGGACACGACCAGGCCGGCTCGGCCACGGCGGGAGCTCCCCGCCCGGGTCATCGTCGTCATTGCGTCGCGCTCCTATCGGATGGTGATCCAGCGTGCGGTGGAGGGGGTGCCGTCGGTGGTCAGGACGGTGAGCATGTAGGGCCCGGGGGGCAGCAGGGCGCGGTTGGTGGGCA
>JALOLH010000042.1 GCA_025456065.1 Candidatus Nanopelagicales bacterium | reverse complement strand
CTGCAGCTCCTCGGTGGTGAGCACCTCGGAGACCGAGTCCAGCGCCGCGGTGATGGTCTCGGTCACCGCCGCGGTGTGGACGGCCGGCAGGATGTTCTCGGCCGTCTGCCACTCCTGGTCGTCGGCCAGCACCACCAGCGCGTTGGCGGTGACCGCCCCCGAGGACGAGAACACCAGGCCCACGTCGACCCGGCCCTGGTTGACCGCCGCGATCGTCAGCGGGCCGCCGGCGTCGAGCGGCACGAACTCGCCGACCTGCACCCCGTAGACCTCCTCGAGGCCCACCTGGCAGAACGGGCGCTCCGGGCACTCGGGCGGCCCGCCCAGGGTGATCGGCTGGGTCTGGCTGAAGGTGGCGAGGTCGCTGAGCGTGGCCAACCCATTGGCCTGCGCGAAGCCCTCGGTCACGGCGAACGCGTTCTGGTCCTGCGCGGCGGAGGGCTCGAGCAGCGTGATGCCCCGCGCCTCGGCCAGGGCCTTGGCCGCCTCGAAGCTGGCCTGCACGTCACCGGAGGCCACCTGGGGCGCGTCCGGGCCGTTCGCGGCCTTGTTCAGGTACTCCGTGAGGCTGCCCAGGTACTCCGGGGTGACCTGGACCTCGCCCTGCTCCAGCGCCGGGGCGATCACCTCACGGGTGGTCAGCTGCTTGACCTCGGCCGGCTGCCCGTTGGCCTCGAGCACCTGCTCGTACATCGAGGCCAGGATCTGGGTCTCGGTGAAGTTGGTGGTGGCGATCACGACCGGCTCGGCCGTGGTGGCGCCGGGCGAGCCGGAGGCCTGCGACTCGTCGTCGGAGCCGCAGGCGGTCATCGTGAGGCCGAGGGCGGCCGACAGGGCGAGGGCGGGCAGCAGCCGTGCTCGGTTCGTCATGCCCCGAATACAAGCACAGCCGGCGCGGACGGGCCGTGGCCGTCAGGTCAGGACGTCGGCGATGGGGGCCACGTGCGCGCTGCGGGAGCGCAGGCCGCGGGGCGTGGTGACGCGCTCGAGGGCTGCGAACAGGCCCTCGGCGAGCACCGCGAGGCCGGCGGTCAGGATGGCGCCGGCCAGGATCACGGTGGTGTCCTGCAGGGCGAACCCGTCCACCACGTAGCGGCCCAGCCCGCCCCCGCCGACCAGGGCGGCCAGCGAGGCGGTGGCCACGACCTGCACGGCGGCGGTCCGGATGCCGGCCACGATGAGCGGGGCGGCCAGCGGGAGCTCGACCCGGGCCAGGAGCTGACCCGCCGTCATCCCCATGCCGCGGGCGGCGTCGAGCACCTCGCGGTCGACCGAGGTGATGCCCGCGAACGTGTTGGTCACCAGCGGTGGGATCGCGAACAGGGCCAGGGCGAGGACCGCCGCGGTGTCGCCCACCCCGATGCTCGGGATGGAGGCGAGGATGATGAGCACCGCCAGGGTGGGCACGGCGCGGCCGACGTTGCTGACGTTGGTGGCCAGGAGCACCCCGCGGCGGCGGTGGCCCAGCAGGACGGCGACGGGCAGCGCCAGGACCAGGGCGATCCCCATGGCCAGCAGGCTCATCACGACCTGCTCCCAGGTCCGCGCCGGGATGCCGTTCGGCCCGGTCCAGTGCGCCGGGTCGGTGAACCACGCCCAGAGCTGCATCAGCGCACCCGCTCCCGTGCCCACGGGGCGCTGCGCGCCTGCAGCCAGTGCAGCGCCACCTCGAACAGCACCGCGAGGAGCACGCAGGCGACCGTGGCCGTGAGGATCTGGGCGTGCCAGAAGTTCTGCTGGAACCCCGACAGGATCAGGCTGCCGAACCCGCCGTAGCCCACGAGCGCCCCGATCGTGACCAGGCCCACGGTCGACACGGTCGCGATCCGGACCCCGGCCAGGATCGCGGGCAGCGCCAGGGGCACCTCGACCCGCCACAGGATCCCGCGGCGGTCCATGCCCATGCCGCGGGCGGCGTCCACCACGTCCGGGTCGACGGCGTCGAGGCCGACGACCGTGTTGCGCAGGACCACGAGCAGCGCGTAGACCGCGAGGGCCACGATGACGGTGAGCGGGGACAGCCCGAAGACCGGCCAGAGCAGCGAGATCAGGGCCAGCGACGGGATCGTGTACAGCACGCCCGCCACGCTGAGCGCGGGGCCGAGCAGGACCCGGTAGCGTCGCACCAGCATCGCGAGCGGGAAGGCGACGAGCAGGGCCAGCACCACCGACGCGACCGTGAGCAGCACGTGCTCGCGGCCGGCCGCCAGGAGCTCCTCCCAGTGGGACGTGACGTAGTCCCAGGAGAGCCACGGGTTGGCCGCGTCGGCGGGCACGACGATCCCAGGACGGGGCACGACGTGGACGATAACCAAGCGACGGCGGGCGGCGCAGCGGCCGGCGCGGTGCCCGGCGCGGCGACCCGGCCCGGGTCGGCGGTGGGGGGGCCGGCCGACGACGTCGTGATCGCCCTCGAGGGCGTGACCAAGCGCTACCCCGACGGCACGGTGGCGGTGCACGCGCTGGACCTCGTGGTGCACCGCGGCGAGATCTGCGTGCTGGTCGGCCCGTCCGGCTGCGGCAAGACCACCACCCTGCGGATGATCAACCGGCTCGTCGAGCCGACTGCGGGGCGCCTCGAGGTCGAGGGGGTCGACGTCACCCGCTCCGACGTGACGGCCCTGCGCCGGCGGATCGGGTACGTGATCCAGGCCGCCGGGCTGTTCCCGCACTGGACCGTGCGCCGCAACGTGGCGACCACCTGCCGGCTGCTCGGCTGGGAGCGGGCGCGCACCGAGGCGCGCATCGACGAGGTGCTCGGCCTCGTCGGGCTCGACCCGGCCGAGTTCGGCGATCGCTACCCGCACCAGCTCTCCGGCGGCCAGCAGCAGCGGGTCGGCGTGGCCCGCGCGCTCGCCGCCGACCCCCCGGTGCTGCTGATGGACGAGCCCTTCGGAGCCGTCGACCCGGTGGCTCGGGACCGGCTGCAGGCCGAGTTCCACGCCCTGCAGCGCCGGCTGGGGACCACCGTGGTCATGGTGACCCACGACCTCGACGAGGCGGTCCGCCTCGGCGACC
Source organism: Candidatus Nanopelagicales bacterium (assembly GCA_025456065.1). Classification (GTDB taxonomy): domain Bacteria; phylum Actinomycetota; class Actinomycetes; order S36-B12; family CAIYMF01; genus Prado023. Next base: position 17,392 of record JALOLH010000042.1, on the reverse strand, counting down.
GGATCGCGGTGCTCCGCCAGGGCGGTCACCTCGAGCAGTACGACACCCCCGCCCGGATCCTCGCCGAGCCGGCGACGCCGTTCGTGGCCGACTTCGTGGGCAGCGACCGGCTCATCACGCTCATGGCCGTCACCGGGATCGATGCCGGCACGCTGCCGGCGGCCGGGCCGGCCGACGCCGGGCTGCCCGAGGTCGGTGCGGGCGCGACCCTGCGCGAGGCCGTGGTGGCGATGCTCGGCTCGGCGGATGCCCGCGTGCGGGTGCGTGGGCCGTCCGGGCCGGTCGTGCTGGGCCTGGCCGACGTGCACCGCCTGCTGGCCCAGCCGTCCTGAGCCGCCCGGGACGGGCCAGAATCTCGCCATGGCGCCGGCCCTCACCCGCACGACCGTGCACGCTGCCGGCATGGACTGCGCCGCCGAGGAGCAGCTGGTCCGGGCAGCCCTGGCCGGTGTGCCGGACGTGCACGACCTCGCCTTCGACCTGCCGGCGCGTCGCCTCGCGGTGCTGCACGAGGGGCCGGCGGACGTGGTCCTGGCCGCGCTGGAGCCGTTGGGCCTCGGCGCGCGGATCGACGGCTCCGAGGCTGCCCCGGACGCCGAGCTGCCCGGGGGAGCGTCGGGGCGGGGCACGGCATCGCCGGCCGTCGAGCGGCGCGTGCTCGTCGCCGTCCTGGCCATCAACGCCGCGATGTTCGTCGTGGAGCTCGCAGCCGGGCTCTGGGCGGGCTCGACCGGCCTCATCGCCGACTCCCTGGACATGCTCGCCGACGCCACGGTCTACGCGATCGCCCTGGCCGCGGTCGGCGGCGTCGCGGTCCACCAGCGCCGGTCGGCCCGCGCCAGCGGGTGGCTGCAGCTGGGCCTGGCCCTGCTGGTGCTGCTCGACGTGGGGCGGCGGGCCCTGGCCGGGGCCGAGCCGGAGTCCGCGTGGATGATCGCGGTCGGCATCCTCGCCCTGCTCGCGAACGTCACGTGCATGGCCCTGCTCGCAGCCCACCGGCGCGGCGGGATGCACCTGCGGGCCAGCTGGATCTTCACCACGAACGACGTGCTGGCCAACCTCGGGGTCATCGTCGCCGGTCAGCTGGTGGCCCTGACCGGTTCGGCCTGGCCGGACCTGGCGATCGGCACCGCGATCGCGGTGCTGGTGGCCTCCGGGGCGGTGCGGATCCTGCGGATGGCCCGCTGAGCCGCAGCCTGCGGCGGTGCGACCCGGCCGCGGCCTCGGCTCCCCGTGGGCCCGGGTCTAGTCTCGACGGCATGGACTTCGCCCACTCCGCCCGCGCTGCCGCGCTCGCCGCCCAGGTCCGTCGTTTCGTCGACGAGCGGGTCGAGCCCGCCGAGGTCGAGGTGCTCGCCGACGTGGCGGCGCGGCGGGCCCGCGGGGAGGACCCGTGGCCGCCGCACCCGGTCATCGAGGAGCTCAAGGCCGAGGCGCGCGGCCAGGGCCTGTGGAACCTGTTCCTGCCCGAGGGGCACGGCGACGCCTACGCCGCCCGGTACGGCACCGCCGGCGGCACGGGCCTGTCGAACCTCGACTACGCCCCGGTCGCCGAGCAGATGGGGCGCTCGCTGCTGGCCCCGCTGGTGATGAACTGCAACGCCCCGGACACCGGCAACATGGAGGTGATCCTCAAGTACGGCTCGCCGGAGCAGCAGGCGCAGTGGCTCGAGCCCCTGCTCGACGGGCGCGTCCGCAGCGCCTTCCTCATGACCGAGCCCGAGGTCGCGTCCTCGGACGCCACGACCATGCAGGCGACCGCGCTCGTCGATGGTGAGGACATCGTGCTCAACGGGCGCAAGTGGTGGTCCACCGGGGTGGGCCACCCGGACTGCCGCGTGGCCATCTTCATGGGCCTGACCGATCCGACCGCCCACCGCTACGCCCAGCACTCCATGGTGCTCGTGCCGCTGGACGCGCCGGGCGTGCGGATCGAGCGGTGCCTGACGGCCCTGGGCCAGTGGGACGAGCCGCTCGGCCACGGCGAGGTGACGCTGACCGACGTGCGGCTGCCCCGCTCGGCCGTGATCGGCAACCCCGGGGACGCCTTCGCCATCGCGCAGGGCAGGCTCGGCCCGGGGCGGGTGCACCACTGCATGCGGCTGATCGGCCTGGCCGAGCGGGCCCTCGAGCTGGCGTGCGAGCGGGCCGTCCGCCGGGTCGCCTTCGGCAAGCCGCTGGCGAACCTGGGCGGCAACCGCGAGCGGCTGGCCGAGGCCCGGATCGCGATCAACCAGGCGCGCCTGCTGGTGCTGCACGCGGCCTGGAAGCTGGACACCGTCGGTGTGGCCGGTGCGGCCAGCGAGGTCAGCGAGATCAAGGCGGCGGTGCCGCGGATGGCCTGCGAGGTGATCGACCTCGCCATCCAGCTGCACGGCGGTGCCGGGGTCAGCGCCGACCTCCCGCTGGCCATGGCGTACGCCGGGGCCCGCTCCCTGCGACTGGCCGACGGTCCCGACGAGGTGCACCTCGGGGTGGTCGCCCGTCGGCTGCTCAAGCCCTACGTCGCGGCGGCCGCGCAGTGAGCGAGCCGGTCGTCGCCGGGGCCGCCGAGGTCCGGGCCGAGGACGCCTTCGACGTCGCGGCGATGGCCCAGTGGCTGCGTGGCCACGCCGACGACCCGGCTGGGCTCGACGGCGTGCCCGAGGTCCGGCAGTTCACCGGGGGTGCCTCCAACCTCACCTACCTGCTGCGCTACCCGGATCGCGACCTCATCCTGCGTCGGCCCCCCGCTGGCACCAAGGCCGCGGGCTCGCACGACATGCGCCGGGAGCACGACCTGCAGGTGGCGCTGGCGCCCGCGTTCCCGCAGGTCCCCCGGATGGTGGCGATGTGCGACGACGCCGCGGTGGTCGGCTCCCCGTTCTACGTCATGGAGCGGGTGGCCGGCACGATCCTGCGCCAGGACATCCCGGACGGGCTCGGCCTGGACGAGGCCGGCGTGCGGACGCTCTGCGACCGCGCGATCGACACGCTGGTCGCCCTGCACTCGGTGGACGTGGCGGCCACGGGGCTCGCCCGGTACGACCGCGGCCCCGGGCACGTGGCGCGGCAGGTGGGGGGCTGGTCGCAGCGCTACCGGCGGGCACGCACCGAGGACGTCGGCGACTTCGAGGCGGTCATGGCCTGGCTCGGGGCCCACCAGCCGCCGGACCTGCCGCACGTCGCCGTGCACAACGACTTCCGCTTCGACAACCTCGTGCTCGACCCGGCCGAGCCCACCCGCATCCTGGCGGTGCTCGACTGGGAGCTGGCCACCGTCGGCGACCCCCTCATGGACCTCGGCTCGTCGCTGGCGTACTGGGTGCAGCACGACGACGACCCCACCTTCCAGCTGTTCCGCCGCCAGCCCACGAACGCACCGGGCATGCGCAGCCGCTGGGGGTTCGTCGAGCGCTACGCGGCGCTGCGCGGGCTGGACGTCACGCCGGCCCGGTGGTCCTTCTACGAGGTGTTCGGCCTGTTCCGGCTCGCAGTGATCGCCCAGCAGATCCACTACCGGTACTTCCACAAGCAGACGACGAACCCGGCGTTCGCGATCATGGGTCCGGCCGTGGTCTACCTCGAGGGCCGCTGCCAGGCCCTCCTCGCGCCTGCGTAGTCGATCCCGCCAACTGGGTGTGCGGGATCGACCACGCAGACGAGCGGGGGGCGGGTGGGCGTCAGCGCGACGGGCTGTCGAGCACCGTGCGCGCGGCCTCCACGTCGTCGGCCCACACCATCACCCGCAGCCCTTCGGTGGTGTCGACCGAGCGCGACGCGACGCCGGCCTCGCGCAGCCGCGCGCGCACCTGGTCGGACTCGGCCACGGAGCGCGGGCTGGCCACGGGGATCATCAGGCCGTACTCCTCGGCCGAGCCGCGCCGGGCCGGTCGCTCCACGAGCGAGCCCTGCTGGCCGGTCATCCAGCGCGAGACGAGCATCAGCGCGCCGATGGCGACCAGCGCGATCATCGGTCCGACCAGGAACGAGTACGAGCCGAGGCCCACGCGTGGATTGTGCGCCCGCCGGGCGCGACCGGCCACCGGGGGCCGGCCCTCGGTGGCCGGTCGCCCGGCGTCGGTCAGCCGGTGATGGTGTCGAGCAGGTCGGTGACCGGCGAGATCGCGAAGTACACCGTGAAGGCCGCGGCGACGACCCACATGAGCGGCTTCACCTCGCGTGCCCGGCCCGTGGCCAGCATGAGCAGCGCGTAGCTCACCGCACCGGCCCCGATGCCGTTGGCGATCGAGTAGGTGAACGGCATCACGATGATCGTCAGGAACGCCGGGATGCCGATCGTGTAGTCGTCGAACGGGATGCGCTTGATCTGGGTCATCATCAGGAACCCGACGATCACCAGGGCCGGGGTGGCGGCCTCGTAGGGCACCACCGAGACCAGCGGGGAGACGAACATCGCCAGCAGGAAGAACGCGCCGGTCACCAGCGAGGCGATGCCGGTGCGCGCGCCCTCGCCGATGCCGGCGGCGCTCTCGATGTAGCTGGTGTTGCTCGACACCGAGGCCATGCCGCCGACCGCGGCCGCCGCGGAGTCCACCAGCAGGATCGGCTCGAGGTGCGGGATCTCGTCGTCGGGGCCGGTGAGCTCGGCCTCGTGGGCCAGGCCCGTGACCGTGCCCATCGTGTCGAAGAAGTCCGACAGGAGCAGGGAGAACACGAACAGGCCCGCGGTCACGAACCCGACGGCCGCGAACGCGCCGGTCAGGGAGAAGTCGCCCAGGATGCGCAGGTCGGGCGTGCTGAACCACTGGCTGGGGATGCTCGGCACGTTCAGCGCCCAGCCGGTCGGGTTGTCCGGGGTGTCGGGGTTGCCGTCGTTGAGCGGGCCGACCTTGAACGCGGCCTCGACCGCCACCGCGAGGGCGGCGGTGGCGAGGATGCCGATCAGCAGGGCGCCCTTCACGCGCCTGGTGACGAGCACGATCATGAGCAGCAGGCCGACCACGAAGACGAACGTCGGCCACCCCTGCAGCTGGCCGTCGACGCCGAACGAGATCAGCGGGATGCCCGGACGGGTGATGCCGGCGTCGACGAAGCCGATCAGCGCGATGAACAGGCCGATGCCGACGCCGATCGCGTACTTGATCGGCTCGGGGACGGCGTCGAACACCGCGACCCGGAACCCGGTGAGGACGAGGAGGCCGATGATGATGCCCTCGAGCACGACCAGGCCCATCGCCTGGGGCCAGGTCATCAGCGGGGCGATCGTGAACGCGAGGAAGCTGTTCAGGCCCAGGCCCGCTGCCAGGGCCAGGGGGAAGCGCCCGATCGCGCCCATGGCGATCGTGAGCACGCCGGCGACCAGGGCGGTGGCCGCCGAGACCAGCCCGATCGAGACGACCGGGTTGTCGACGCCGCCGATGTACTGGCCGTTCCTGTCCTGCGCGGTGCCGAGGATCAGGGCGTTGAGGACGACGATGTAGGCCATCGTCACGAAGGTCACCAGCCCGCCGCGCACCTCTCGGCCCAGCGTCGAGCCGCGCTCGGTCAGGTGGAACCAGCGGTCCCAGGCGGGAAGGGTGGCGGGGTCCGGGGCGCCCGGGACGCGGTCGCGGGCGTCGGTGGGGGCAGCGGTGGGGGGAGTCACGGCGCCGGAGTCTAGGGAGGGGGCCGTTCCGGGATGATCACAGGGTTGTGACGATCGTGTGACACAGCGCGCGGGCCCACGAGGTCCCCGGTGGCGTCCACCCGCCGCCACAGGGGTCCGCGCGCCGCCGAGGAGGGGTCCGCGCGCCGGCCGGCCCGCCGACGCGCCGGGCGGGTCAGCGGATGCGCACCACGATCGGGGGGGCGGCCGGTCCGTACCCCGTCCGGTTGCGCGCCTGCACGGTGACGACGTAGGTCGCCCCCCTGGTCAGCTTCCCGGTGCGGCACGTGCGCTTGGCGGCCGTGGCCTTGCAGGTCGTCCGGTGCTTCGTGCTGGCGCCCACCTGCTTGGCCACCCGGGCCCGGTACCGGGTGACCGCCGAGGTACCGGGCTCGGCCGGGGGTGCCCACCGCACCACGATCCGCCGGGAGGAGGCCGTGGCGGTGACGGCCCTCGGCGCCTCGGGTCGGGCCGCCGGCGCGGTGGCGACCGGCTGCGGCGAGGCTTCGCCGCTGGGCTGCTGGAGGGGACCGGCCACCGGCATCCCGCTGCAGGTCCTCGTGCCCCAGGCGCGGCAGTCGAGCACGGCGCCGTTGAGGTTGGCGACGGTGACGACGTCCCCGGCGTTGGCCAGCAGGCTGGCGGTGCGGCCCAGGTGGATGCGGCTGGCGTCGTCCACCCCGACGCCCATCGACACCCGCAGCGTGGCTCCGGCGGGCAGGACCGCGTTGGGCGGGAACGGCACCTGGCTGCCCTGGCGCGTCAGGCCGTACCCGCCGAGCGCGACCGGCGCGGCGGAGGCGTTCACCACGTCGACGTACTCCCCGGCCGCCGTGTCCGCGCCGGGCGGGTCGTAGGAGATGGTGCCCAGGCGCAGTCGACCGGCCAGCGGGTCGCGCGTGCACTGCGTGCCGGCGCACGGGTAGTGGAACCAGGCCCGCAGGTTGCCGTAGGCGTACCCCGGCTGGGCGTCGAAGACGTAGGCGCCGTCGCCGTGGAAGTACCCCGCACCCGCATCGAAGTTGGTGAACACGGCGCTGGCCCCGCCCATGTGCAGGTCCCGTGCGGTGGGCGTGCCCGGGGTGCCCCGGCCGGCGAAGACGCGCAGGTGGTCGCGCGCAGGGATCACCGTCGGGGTGGGCAGGGTGTAGGTCGCCAGCGAGGAGTCGCGGACCGTCCAGCCGCTCACGTCGAGCGGGGCAGCAGCGTCGTTGGCCAGCACGAGGTGCTCGGCGTTCGCGTCGTCGCCGATGGGGTCGGAGACCACCCAGGTGCGGACCGTCGCCGGGCGGGAGGGCCCGCACAGGTTCGCCGACCACATCCCGCGCCGGGCGGCGGCGGCCTCGTCGATCAGCTGGCGGTAGGCGAGGTTGTGCACGTACTCCGGCTTGTCGGCGTCCCCGACGTGGAGCGGGAACCACATCACGGTGCCGCTGGCCGCCAGGGCCCGGCCCACGTCCACCCACTGCCCGTTCGCGTCCTGGCGGTAGACGGTGCGCACGAGCCGGCCACCGGAGTACCGGTCATCCCGCGACGTCACCGCGATCGCGCGCAGCTGGACCCGGGTGCCCTTCGGGAGCTGGGCGGACAGCACCGCGGTCGCGGCACTGGCCCGGCACTGGTCGAGGCTGCCCGCGCCATGGGCTTCCTCGGGCGCCTGCAGGCCGATGAGGCGCACGCGGCAGCCGTCCAGCTTCCCGTCGTCCGGCATGGTGCCGTCGGCGTCGAGCCGATCGGTGCAGTAGGTGCGGGGGTTCGGCACGGCGGGGTCGGCCGAGAGCGGCGGCGCGATGGTGGCCGGCTGGACGGCGCTGGTGACGGCCACGGTGATCGTGTCGCCGTCGGCGACACCGGTCACAATCCCGGTCTCCCAGGTCCGCTCCGGCTGTGGGTCGATCGCCGACGCCGTGGGGGTCGCGAGGGGCAGCAGCCCGGCGAGCAGCACTACCGGAACGGCGCCGGCGACCCGACGGCGTGCACGCGACCCCACCCGCTCGTGCTCCTCGGGCCTGGTCATGTCACCCCCTGTGCTCGTGCGGATGCTGCCTGCGACCGTAGCAGTGGGACAGGGGCCCCAGGCCTGTCGAGCGGGCCATTCGACCCGGACGGCCCAACCTCGGCGTGGTCGGCGGCGGTGATGAGGCGGTGTGCGGATGTCGGAGGGGTGTGGTTGGGTCCAGCCCATGTCCGCGATCCACGCCGAGGGGCTCGTCAAGGTCTTCCCCAGCCGGTCTGGTGAGGTGCGCGCGCTCGACGGGGTGGATCTGGACGTGCCCGCGGGCACGGTGCTGGGCCTGCTCGGGCCGAACGGGGCCGGCAAGACCACCACGGTGCGCATCCTGACCACCCTGCTCACCCCCGATGCCGGCACGGCCACCGTGCACGGGATCGACGTGGCGCGGGACCCGCAGGCCGTGCGGCGCTCGATCGGCCTGTCCGGCCAGTACGCGGCGGTGGACGAGTACCTGACCGGCCGCGAGAACCTGCTGATGATCGGTCGCCTCTACCACCTGGGGGGCGCCGCGGCCCGGCAGCGGGCCGGCGAGCTGCTCGAGGAGTTCGACCTCGTCGACGCGGCGGACCGGCCGACGAAGACCTACTCCGGCGGCATGCGCCGGCGCCTGGACCTGGCCGGGGCCCTGGTGGCGCGCCCGCCCATCATCTTCCTCGACGAGCCGACCACGGGCCTGGACCCGCGCAGCCGGCTGGCGCTGTGGGACGTGATCGAGGGCCTGGTGCGCGCCGGCACCACCGTGCTGCTCACCACCCAGTACCTGGACGAGGCCGACAAGCTCGCCGACTCGATCGCGGTGGTCGACCGGGGCCGGGTGATCGCCCGGGGGACCTCCGACGCGCTCAAGGCGCAGATGGGCGGTGAGCGCCTCGTCGTCACGGTGGACCACGGGCAGGTCGAGACGGGTCGCGCCGTCCTGCAGGGGCTGGCCGACGGCGCCGTCGAGGTCGAGGAGCACACCCGCACGCTCGTCGCGCCCGTGGCCGGTGGCTCCACGGCCCTGATCGACGCGGTGCGCGCCTTCGACGAGGCGGGAGTCCGGGTGCTCGACCTCGGCATGCGCAGGCCCACCCTCGACGACGTGTTCCTGCAGCTGACCGGGCACCACGCCGAACCGACCGACGCAGCCGACGGCCCCGAGGCCCCGGCCACGACCGGTGCGAGGGGAGCCTCCCGATGAGCGACCTGGCCCAGACCGTCTCCGACACCGGCACCATCACGTGGCGGAACATCACCCGGCTGCGCCGCCAGCCCGACTCGATCGTGTTCGGGATCATCCAGTCGGTCATGTTCGTGCTGCTGTTCGCCTACGTCTTCGGCGGGGCGATCAACGTGCCCGGCGGCGGGGACTACACCCAGTTCCTGATGGGCGGCATCTTCGTGCAGACCGTCGCGTTCACCTGCGCGACGACGTGCATCGCCATGGCCGACGACCTCTCGCGTGGCGTGTTCGACCGGTTCCGCTCGCTGCCGATGTCGCGCTCGGCGGTGCTCGCCGGGCGCACTTTCGCCGACCTGGCCTTCGCCACCGTGACGACCGCGGCGATGGCGCTGACCGGCCTGCTCGTGGGGTGGCGGACCGACGCCCCGGTGCTCTCCGTGCTCGCCGGGTTCGCCCTGCTCGCGCTGTTCGCCTATGCGTTCCTGTGGATCGGGGCGGTGATCGGCCTGAGCGTGCGCAGCGTGGAGGTGGCCCAGACCGCCGGGCTCATCTGGCTGTTCCCGCTCACGTTCCTGTCCAACGCGTTCGTCCCCCTCGAGACGATGCCCGAATGGTTGCAGCCGATCGCGGCGTGGAACCCGATCAGCGCGGTCGTCGCCGCGGTTCGCGAGCTGTTCGGCAACGTGCCACCCGGCTACGTCGCACCCGACTACTGGCCGCTGCAGCACCCGGTGCTCGCCTCGGTGCTGTGGTGCCTGGTGATCCTGGCGGTGTTCGTGCCGATGGGCGTGGCCCGGTACCGCCGCGCCGCGGCCCGTTGACGCCCGACGTCTGGCTCGGTGCGGCAGTAGGCTCGTGAGCGAGGCAGGTGCGGCCGCCTGCGCCCCCCGACGACCGTGAGGTGCCCGTCGTGACCGCTGGGTCCTACCGGCTGGAGCCGGAGCGTCCGGAGCTCGGTGCTCCGGTGCTGGTGCACGGCCTCACGGGGTTCATGGACGCCGGCGGGGCGGCCCGACTGGCCGTGGAGCACCTGCTGGAGACGTGCCGGCCCACCCGCGTGGCGACCTTCGACATCGACGCGCTGTTCGACTTCCGGGCCCGACGTCCCCGCACGGTGTTCAACACCGACCACTACGAGTCGGTCCAGATGCCCGAGCTCGCGGTCGACGCGCTGGTCGACGACCAGGGCGAGCAGTTCCTCGTCCTGCACGGCTCGGAGCCGGACACCGCCTGGGCGGCGATGGCCGAGGGGATCATGCGGCTGGTCGAGGCGCTCAACGTCCGCCTCGTGGTGGGCCTGCACGCCATCCCGTGGCCCGCGCCGCACACCCGGCCCGTGAACGTGACCCTGCACGCGAACGACCCCACGCTGGTCGTCGGGCAGACGCCCTGGGTCGGCTCCCTCGAGGTGCCCGGCAGCCTGGCCGCGCTGCTCGAGCTGCGCCTGGGCCAGCGCGACCGCCCCGCCATGGGGTTCGCCGCGCACATCCCGCACTACCTCGTGCAGGCGGAGTTCCCCCGGGGCGCGCTCGTGCTGCTGCAGCAGCTGTGTGCCGCCACCGGCCTCGCGGTGCCGCTCGACGAGCTCCGGGACGCCGCGGACGAGTCCGATGCCGACATCTCGATCCAGATCGCCACCAACCCGGAGAACCTCGAGGCGGTGGCGACCCTCGAGCAGCAGTACGACGCGCTCATGGCCGGGCGGTCCGCGGTGCCCGAGGACGCCGGACGGATCCCGCCGGACAGCGACATCGCCGCCCAGGTGGAGGCCTTCCTGGCCGAGCTGGAGCAGGGCGAGAGCTCGTGACCGACCCGGCAGGCAGCGCCGGACCCCAGGGCGATGCCGGTCCTGGCGGTGCTGGCGCTGGCGGTTCCGATGCTGGCGGTGGGAGGCGGCGGTCCACCGCGTCGTCGCGTCGCCGTCTCGCCCTGGACGATCCGGTGCCGGGCCGGGCCGGCGAGGACCGCCCCGAGGCGTGGGGCGAGGCCGCGGAGTCCGAGGCCGACCGGCTCCGGTTCTACCAGCACGAACGGCCCCCGCACCACGAGCGCTGACCGCCCGGCGGCCACTGGCGTCTCCGCGCGCGGGCTGCGCCAGGCGCACCCGGTCCACGCTGCTCCCGCGCCCAGGACGCGGTCGATCACGCGGCCGTGCCGCGGCGGGTCGACTCGACGCGCACCCGCCGCGTGACAGAATCCCGCCCGGGACCCGGGAGCTCATCCGCAGGTCCAGCACACCAGGGAGGGTTCATGGCTGAGGAGAAGACCGGCCTCGTGCAGGGCTTCAAGGAGTTCGTGATGCGCGGCAACGTGATCGACCTGGCCGTCGCGGTCGTGGTCGGCACGGCGTTCGCGGCCGTGGTCAAGTCCGTCGTCGACAACCTCGTCAACCCCGCCGTCGCGGCGCTCGGTGGCGACAACGCGATCGGCCTGGGGTTCCAGATCACGGACAACCCGAACACGTTCGTGAACGTCGGGGCCGTGATCAGCGCGCTCATCACGTTCCTGCTCACGATGCTGGTCGTCTACTTCGTGTTCGTCGTGCCGATGAACAAGGCCCGTTCGCTGTCGCGCAAGGAGCCCGAGGCCGAGGACGTGCCCGACGACGTCCTGCTGCTGCGCGAGATCCGCGACCTGCTCGCGAACCAGCGCGGTGGCGCGATCAGCAACGAGTCCCGCCCCGACGCCTGAGCGACGCTGACCCGCTCGACCCCGGCCATCGACCCCGGCCCCGGCCGGGGTCGATGCACGTCCGGGGCCCGGCCGACACCGGCCCTCGATCCGCCTCACGGCTGTCCGGAGCCCTGCTGCGGGGGCACCGGTGGGGCCGGGGCCAGGGTGAAGGACAGCTGCTGGCTCGCGGCGGCCCCCGCGAGGGCCAGTGCCTGCGGCTCGGTGAGCGCCAGCACGACCAGCGGACTGCCGGCCGCCTCGCTGGGGGCAGCCTCGCCGAGCAGCCCCGTGCCGCCTCCGGCCGGGTCGGCGACGGCCAGCACCGTCGCACCGCGCGCCACCACCCGGGCCCGCGGCAGGGTGGGGCCGCCGGCCAGCGCCCCCTCCCCGGGCCCCTCGGCAGCGAGCACGTCGACGCGTTGGCCAGCCGTCAGCAGGCGCACCGCGTCGGCGTCCGGGAAGCGCACGGGCAGCGGCACGACCGCACTGCCCCCGGCGCCGGGACCAGCACCGGAGGCTGGGCCGGCGCCTCCGGCCGCGAGCCACGCGGGTGCTGGCATGAGCCGTGCCGGGACGACCGCCTCGCCGCGCACGAGCGGTGCGGCCAGGACCCGACCCACCACCATGCCCGGGTCAGCGGTCGCACCGGGCAGGGCCACCCCCGTGGGCACGGCTGCCCGACCCAGGTCCCCGCCCTCGAGCCGGTGCCCGGTGGCCAGGTCCCGGGCTGCCACCACCACGTCGACGGTGGCGGGCGGGGGCGGCCGCAGCGCCAGGCCGAGGGCGAGGATCGCCAGGCCCGCGCTCATCGCCGCGAGCGGGCGGCGGTTCCGTCGGATCGCCCGAGCGAGGGCAGCGGTGCGCTCCATCGTCCCCATCCCCCGTCCTGTGGTGCCCGAGTCAGCACGCCGACCGTAGGACGACCGGTCGGCTGGGCCAACCGGTCGTCCACAGGCAGCCGACGGGGTTAGCACTCGGGTGGCAGGAGTGCCAGAATGGGGCCGCAGGCCATCAGGCATCGGTCCCACGGCAGGGCCGATCAGGCCTCGGTCATACGACAGGGAGGGTGCGATGCCGACCTACGAGTACCGCTGCACGCAGTGCGAGGCCCCGCTCGAGGTGGTGCAGTCGATCCACGAGGCAGCCCTCACCGAGTGCCCCACCTGCGGCGGGCGGCTGCGCAAGGTCTTCGGCAACGTCGGCGTGGTCTTCAAGGGCAGCGGCTTCTACCGCACCGACAGCCGGGGCAAGTCCGCGGCGGGGGCGCCGGCGAAGACCGAGCGGGCCGGGAAGCCCAGCGACACCGCAACGGCCGGGGACAGCCCGGCTGCCGCGCCGGCGGCCACTGGTGCCGGTGCGGCCTCATCGGGATCGGACGGCGGCGCGAGCACGACGAGCGGGACCGCGTCGAAGGCGGCCCCAGCCCCGGCTGCGACCTGATCGCCGCGGGGCCCGGTCCGACCACCGCGGTCGAGGGCGGGACCAGCCGGCCCCGTTCCCCAGTCGTCAGCCCACCAGGACGACCAGGCCACCGGGCGTGAGTGCCTCGTGCACCGGGGTGTCGTGCCGGGCCCGGGGCAGCGTGTCGGGTGGGAGCACCTCCTCGTCGTGCACCACGACGACCACCCGGGGCGGCTCGGGGATCGTGGCGAGCTCGGCGAGCAGGGTGTCGTAGTAGCCCCCGCCCTGGCCCAGCCGGGTGCCGGACCGATCGACGGCCAGCGCGGGGGCCAGCACCAGGCGCACCCCCAGGGCCACGAGCGGCGCGATCCCCGACCCGAGGGACGGGCCCGCCGGCCGTGGGACCGGGAAGCGCTCCGAGGGGATGTACTGGCCGTCGTCGCGCGCCCAGGCGAGCGAGCGCCCCGGCAGCGGGATCGGCAGCAGCACCGTGCCACCGGCGGAGCGCACCAGTGCTCGGATGCCGGCCGGGTCCGGCTCGCCGGCAGCGGCCACGTAGGCGGCGACCGGCCCCGGGGCGGCATCGTCGGGCGGATCCAGCAGGCCGGCGTCGCGAGCGGCGGCGAGCAGCGCCGCCGCGACCTGAGCCCCTGACCCGTCGTGCGCGCGGGCCGTCCGCTGCTCCCGGATCCGCGTGCGGAGCAGCCGCTTGGCGAGCGCGGTCTCGTCCACCACGCGCGCGATCATGCACCCTCGGTGGCCGGGGCGCCCGCTGCGGCTATCGTGCGCGCATGACGATGCTCGTCGAGCCGACGCCCACGCGGGCGGCCGTCACGAAGGCGGTCATCCCGGCCGCTGGCCCTGGCGCCCGGTTCCTGCCCGCGACCAAGGAGCCGAAGGAGATGCTCCCCGTCATCGACAAGCCCGCCATCCAGTACGTCGTCGAGGAGGCCGTCTCGGCCGGGTGCCACGACCTGCTGCTCGTCACCAATCCGGGCAAGCGTTCCATCGAGGACCACTTCGACATCCATGGCGAGCTCGAGGACGCCCTGGCGGACGGGATCGACCAGCGGCTGGCCGAGATCCGGCACGGGAGCAGGCGCGCCAGCGTCCACTACATCCGCCAGGCCCAGCCGCTCGGGCTGGGGCATGCCGTGCTGCAGGCCGAGCAGCACGTGGGCAACGAGCCCTTCGTCGTGCTGCTCGGCGACGACCTCATCGACGTCCGGGACCCGGTCCTGCCCCGCATGCTGGACGTCCGCGCTCGCTACGGCGGTTCCGTCGTGGCCCTGCTCGAGGTGCCTCGGGACCAGATCAGCGCCTACGGCTGCGCGGACGTCCGTGTCGAGCTCGACGCCGGGGTGGTGGAGGTGGCCGACCTCGTCGAGAAGCCGGCTGCCGAGGAGGCGCCCAGCCGCCTGGCCGTGATCGGTCGCTACCTGCTGGATCCCCAGGTGTTCCCGGTCCTGCGGTCGACTCCGCCCGGCCGCGATGGGGAGATCCAGCTCACCGACGCCCTGCGCACCCTGGCGACGATGCCGGCGGACCACGGCGGCGGGGTGCGCGGCGTGATCTTCCGGGGCCGCCGCTACGACACCGGCGACCGGCTGTCCTACCTCAAGGCGGTGGTCCAGCTGGCCTGCGAGCGTCCCGACCTCGGGCCCGACTTCTCCCACTGGCTCCGCGGGTTCGCGGCGACACTCCGCGGCTGACGTGCGCACGGTCGACGAGCACGTCGCCGAGGTCCTCGCCCGCATCGCACCGCTGGAGCCCCTCGACGTCGCGCTGCTCGACGCCCGCGGATGCCTGCTGGCCGACCGCGTCACCGCGCCGTGGCCGCTGCCGCCCTTCGACGCCGCGGCCCGTGACGGCTACGCGGTGCTGAGCGCCGATCTCGCCGGGGCCGCGCCGCGCGCGCCGGTGGCCCTGACGGTCGTCGACGACGTCCCCGCCGGCTACCGCGCGAGTCGTCCGGTCACTCGCGGATCGGCGATCCGGATCGGCTCCGGGGCGCCCATCCCCGAGGGCGCGGACGCCGTGGTGGCGCTGGCCGACACCGACGGCGGGGCGGCGACCGTGCAGGTCACGGCAGTGGTCCCGGTCGGGACCGGGATCAGCGCCGCGGGCCGGGACCTGCCCGCCGGCGCGGTCGTCCTCGAGCCCGGCGCGCTCGTGGGCGCCCGCGAGGTCGCGCTGCTGGCCGCCGTCGGCCGCAGCCGGGTCGGCGTGCGGCCCAAGCCCCGCGTCGTCGTGATCTCGACCGGCAGCGAGCTGGTCGAGCCGGGCGCGCCCCTGAGCCCGGGCCTCATCCCCGACTCCAACGGCTGGATGCTGACGGCGGCCGCGCAGGACGCCGGCGCCATGGCCTACCGCGTCGGGCCGATCGCCGACGAGCACGGGGCGCTGCTCGACGCGCTGGAGGACCAGCTCGTGCGGGCCGACCTCATCGTGACCACGGGTGGGGTCACGGCAGGCACGTACGACACCCTGAAGTCCGTCCTGTCCCGGCTGGGCGAGGTGACGTTCAGCCGCGTGGCGGTCGCACCCGGCATGGCCCAGGGCCATGGCCACCTCGGGCCCGACGAGGTGCCCATCTTCACCCTGCCCGGCAACCCGTCGAGCGCGTTCGTGGCCTTCGAGCTCTTCGTGCGGCCGGTGATCCGGCGCATGCTCGGCCATGCCTCGGTCTTCCGCCCCCTCGTGCAGGCCCGGCTGACCGCCGCGGTGGTCGCCGTGCCTGAGGTCCGCACGCACCTGCGCGGCCACCTGCACGGCCCGGCCGACGCACGGACGGTCACGCCGATCGCCGAGCCCGGCCTGGTCGGCCTCTGTCGGGCGGACTGCCTCATCGTGCTCCCCGAGGGCACCGGCGCGGTCGAGGCCGGGGCGATGGTCTCCGTCATGCCACTGGGACACCGCTGATGGCGGTCGTCCCGCAGCTGCGCCTGACGACGCCGTCCGGGCTGCTGGCCCTGCGCGAGCTGCGCCGCCGTGACGCCCACGCCTGGCGCGAGGTCCGAGGACGCAACGCGGCGTGGCTGGGCCCCTGGGAGGCGACCGTCCCACCGGAGTCCGACGAGCAGGTGCCCACGTTCCAGCAGATGGTCGGGCGCTTCCGGGCCGAGGCGCGCGCCGGGCGGACGCTGGCCTGGGCGATGACCCTCGACGAGGCGCTGGTCGGGCAGGTCACCGTCGGCGGGATCACGCTCGGCTCGTTGCGTGCGGCCACCATCGGCTACTGGATCGACCGGCGCGTCGCGGGACTCGGGCTCACCCCCCTGGCGGTGGCCATGGCCTGCGACCACTGCTTCCGAGCCCTGCGGCTGCACCGCATCGAGATCGTGGTCCGGCCCGAGAACCACGCCAGCCTGCGGGTGGTCGACAAGCTGGGATTCCGGCCCGAGGGTGCCCGCCCGGCCTACCTGCACATCGACGGCGACTGGCGCGACCACGACGTCTTCGCGCTGCACGCGGAGGAGGCGCCGAGCAGCCTGGTCGCGGCCGTGCTGGCGCGACACGATCCGACCCGGTGAGCAGTTGGCCCGGCAGCGGGCCCGGCTCCAGTAGATTCCCGGATCGTGACGGGTCTGATCTACGTGGCCATCATCGCCGTGTGGGCCGTGGTGCTGGTCCCGGCGTGGTTGCGCCGTCACGACCACCTCGACCCGGAGCGCTCCGTCGACCGCTTCTCGCGCAGCATGCGGACCCTCGCCCAGCGGCCCAGCGTCCTGGGGATCCCGCTGGCTGCCGAGGATGCCGACCCGCACCGGGAGGTCGGCGTCGAACCCGAGGTCGTCACGCCGCGTCGGCCCGAGCCGGCCCAGCTCGTCGGCGGGCACGTGGCCCGGGCGCAGCTGCGGCTGCAGGGGGCGGCGGGGCAGGCCAGCAGCCGGGTCCGCGGCACGAGCGCCGCTGCCCGTCGCCGGGTCGTCCTCGGCGTCCTGCTCGCGTCCCTGGTGGTGATGGTCGGACTGGCCGTCGGCGGTCTGGTCGCGCCCGTGGCGGTCGCGGCGCCGGCGGTGCTGACCGTCGGGTTCCTCGGCGTGGCACGGCACCAGGTGCGGGCCGCCCAGCAGCGGCGCTCCGCCCCTGCGCCGCGCGTCGCCGAGCCCCACCGCGCGAGTGCCGCCCAGCCCGCGGCGCGCGGGCCGGTCAGCGGCGCCACCGGCGGCACCTGGGAGCCGCAGGCCACGCCGCTGCCGACCTACGTCACGAAGCCGCCCGCAGCCGAGTTCCCCCGGGTCATCGACACCGAGCCCGGTGCCTGGACCGCCGCGGCCATGCTCAAGCGGGCCGAGGAGCAGAAGGCCCGGGCCGAGCGCATGGCACAGGCAAAGGCCGAGGCGATCGCGCGTGCCCGAGCCGAGCAGGCGGCGGCCGAGGCGCGCAGCCGCGACGAGGAGTACCTCGAGGCGCAGCGCGCCGAGTGGCGACCGGCGCCGCGAGCGGTCAACGAGTAGTCCCGGACGACGCACGCATGGCAAAGGCCCGCGGGGACGACCGCGGGCCTTCACCATGCGTGGAGCTGAGGGGAGCCGTCGGATCGCCTGTGGCG
>JALOLH010000105.1 GCA_025456065.1 Candidatus Nanopelagicales bacterium | reverse complement strand
GTCGCCGTCCTCGAGCGTGTCCGGGCGGACGGCCACCCACTGCAGGTGCGGGTCGGTCGGGCCGACCTCGTGGGAGAGGAAGTCCGCAGCCCGCTGGTTGTCGCGGGCCGGCGGCAGGACGGCCCGCAGCGCGCCCAGGTACGCGCGCTCGCCGGCGCCGCGCCGCGTGTCTGCCCGATCGGGGAGGTTGACCGAGACGCTGCTCATCAGGATCAGGCGCATGGGCGCTGCGGGCGGGTGGACCTCGACCGCCTCGTGCACCCGGCGGATCGAGCGCTCGACCAGCAGGTGCGGCGCCCCGAAGAGGCCGCGGGCGCTGATGGTGTGCCCCAGGCACGAGACGACCGTGTCGCAGCCCTCGAGGTGGCCGACGAGCTGCTCCATCGGCATGGCGAGCAGGTCGGCCTGGACCACCTCGAGCAGCGGGTTCCCGGTGATGCCGGGGGGCAGCCGGTCGGCCGAGCGGACGATCGCGCGGACCGCGATCCCGCGCTCGAGCAGCTGGGTGGCGACGCGGCCGCCGGTACGCCCCGTGGCGCCGAGGATCAGGACGCGGTGGGTGGACATGGGTGCTCCGTTCGATTCACGGCTCGGGGTACTGGAAGACCGCGTCGAGGGGGACGCCGAGCGCACGGGCGATCCGGAACGCCACCTCGAGCGACGGGGAGTACTTGCCCTGCTCGATCGCGATGATGGTCTGGCGGGTCGTGCCGACCCGGTCGGCGAGCTCGGCCTGGGTCATCTCGCCGGCGGCGAAGCGCAGGGCGCGGATGCGGTTGGTGACGCGGGTGGGGCGGACCATCAGAAGCCCCGGCGGTAGGCGCGCAGCTTGACGACGCCGCCGACCAGCGACGCCACCGCGAACGACAGGTACAGGGTGTTCGCGATCCAGAAGTAGTCGACCTCGAGCATCGTGATGATGAGCGCAGCGACGGCGCCCACCGAGGCGACGTAGTAGCCGACGACGTCGCCGCGCCGGCTGATGAGGGTGTCGCGCTCGTCGGTGCGGTCGATCCGGTCGGCCGAGCCGGGCTCGCGGATCTCGGCGCCGACCGCGCTGGCGATCGCCATGGCGATGGTACCGACGATGGTCAGGAGGATGGACGCGATGACGGCCAGCACCAGCGGGCGCTGGTAGGCGATGTCGGCGGCGGGGGTGTCGCCGAGCTGGGGCAGCACGACGACGAAGTAGGCCAGCGCGACCAGGAACCCGACCACGACGCTGACCCACGTGGTCTTCTCCTCGAACGGCATGTCGACCTCCTGGGGCTCGTCCGGATGTCACACGTTCTTGACATGTCGAACGTAAAGCAGGGGCGACAGGATGTCAAGTGTGTTTGACATCACGGGCCGCCGGATCCACAGCGCGAGGCGTCCGGCAGCGTGCCCTGCGTCGCGGCGCGGTGTCAGTCGGTCGCCACGGCCAGCACCAGGCCCTGCCGTGGCGCGAGCGAGTCGACGGGGACGTAGCCCGCGATCGAGCCGTCCGCCACGGTCAGGGGCGCAGCCTCGGCGTCGGTCGCCAGGTCGGTGACGGCGTGGACGCCGGCGGGCACAGCGCTCGCGGCGAGGTCCACGGCGCACCCCCGCTGGGCGACGGTCGCGAAGTTGAGCAGCACCAGCACCGAGTCCGCTGGTCCCCCCTGGTCCCCGGGCTGGGTGCGCAGGTACCCGTAGACGTCAGGGCAGCTGACCTCGACCTCGCGCAGGTCGCCGGTGCGCAGCGCCGGATGGTCGGCGCGCGCGCGGATCAGCCGCCGGTAGTGGCTGAGCAGCGAGGCCGGATCGTCGGTCTGGGCCGCGACGTTCACCGAGCCCGGGTCCGGGTTCGGCGCCTGCCAGGGCGTGCCCGTCGTGAAGCCGGCCCCCGCGCCGGAGCTCCACTGCATCGGAGTGCGGATCAGCTCGTCGGGCTTCGCCCCGGTCATCCCGATCTCCTCGCCGTAGTAGACGAAGGGGACGCCGGGCAGGGTGAGCAGGGCGGTGGCGGCCAGCCGGGCGCCCTCGAGGTCGTCGCCGAGCCGCGACATCACCCGGTTCTGGTCGTGGTTGGTCAGGAACGGGGCGAACTGGCCGGCCGGGTAGGCCGCGAGGGCGGTGGTCAGGGCCTCGTCGAAGGGGCGCGGCGTCGCGGTGGCGACGCTGCTGAGGATCCCCTCGGCCACGGTGAACTCGAAGGCGATGTCCACCTCGTCGTCAGCCACGTACGGGACGACCTCGCTGGTCTCGTCCCAGACCTCCCCGACGGTCAGGGCCTGCGGATCGACCGAGTCGAGGTGGTCGTCCCAGGCGGCGAGCCACGCGTGCGTCTCGGGGGTGCCCTCGAACACGGCGCCGTCCTCGACCAGGTGCCGCACGGCGTCGAGGCGCAGGCCGTCGGCACCCAGGTCCCCCAGCCAGAACCGTGCGACGTCGTACAGCTGCTCGGTGACGGCGGGGGTGCGCAGGTTGAGGTCTGGCATGCCGCTCCAGAACAGGCCGAGGTAGTACTCCTCACCCCACCGGTGCCACGCGGGGCTGCCCCACTCGGTCGTCTGGACCGGGTCGGTGTCGCTCCACACGTACCAGTCGCGCTTCGGCGAGTCCGGGCCGCTCGCCGACTCGGTGAACCACGGGTGGTCCCTCGAGGTGTGGTTGAGCATCAGGTCGACGATCACGTTGATCCCGCGTGCGTGCGCCGCCTCCATCAGTGCCTTGAAGTCCGCGTTGGTGCCGTAGTCCTCCTCGACCGTGAAGTAGTCGGTGGCGTCGTAGCCGTGGTAGCTGGGCGACTGGGTGACCGGCATCAGCCACAGCCCGGTCACCCCGAGGTCGGCGTCGGTGCTGGGGTCGCCGTCGTTGAGGTGGTCCAGCCGGTCGATGAGCCCGCGCAGGTCGCCGATCCCGTCGCCGTCGCTGTCGGCGAAGCTGCGCACGAACACCTCGTAGAAGACCCGCTCGTTCCACCAGGGGATGCCCCCACCGGGGCCGCCGCCGGTGACCGCCGGGCCCACGGCGCTCGTGGCCGGCGCGGGCGACGAGGGCTGCTCGGACTGCCGCGTGTAGGTGACCCCGTCGAGCAGGCCCGCCCGGGCGCCGCAGGGATCCGCGCCCTGGACCGCGTAGGTCAGTGCGTCGGCCTCCACGTTCACCGCGTAGGTGGCTCGCTCCCCGCCGTGCTCACGGCAGTACGCGTCGGTCTCGAAGGTCAGCCGGGCCCCGTCGAGCGAGTAGGTGCCGTCGTCCACCTGCTCCAGCGACTCCCGGCTGGGGCCCTCGAAGGCCGTGAAGGACCCGTCGTCGCGGTAGTCGATCACGGTGACCCCGCCGTCCTGCTGCTCGGCGAGCCACCGGCCGGTGACGTCCGCGTCGTCGCCGGAGCATCCGACCAGCAGCGCACAGGCGAGCGCCGTACCCGTCATCCCCACCAGCATCCGACGACCCATGGAACCTCGCTCAGCCCCGCGCCCCCGGCTGGCTGCCGGGCGCCGCATCCAAGGGTTCGCGCACGTGATCGCGGCGGACAAGGCCGATGGTCACCAGCTGCGCGGGCCGGTCGGCCGGGGTGGTTGGGGTAGGGCAGGGCCGGCCGCAGGGCAGGCCGGACACGTCGGAGGCCCCCACCCGCATGGGGTGGGGGCCTCCGGTCGGTGCAGTACGTCAGATGGCGCGAACGTTGTCCGCCTGCGGGCCCTTCTGGCCCTGCGTGATGTCGAACTCGACGCGCTGGTTCTCGTCGAGGCTGCGGTAGCCGTCGGCGACGATCGCCGAGAAGTGGACGAAGACGTCCGGGCCGCCGCCGTCCTGCGCGATGAAGCCGAAGCCCTTCTCGCTGTTGAACCACTTGACTGTGCCTTGTGCCATTTGTTCGTTGATCTCTCTGTGATCTGCAGGGCCAACGCGGTGCCAACCCTGGGTGCTGCGTTGGCCCCTCGCCCAGAAAGCGAAGACGCCAGCGGTTGATCCGCGGGCGTCTGTTGAGAACTGGCGAACGAACTGCTGTACAGCCCGTTCAGGTTAGCACGGTGCGTCGTCGGCGGGCCAGCCCCGGGCGAGGCCTTCGCACCGGGGCGTCCGTAGCCTGTGGGTGTGCCGCGCGCCTTCCACGCCCACCCCGGATTCGCCGCCCTGCATGCGCTCCTGTCGGTGCCCGAGCCGACGCTGCGGCGCATGGCCGGGCCGCCGGTCGTGATCGACGGCCGCCAACTCGATCCCGCCACGCAACTGCTGCTCGCGGGGGCCGAGCGGGCCAAGATGCGGCTCGGTGACCGCACCGTGCCGAGCCGCCGTCGGGCCATCATGCGGCGGGCCTCCGCGCTGGCCATGCCGCGCGCCAAGGGCGTCCACGCCGTGGACCGGACGATCCCCGGGCCGGCGGGGCCGCTGCCGGTGCGGGTGTACCGCTCGCTGGCCGCGCCGGCCGAGCCGCCGGCCATCGTGTACTTCCACGGGGGAGGCTGGGTGGTCGGCGATCTCGACACGCACGACGGCTCCTGCCGGCTGCTGGCCCGCGAGACCGGCGCGGTCGTGATGGCGGTGGACTACCGGCTGGCGCCCGAGCACCCGTTCCCTGCGGCGGTCGACGATGCCTTGGCGGCGTTCCGCTGGGCGGCGGCGAACCCCCGCGAGCTGGCCTGCCGGCCCGGCGCGGTGGCCGTCATGGGCGACAGCGCGGGGGGCACCCTGGCCGCCGTGGTCTGCCAGCAGGCACGCGACCTCGGCGGGCCGATGCCCGTCGCGCAGGGGCTGGTGTACCCGGGCACCGACCTGCGGATGATGACCCGCTCGATGGACGCCTACGCCGAGGGCTTCTACCTGACCCGCGAGGACATCGTGTGGTTCCAGGACCAGTACGTGCCGGACCCGGCGACGCGGCTGGATCCGCGGGCCTCGCCGCTGCTGGCCGAGGACCTCGCCGGCCTGCCCCCGGCGCACGTCTGGACCGCGGGCTTCGACCCGCTGCGCGACGAGGGCCGGGCGTACGCCGACCGGCTGGCGGCCAGCGGGGTGCAGGCCCGGTACCGGTGCTTCGACGACCAGGTGCACGGCTTCTTCGGGATGGGGGTGCTGCCCGACGGGCTGGGGATGGCGGCGTCGGTGTGCCGGGAGATGGGTGAGCTCATCGACGAGGCCCTGGCCGGGGCGGTGGGTTGATGGCGGAGGACGGGGAGTGGCGAGGCTTTGCAGCGTGGGGCGCCGAGTCGGAGCGCACCCACGGCTAGGGTCGGCCCATGGCTGGCCCGGCACGGACGTACCTGCTCATCGACGGGGAGAACCTCGACGCCACCCTGGGCGGCAGCATCCTGCATCGGAAGCCGGCCCCGGACGAGCGGCCCCGCTGGGACCGGCTGCTGAGCTTCGTGCAGGAGAAGTGGGGCCAGGAGGTCACGGGGCTCTTCTTCATGGCCGCGAACGCCGAGGTGCCCCACACCTTCGTCCAGGCGCTGCTCGCGATCGGCTACAAGCCCGTGCTGCTGTCCGGCGAGCCGGGGCAGAAGGTGGTCGACATCGGGATCCAGAAGACGCTCCGGGCGCTCGCGGAGCGGCCGGGCGACGTGGTGCTCGCCTCCCATGACGGGGACTTCGTCCCGTTCCTGCAGCCGCTGACCGGCGCCCGCCGGACCGCTGTTGCTGCCTTCAAGGAGTTCGTCAGCTCCGGCTACCTGCCGCTCGTTGATGCCGGGCTGGAGATCATCGACCTCGAGCGGGACATGGGCGCCTTCAACGTGACCCTGCCACGCGTACGGGTCATCCCGATCAGCGAGTTCGACCCCCTCGAGTTCCTGTAGTCACGCGAGCCGGTTACCCGCGGTCGGTGGGGGCAGGGTCGCCATCGGGCCTGCAGGGGCGGCCCGGCGCTACAGCACCCGTCGCACCCCGGGGACGCGGGTCAGCAGCCACGCCAGGCCGAACGAGGCGGCGATCCCGGCGGGCGCGACCACGAGGAACTTCGCCTCGGGCGGCAGCGGCAGGTCCTGGGCGAGCAGTGCGCAGGCCAGCAGCACCGGGGCCTGCAGGACGTAGGCTCCGAAGGCCGCGCGGCCCAGCTCGGTGGCCAGCGGCCCGGCGTGGTCGAAGCGGCGCTGGAACAGGCTGAGGATCCACAGCGAGAACCCGACGGCGATGACCCCCTCGGCGCACGAGGTGAGGATCGCCTGCCACGCCAGGCCCCCGGAGAAGACCTCGATGTCGGCACCGCTGGCCATGGCCGTCAGCAGCGCCGCCATCCCGGCGAGCGCCGCCCAGCCGCCGACGCGGGCGTACGGGCGCGGCACCGGCTGGAGCCAGCCCTGCTCACCGGCCATGACGCCCAGCACGAACAGGGCGATGCACTGGGGCCATTGCCAGATGTGTGCCGAGAACGGCTGCACGGAGTCGATGGGGAACTCCAGCCGCACCGCGATCGAGCCCAGCGCGATGGCGACCGCGAGGCCGACGAGCAGCCCGGGGCGCAGGGGCCGCCGCTCGGTGGGTGCCGGCCGGACCGCACGCCACGCGACGTAGGCCATCGAGAACAGCAGCAGGACGCCGACGAACCACAGCGGGCCGGGGTCGGGATCGGCCAGTGCGTCGGCCAGGTACTGCGTCGCCGGGCCGTCGCGCTCGCCGGCCCACTCGGCCAGCGGGTAGATCAGCAGCAGGTAGGCCAGGAACGGGATCCCCAGGCGGATCGCCCGGTCGACGAGGAAGCGCCACGGACCCTTGCGCTGCAGCGGCCGGGGGGTCAGCATGCCCGCGATCAGGAAGAACAGGCCCATCGCGAACATCGAGCCCAACGACACGACGATCGCGGCGACGAGGTTGAACGCCTCGCTCGTGGCCGGCTCGCGGTACATCCACTCGCCGATGTCGGCGTAGGTGATGAACGCGTGGCC
>JALOLH010000104.1 GCA_025456065.1 Candidatus Nanopelagicales bacterium | reverse complement strand
CGGGCCAGCGCGTCGTCCCGCCCCTGTCGTCGCAGGGCCGCGCCGACGAGGGCGAGCACGCGTGCGTCCCACGGCTGCAGGACGGCGGCGAGCGCCGGGGAGCGACCGGCGACCAGCCCCCGCTCGTACAGGGCCCCGACCTGCGCGGCGCTGCGGGCCGGCCCCGCGACGATGCCCACGACGAGGGACGCGGTGTCCGGATGGCCGGGTTCGGCGAGCAGCGCATGGGCCGTGGCCAGGTGCTCCCCGGCGATCGTGTCGGCAGCCTCGCGGAGCAGCTCGGCGAGGTCCTCGAAGTAGTACGTCACGGCGGAGAGCGAGACCCCCGCGCGAGCCGCCACCGCACGTGCCGTGACGGCCGCCGGTCCGGCGTCGCGCAGCAGCGCGGCTGCCGCGGCCACCACCTGGCGGCGGCGGGCGGCCCCCTTGGTGGTCCCGGCCGTCATGCCCGGCTCACGACGGTTCCGCGTGGGCGGCCGAGGTGAGCTGCAGGCCGACCAGGCCCACCACGACCAGGACGAGGCTCACCATCCGCCCGGCCGTCGCGGGGTCGCGGAAGGCGAGCATGCCCACGATCGCGGTGCCGACCGCGCCGATCCCCGTCCACATCGCGTAGGCCGTGCCCACCGGCAGGGAGCGCAGCGCCAGCGCCAGCAGCGCGAACGAGCCGGTCGCGCTGACCAGGAAGAGCAGCACCCAGCCGAGCCGGGTGAAGCCGTCGCTGAGCTTGAGCGAGACGGCGAAGACCGTCTCGAGGAGTCCGGCGACGATGAGCAGCAGCCACGCCATGGTGCTCCGATCCCTCGATTTCGGTACGATCGTACCAGATTCGGGCGAGGCTGTCGGACGGGCAATGCCGCGCGGCCCGGGCATAGCCTCGCGATCATGGCTGCCGCGGACCCCCTGCCCGCCCCGCCGGACGAGCTGCACCTCACCCGGCGCACCACGGTCGCGTACGCGTTCGGGTCGGTCGGGACCGGCGTCTTCGCCACGGTCCCGGGCCTGGTGCTCGCCTACTACCTGACGAACACCCTCGGCGTCGCCGCCGGCCTCGGCGCGCTCGTGGTCACCCTGCCCAAGGCGTGGGACGTGCTCGTCCTGCCGGTCGTCGGGCGCTTCTCCGACAGGTCCGCGGGCCGCGTCGGCAGCCGGCTGCCGTACCTGCGGATCGCCGGCATCCTGCTGCCGCTCACCTTCGTGCTCATGTTCGCCGTGCCGCCGGCGCTGGGCCCCATCCCGGCGGCCGCGTGGGTGTTCCTCGGGTTCATCCTCGCCTCGACGGCGTTCGCGCTGTTCCAGGTGCCCTACATCGCGCTGTCCGCCGAGCTGACCGACTCGCCGGACGAGCGCTCGACGCTGATGGCCTGGCGGGTCGCGTTCCTCACGGTCGCGATCCTGCTGGGCGGCGCCCTGGCGCCGGTCCTGCGCGACGCCCTCGGCGGGGCGTACCTGGGGCACTTCGTGATGGCCGTGGCCATGGCCGGCCTGATGGCCGCCGGCATCTGGCTGTGCATCACGGGCCTCGCTCGCGCGCGGACCCGCATCAGCGAGGCGGCCGAGGGCAGCCTGCTCGACCAGATCCGCGGGGTCCGCGGCGACGCCCCGTTCGTGGCGCTGCTGCTCGCGTTCGTCATCCAGGCCCTCGGGTTCGCCGCGATGCTCGGCGCCGCGCAGTACTACGCGACCTACATCGTCGGGCGGCCCACGGCGATCACGATCCTGTTCGTCTGCCTGGTGGCGCCGGCGATCGTCGTGATGCCGCTGTGGACCTGGGTGGCCCACCACCTCGGCAAGGTCCACGGCTACCTGATCGCGACGCTGGTGTTCCTGGTCGGCGCGGTGGTCCTGCTCGTCGGTGGCCAGTCGCTGCCGTTCGCGGCCATCGCCGGGGCCATCGCCGTGTGCGGCGTGGCCTACGGTGGCTGCCAGATGTTCCCGCTGGCGATGCTGCCCGACGCCGTCTCCGCCGCACGGGAGCGCACCGGGGAGGCCCGCGCTGGCGTGTTCACCGGGGTGTGGACCGCCGGGGAGACCCTCGGGTTCGCCCTCGGGCCCGGCCTGGTCCTGGTGGTCCTGGCGATCAGCGGGTTCGTGTCCAGCCGCGCGGACGAGCAGGTGATCCAGCCCGACTCCGCCGTCTCCGGCGTGCTCATGGCCTTCAGCGCCGTCCCCGCGGTGCTCGTGCTGCTGAGCATCCCGTTCATCCGGCGGTACGGCCGTGCGGCGGCAGCCGCCGCCGCTGCCGCTGGCGCCGGCGGCGCCGCCGTGCTCGCCCCGCCCGCCGCCCCGCCCGCCCCGCCCGGCCCACCCGCCGCGCCCGAAGCCTGATCGGAGGCCCCGTGACCGACCCGCCCGCCGCCCCGCCCCTGGCCCTGCCCCCCGCGTTCCCCGACCAGCCGCTGCCCGACGAGGTCATCTTCGGCACGCTGGAGGCGCTGCGCGCCCGGGACGTCCCGACCACGGGCGGGCGGACCACCTCCTACGTCTACGACACGGGTCGTGAGGAGCTGCGGCACTTCGGCCTGCGCGCGTTCGACCTCTCCGGCCACGTGAACGGGCTGGACCCGACGGCGTTCGTGAGCTGGACGACCGTCGAGAACGACCTCGTCGCCGCGGGCCTTCGGATGCTGGGCAGCGGCAGCCCGGCGGAGGTGGGCACGCTGACCAGCGGCGGGACCGAGTCGTGCATGCTGCCGGTCCTCGGTGCGCGGGAGCGCTGGCGCGAGCGGGTCGGCGACCCGGACGGACGGCCCACGCTGGTCGCCCCCACCTCGGTGCACCCGGCGTTCACGAAGGCCTGCCACCTGTTCGACGTCGAGATGGTCCGGGTGCCCACCGACCCGGTCACGTTCCGCGCCGACGTGGCGGCGACCGCTGCGGCGATCGACGAGCGCACCGCGCTGGTCGTCGGCTCGACCCCGTCGTACGCGCAGGGCGTGATCGACCCGATCGAGGAGCTCGCCGCGCTCGCAGCCGAGCGCGACATCCCGTGCCACATGGACGCCTGCATCGGCGGCTGGACGGTGCCGTTCATCCGCGAGGCCGAGGGGCTGTCCCCGATCGGGCTGATGGTGCCCGGCGTCACGAGCGTCTCGGTCGACCTGCACAAGTACGGCTACACCCCGAAGGGCGCGTCGCTGCTGCTCTGGAGCGACAACGCCTACCGCCGGTACACGTGGTTCGCCACGGCCGACTGGAACGGCTACCCCGTGATCAACACCACGCTGCTGAGCACCAAGGGCGGCGGGGTCCCAGCGGTGGCCTGGGCGTTCCTGAAGAAGGTCGGGTACGAGGGGTACCGCGAGCTGGCGCTCGCCGCCTGGCGGGCGACGCGGGACATGGCCGCGGGCGTGGTGACCATCCCCGGGCTGCGGGTGGTCGGCGACACGGGCTCGACGCTGCTGGCGTTCAGCGACACCGGCGAGCCGGAGGGCCCGGACATCCGGGTGGTCGCCGACGAGATGGTCGAGCGCGGCTGGCTGCTCGGCGTGCAGCCCGGCCGCGGTGGACCCCCCACGGCGCACATCTCGGTGCAGGCCGTGCACGACGGCCAGGTGCCGGCGTTCCTCGACGACCTCCGAGCGGCCACGGACGCCGCGCGCGGCCAGGGCAGGGTCATCATCGACCCCAACCTCCTGGCGCTGGCGCAGTCGCTGGACGTGCCGAGGCTGACCGACGCCGAGATGGGCGCGATCCTGGCCTTCGCGGGGATCGGGGCCGGGGGTGCCGCGGGGGTCGCCGACGGTGGAGCCGCAGGTGGGCCGGTGGGTGGGCCGGACCTGCCGGACCGGCGCGCGATGATGAACGCGATCATCGACGCCGCGCCCGCCGCCCTCGTCGAGCGCCTGCTCATCGAGGTGCTCGGGCAGCTGATGCGCCCCACCCCGCAGGGGGGCGCCCCCGCGTGAGCATCGAGCCCGGCACCCTCGACCTGCATTCGCTGGCGGCCCTGCGCGCGGCGTTCCGCGCGGCCCCCGACCCGACGCTCGACCTGCTCGTGGGCGACCACGCGTCGGAGTTCGTCGGGCCGCGCTGGTTGCGGCTGGCCGCGCCCCTCGGGATGCGGGTCGGGCGGATGGCCGGCTGGTGCGGCAAGCGCTTCGAGGCCGACGGCGGCGGCGCTGGCGGGGGCGGCGTGGTGCTGCACGGGGCGAATCGCGTGCTGCGCGACGGGGTGCGCGTCGACGCCATCCCGATCAGGGCTCGGATCGAGCCCTCGCTGATGGACGGCCGGCCCGCGATCGCCGTGGTCTACCCCGCGGACGCGCCGTTCCCGTGGCCCCGCGTGCGTGACGAGCTGCGGGCCCTCGGTGCGGGGACCCTGCTCGGGATGACGTTCCACATGCCGCTGGCACCTCCGGCCGGCACGCCCTTCCTGCTCCACCGCTGCTGACGGGACCGGGCTGCGACTCCAGCCACGTCCGCCCCGTCAGGCGGGGCTCGTGTCGAAGCGGCGGTCCTCCCAGCGCAGGTAGTCGGCGATGCGCTGGGCGGTCGCATGGCCGATCCCACCGGGCGGGAAGGGCGCGAGCCGGCGGTCCACGAAGAACGTGTCCGTGAGCTCGGTGTCGCGCTCGAGCAGCAGGTCGGCGACGACCTGGCCGTTCAGGTGGGTCGTCGAGACCCCGTGGCCCACGCAGCCGAACGAGTAGACGACGTCCTTCGAGCCCGCGTACCCGATGGCGGGGAACATGTCGAGGGTCGCCGACACCGGTCCGCCCCACGCGTGGCTGAACCGCACGTCGCGCAGGCCGGGGAACATCGAGCGGACGTCCTGGCGCAGCGCCGCCCAGGTGCGCTCGTCGTCGTCGAAGTCCATGCCCACGCCGTCGCCGAGCGCGACGTCACGGCCGCCCATGAGCAGCCGGTTGTCGGGGGTCAGCCGGTAGTAGTGGACGAGGTTGCGGAAGTCCTCGACCCCCTCGCGGCCCTTCCAGCCGATGCTGCCGAGCTGCGCGTCGGTGAGCGGCTCGGTGAGCACGATGTAGGTCCAGACCGGGACCTGCCGGCGGACGAGTTGGGGGAAGTGGTGCGACCAGGCGTTGGTGGCGAGCACGGCCTTGCCGGCGGTGACCCGGCCGTGCCGCGTGTTGAGCACCACCTTCCCCGCTGCGATCCCCGGCTCGACGGACGACACGGGCGTCCCCTCGAACACCTGCACGCCCTCGCGGACGACCAGGTCGCGCCAGGCCCAGGCGAGCTTGGCCGGGTTCACCAGGCCCATGTTCGGCTCCCACCACGCCGGGCCGACGTAGCAGGGGGAGTCGACCCGGTCGAGCAGCTCCCCGTGGTCGAGCAGGTGGATCCCGGTGATGCCCAGGCGGTGCACCAGGGCGATCTCCTTGAGCAGCCGGTCGCTGTACTTCGGGGCGGTGGCGACCCACAGGAACCCCGGATGCTCGTAGTCGCAGTCCAGGTCGAGCGTGCCGACGAGGTCGTGCAGCAGGGTCACGGCGCGGTCGGCATAGAGGTGCGCCTCCCTCGCCCTCGCCCTGCCGAAGCGACGCGCCGTGAGCGAGTGCATCATCCCGATCTTGGTCATGTTGAACCCGGCGTTGCGCCCGCTCGCGCCGAACCCGATCCATTCGGACTCGAGGATCGCGATGGACATGCCGGGATCGGCCTCCCGCAGGAAGTGCGCGGTCGCCATGCCGGTGTAGCCCCCGCCGACGATCGCCACGTCGACGTGGAGGTCCCCGACGAGCGCGGGGCCGGGGGTGTAGGGCTTCGTGGTGTGCCAGAACCCGCGGGGCGTCATGCTCATGCCCCCATCCAACGCCCGGCGGCACGGGGGAGGCCCGACGAGCCGCGCAGGGCGGTGCCCGGTTCCTCGGCGGGGCGTCGCAGGGCCGGAGAGCATGTGGCAGGTCCGGACATCGGTGTCCGATCCAGCGCGAGCTCACCAGCGAGCTCACCAGCGGGACGGGCTCACCGCTCCACCCGCCCGGGTAGCACGAAGTCGTACGGGCGGCGCAGCACCCTCGTGCGCAGGAACCGGTCGGCACGCCGCACGCGCAGGTAGAGGGCCAGCAGGTCGGCGTCCTTGCGGTAGTAGGCGTCGACCTGGTCGGGCGTGATGGGGTCGCGCGGCCCGGGCAGGTCGGTGGTCTCGGCGAGCCACGCGTTCACCACGGCGAGGGCGAGCCCGATGCGGTGCGCGGCACCCTCCTTGTGCAGGTTGCCGAGCAGGTCCAGCGC
Organism: Candidatus Nanopelagicales bacterium; assembly: GCA_025456065.1. Taxonomy (GTDB): domain Bacteria; phylum Actinomycetota; class Actinomycetes; order S36-B12; family CAIYMF01; genus Prado023. The sequence continues at coordinate 745 of JALOLH010000104.1, read as the reverse complement.
GACGGTGCGCGGGACGAAGTAGTCGTCCTGGTAGGCCTCGACCAGGCCCTGCCGGCGGTAGTACGCGCGGGCGCCGGGCGGTACCGGCGCGAGCATCAGCTCGCGGTCCAGGCCGTGCCTGCCGTCCCGGCGCAGGAAGGGCGTTCCGAGGTCGATCAGGACCGGCCCGGCCTCGGGGTCGCCGTACCACCAGTTCGACAGCTGGCCGTCCAGGGCGACCTCGACGCCGTCGTCGCGGGTGCCCGTGTGCCGGGCGAGGTCGGCCACGGCGTCGAGGGCCGCCCGGATCGCACTGGCGAGAGGGGCGTCGTCGGCCGTGTGGAGCAGGCGGTGGCCGAGGGCCTCGGCGTCGAGCAGCGGCTGGACGAGGTAGACCACCGGGGGCCGATCGGCACGGGCCACCGCCAGCGCCTCGGTCGGCACCAGCCGGATGCCTGCCGCCGCCAACTGCTCCTGGTACACCGCCAGGAGGTCGAGGTAGCCCCGCACCGCGGCGTGGTCGGCGTAACCGGCCATCCGCTTGCAGACGAGGTCGGGCAGCGCCTCGGTGGTCAGTGCGACCGAGATCTCGCCATGGCCCAGGACGCGCACGCCGGCGGCCGCCTCGGGCCGGGCGGGGTCGAGCCGGCGCTCGAGGTCGGCCAGCGCCGGGTGGAGCGCCTCGGGGGTGGGCAGGGGGCCGGGGACGGCGGTCGGGTCGCTTCCGGCGGTCGGGTCGCTTCCGGCGGTCGGGTCGGGGACGGCG
>JALOLH010000041.1 GCA_025456065.1 Candidatus Nanopelagicales bacterium | reverse complement strand
TTTAGCCTTGCGGCCGTACTCCCCAGGCGGGGCACTTAATGCGTTAGCTGCGGCGCAGAGACCGTGGAATGGTCCCCACACCTAGTGCCCACCGTTTACGGCGTGGACTACCAGGGTATCTAATCCTGTTCGCTCCCCACGCTTTCGCTCCTCAGCGTCAGTTTCTGCCCAGAGACCCGCCTTCGCCACCGGTGTTCCTCCTGATATCTGCGCATTCCACCGCTACACCAGGAATTCCAGTCTCCCCTGCAGTACTCAAGTCTGCCCGTATCCGATGCAGGCCCGGAGTTGAGTTCCGGGTTTTCACATCCGACGCGACAGACCGCCTACGAGCTCTTTACGCCCAATAAATCCGGACAACGCTTGCGCCCTACGTATTACCGCGGCTGCTGGCACGTAGTTAGCCGGCGCTTCTTCTGCAGGTACCGTCACGAGTTGCTTCGTCCCTGCTGAAAGAGGTTTACAACCCGAAGGTCCCCACTGCTGCCTCCCGTAGGAGTCTGGGCCGTGTCTCAGTCCCAGTGTGGCCGGTCGCCCTCTCAGGCCGGCTACCCGTCGTCGCCTTGGTGGGCCGTTACCCCACCAACAAGCTGATAGGCCGCGGGCCCATCCCTGACCGAAGAACTTTCAACCCCCGAGGATGTCCCCGGGGATGGTATCCGGTATTAGCACCTCTTTCGAGGAGTTATCCCAGAGTCAGGGGCAGGTTGCCCACGTGTTACTCACCCGTTCGCCACTGATCCGCACCCGAAGGTGCTTCACCGTTCGACTTGCATGTGTTAAGCACGCCGCCAGCGTTCGTCCTGAGCCAGGATCAAACTCTCCGTTGAAGTTGTGCCCGGGCGCGAGGCCCGGAGAACGGTTCAACCGATGTTGATCTCCGGCAAAGACGTCAAGCTGTCTGCTTGATGTCATTCACCAAAGGAATCCGTCGGGACCGGCGAGTGCCGACCCCGGACGGGGTTGATAATTTGGCATTGACTTTTGGCACGCTGTTGAGTTCTCAAGGAGCGATCGCGCACCCTCGCGTCAGCTGGGCTTCGGCTGAAGGGGCAACTCCACTAACTTAGCCCTCGCGCGGCGGCCGGTCAAATCCCCGGCGTGTCGCACAGCTGCTCGCGCAGCCTGGACCTCGTTCGTCCTTCTCTTGTGCCCTGCCGATAGGCGCGGCACAGGGCCTGCCAGCTCGGCGGGGTTCGCCTGCGAGGGACCGACCGGCCTGCCCATCCGGGACTTCGTGGCCGTTCGTTCCTCCCTCGCGGTCGGTGGCAGAACTGTACGCGATCGGCCGGATCGGGTCAAATGCCACGGCCCGCCGGCGCGCCGAAGTGCCCACGCCGTGGGGACTTCAGATCGGCGGGGGGCGGTTCACCCCACCACGAGGCGCACCCCCGACACGCTGCGCCGACCCCGTCGCACGACCAGCCAGCCCCCCGGCAGCGCGTCGCGCACCGAGAACACTGCGGCCTCGTCGGTGACCCGGGCGTTGTTCACCGACGCTCCTCCCTCCGCGACGGTGCGGCGGGCCGCCCCACGGCTCGGGGCCAGTCCCGCGGCGACCAGCAGGTCGACCACCGAGACCGTCCCCCCGGGCGACACGGCGAGCTCGCCGAACGCGGTCTCGCGCAGGGCCGCGTCCAGGGTGGCCGCGGGCACGGCCGCCAGGTCGCCGGAGCCGAACAGCGCCCGGGACGCCGCCTCGACCGCGGCCAGCGCGTCGGCTCCGTGGACCATCGCGGTGAGCTCGGCCGCCAGGGCCTGCTGCGCGGCTCGGGCGGCCGGGCGCTGGGCCACCTCGACGTCCAAGGCCTCGATCTCCTCGCGGCTGCGGAAGGAGAACATGCGCAGGTAGCCGGCGACGTCGCGGTCGTCGGTGTTGCGCCAGAACTGGTAGAAGGCGTACGGGCTGGTCAGGGCGGGGTCGAGCCAGATGGCCCCGCCCTCGGTCTTGCCGAACTTCGTGCCGTCGGCCTTCGTCATGAGCGGCGTGGTCAGCGCGTGCACGCCGGCGCCCTCGACCCGGCGCACGAGATCGACGCCGGCCACGATGTTGCCGAACTGGTCGGATCCGCCCGTCTGCAGCCGGCAGCCGTACCGGCGGTACAGCTCGAGGTAATCCATCGACTGCAGCAGGACGTAGGAGAACTCGGTGTAGGAGATGCCCTGGTCGGCCAGGCGCCGGGCGACCGCCTCACGGTCGAGCATCCGGTTGACGCTGAAGTGCTTGCCGATGTCGCGCAGGAACTCGATCACGCCCATCGGAGCGGTCCAGTCGTGGTTGTTCACCATGCGCGCGGCCGCCGGGCCCTCGAAGTCGAAGAACCGCTCGAGCTGGGCCCGGATCCGGTCGGACCAGGCCGCGACGACGTCAGCCGCGTTCAGCTGCCGCTCGCTGGTGGGCTTGGGGTCGCCGATCATGCCCGTCGCCCCACCCACCAGGGCCAGCGGCAGGTGCCCGGCCAGTTGGAAGCGCCGGGCGGTCAGGGTCTGTGCGAGGTGTCCGACGTGCAGGCTCTCCGCGGTCGGGTCGAAGCCGCAGTAGAACGTGACCGGCCCCGCCGCCAGCTCGGTGCGCAGGGCCTCGAGGTCGGTGCTGTGGGCGATCAGGCCGCGCCACGCGAGCTCGTCGAGCACGGACGCCCCGGCGAATGCGCGACCGGGCGCCTCGGACGGGGCCTGGGGCGCGGCCGTCTCACTGGTCATGGCCGGCATTCTCCCGCATCCGAGGGACGGGTTTGCGAGCATGCACCCGTGACCACCTTCGCCGCAGACGGTGGGCCGCGGCGCATCCCGGCCCTGGACCTCGAGCTCGCCTGGGAACCGGTGCCGGGCCCGCAGGCGGTCGCAGGCGAGCCGCGTCTCGGGGCGGCGCCGATCGCCGAGCTGCCCGGCCTCGAGGTCGGCGTCTGGGGGCACACCGCCGGGACGAGCACCGACGTCGAGGCCGACGAGGTGTTCGTCGTCCTCGCCGGCCGCGCGACGATCACGTTCGAGGACGGGTCGGAGCTCCGGGTGGGTCCCGGCGACGTCGGAGTGCTGCCCCCCGGGGCGGCCACCCGCTGGACGGTGCACGAGGAGCTGCGCAAGGTCTACGTGATCCGGACGGGCGCCTGAGCGCACGCCGCGCCCCTCGGCCGTCCGGGGATGCGCTCCGACCCTGGGTGCGGGACGGGCGCCTCAGGCCCACGGCAGGGGCACGGGGCTCACGGCGGCCCACGCCGACCACGCGTCCAGCCGCTCGCGGAGGTCGGTGAGCTGCTCACGCACCCGCTCGGGGGCGGTGCCGCCGAACTGCGAGCGCCCCGCCACCGCCGCCCGTGCACTCAGCCGTGCGCGCACGTCGGGGGTGAGCGCCGGGGAGATCGCGTGCAGCTCCTCGTCGCCGAGGTCCCACAGCTCGACCCCGCGCACCTCGGCGGCGCGGACGCAGGCACCGGACACCTCGTGGGCCTCCCGGAAGGGCATCCCCCGCTCCACGAGCCACTCCGCGATCTCGGTGGCCAGCGCGAACCCCTCGGGTGCCGCCGCCGCCATCCGGGCGCTGTCGAAGCGCAGGGTCCCGACGCTGCCGGCCATCGCGGGCAGCACCAGCAGGAGCGTGTCGACGGCGTCGAAGACCGGCTCCTTGTCCTCCTGCAGGTCGCGGTTGTACGCGAACGGCAGGCCCTTGAGCGTGGCGAGCATGCCGGTGAGGTGGCCGATCAGACGGCCGGACTTGCCGCGCGCGAGCTCGGCGATGTCGGGGTTCTTCTTCTGGGGCATGATCGAGGACCCCGTCGACCAGGCGTCGTCCAGCGTGGCCCAGCCGAACTCCCGCGACGCCCAGAGGCAGATCTCCTCGCCGAGCCTGGACAGGTGCACGCCCACCATGGCCGCGACGAAGAGGAACTCGGCGACGAAGTCGCGGTCGCTCACGGCGTCGATCGAGTTGGGGATCGGGGCGTCGAAGCCCAGCTCGGCGGCCACGGCGTGGGGGTCCAGCGCCAGGGCGGAGCCGGCCAGCGCCCCTGCCCCGAGCGGGGACAGCGCGGCGCGCCGGTCCCAGTCGGCGAGCCGGTCGAGGTCACGGCCCAGCGCGTGGGCGTGCTTGGCCAGCTCGTGCCCGAAGGAGACGGGCTGGGCGTGCTGCAGGTGCGTGAACCCCGGGGCGATGACGTCGACGTGGGCCTCGGCCTGGTCGGTGATCGCCCCGACGAGCCCCACCAGCGCGGTGGCGACGGCACGGGCGGCGTCGCGCAGGTACAGGCGGAAGTCGGTGGCGACCTGGTCGTTGCGACTGCGCCCGGCGCGCAGCTTGCCCCCCACCGGACCGAGCAGCTCCAGCAGGCCGCGCTCGATCGCCGTGTGGACGTCCTCGTCCGCGGGGGTGGCGACGAAGGCGCCCGAGGCGACACGGCCGCCCAAGGTGTCCAGCGCCGCGAGGACGGCCGCGTGCTCAGGATCGTCGAGCAGCCCGGCGCGGTGCAGGACGCCGGCGTGCGCACGGGTCTGCAGCAGGTCGTACGGGGCCAGCCGCCAGTCGAAGTGGACCGACAGGCTCAGCGCCGCCATGGCCGGCGAGGGGCCCTCGGCGAACCGGCCGCCCCACAGCCGTGTCGCGCCCGGCGCCGCCACCTGCTCCGGTGCAGCCACCGGCCCCATCCCGCCGGGCTGGTCGGCACCGTACGGCTCGGGGCCGGGCTGACCCGGGCCGGGCTGGGTCACCCGACGCTCCGGCCCTGCCGCAGGTCGCGCGCCGCCGCCATCTTCGAGGGCAGCCCCCACAGCTCGACGAACCCCTTGGCCAGCGACTGGTCGAAGGTGTCGCCGGTGTCGTAGGTGGCCATGCCGAAGTCGTAGAGGGACTCCGTCGACTGCCGTCCGGTCACGACGGCCCGGCCGCCGTGCAGCACCATGCGCACGTCTCCGGAGACCGAGGCGTTGAGGTCGTCGAGGAAGCCCGACAGCGCCCGGCGCAGCGGCGAGAACCACAGGCCGTCGTAGACCAGCTCGGTCCAGCGCTGGGACACCCCGCGACCGAACCGCGCGAGGTCGCGCTCGACGGTCACGGCGACGAGCTCCTGGTGCGCGGTGATCAGGGCGACCGCGCCCGGGGCCTCGTACACCTCGCGGCTCTTGATGCCGACGAGGCGGTCCTCGACCATGTCGAGCCGGCCGACGCCCTGCGCCCCGGCGCGGGCGTTCAGCTCCTGGATCGCCTCGAGCACCGTGACCTTCCGGCCGTCGATGGCGACTGGCGCGCCCGCCTCGAACGTGAGCACCACCTCGTCCGCCGCACGCGGCACCGTCGGGTCCTGGGTGTAGGCGTACACGTCCTCGATGGGCCCGTTCCAGATGTCCTCGAGGAAGCCGGTCTCGACCGCCCGGCCCCAGACGTTCTGGTCGATCGAGTACGGCGACTTCCTCGTCACGTCGATCGGCAGCGCGTTGGCCTCGGCGAACTCGATCGCCTTGTCGCGGGTCATCGCCAGGTCGCGGACGGGCGCGAGGCAGGTGAGCTCGGGGGCGAGGTTGGTGATGCCGACCTCGAAGCGGACCTGGTCGTTGCCCTTGCCGGTGCAGCCATGGCCGACGACCGACGCGCCGTGCTCCTTCGCGGCCCGGACGAGGTGCTTGACGATGACCGGGCGGGACAGCGCCGAGACCAACGGGTACCGGTCCATGTAGAGGGCGTCGGCCTTCAGCGCCGGCAGGCAGTACTCGTCGGCGAACTCCTCCTTGGCGTCGACGACGTAGGCGTCGACGGCCCCGCACGCGATGGCGCGGTCACGGATGACGTCGAGGTCCTCCCCGCCCTGGCCGACGTCGACGGCGCACGCGATCACCTCGGCCCCGGTCTGCTCGGCGATCCACCCGATCGCCACGGAGGTGTCCAGCCCGCCGGAGTAGGCGAGCACGACGCGGTCTGCCATCACGGTCTCCTGTGGTGTCCCTCGCGCCGGCGTTCGGCGCACCGGAGTAGTATACGCATATACGTATGCACCGCCCACCCGCCCCGCCACCCGCCAGCCCACCCGCCCCGCCACCCGCCCCGCCACCGGTTCGATCCAAGTCCTGGGCCGCTGCCCGCGCCGGAACCTGGATCGAGTGTGCCGACCCGCACGCGGACTTGGAGCAGGACGCGCAGCGGTGCGGACCGGGGGCGCGCAGCGGTGCGGGACGCGGGCGCGACGCGACGCGGGACGGGGGGCGCTGCGCGCCACACGCTCAGCGGCGTGGCTCGACCAGGGCGAGGATCGCCGCCGCGACGCCTGCTCCCCCGTCCGGGATCCGGGTCACGAGCAGCACGGTGTCGTCGCCGGCCACGGTGCCGATGACCTGGGGCCACGCGGAGCGGTCGATCGCCGAGGCCAGGTACTGGGCGCCGCCCGGCGGGGTGCGCAGCACCACGATGTTGGCCGAGTGGTCGACGCCGACGAGCACGTCCTGGGCGACCCTGGCCAGCCGTGCCATGCCGTCGGCCTCGGGCGCGATCGCACGGCTGTCGCCGCCCTCGGCCGGCACCGCGTAGACCAGCTCGCCGGTCGCCGTGGGCACCTTGACCGCGCCGAGCTCGTCGAGGTCGCGTGAGAGCGTGGCTTGGGTGACGGCGAACCCGTCGGCGGCGAGCAGCTCGGCGAGCACGGCCTGCGAGCCCACCTCGGTGCGGGCCAGCAGCTCGACGATCCTGCGGTGGCGGGCCGCCTTCGTGGTGGGCAGGGTCATCGCGCTGCCTCCCCCGCGACCGCGGGTGCCTGCTCTGGCGCGCGCGTCGCGGCGTGCTCGCGAGCTCGCCCGATGGCCGCCGCGAGCGCGGCGATCCCGAAGGCGGCCTGCTCCTCGGTGAGGACCAGGGGCGGGGCGAGCCGGACCACGTCCGGTGCGGCGGCGTTCACCAGCACGCCCGCGGCGCGGGCCGCCGCCTCGACGGCCTTCGCGATCGGCTCGTCCAGGACCACCCCGAGCAGCAGGCCGGCGCCGCGCACCTGGACCACTCCGGGCACGTCGGCCAGGCCCGCGCGGAGCTGGGTCCCACGCTCGCGCGCGTTGTCGAGCAGCCTGTCAGCGGCGATCGTGTCGAGGACCGCCAGCGCCGCGGCGGCGCTGATGGGGTTGCCCCCGAAGGTGGAGCCGTGCATGCCGGGCGCGAAGGCCGGCACCTGCGGATGGTCCAGCCGGATCATCGCCCCGATCGGCAGGCCCCCGGCCAGGCCCTTGGCCAGGGTGACGACGTCGGGTCGGATCCCCTCGTGCGCCGGGGCGTGGTGTGCCAGCCAGCGGCCGGTCCGGCCGATGCCGGTCTGCACCTCGTCGAGGATGAGCAGCGCCCCGACCCGCGCGGTGGTGCGCCGGGCCGCCGCGAGGTAGCCCGGCGGCGGGACGACGACGCCGGCCTCGCCCTGGATCGGCTCGAGGACCACCGCGGCCACCGTCTCGTCGACCGCCGCGGCCAGCGCCTCGGCGTCGCCGTACGGCACGAACGTGACCTCGCCGGGCAGCGGGCGGAAGGGGTCGGCCTTGGCCGGCTGCCCGGTGAGCGCCAGGGCGCCCATGGTCCGGCCGTGGAAGCCGCCGGCGGCGGCGACCATCCGCGTGCGCCCGGTCAGCCGGGCGAGCTTGAACGCGGCCTCGTTCGCCTCGGCCCCGGAGTTGCACAGGAACACCCGGGCCCGACCCATCGGGTCGGCGAGGAGCGCGAGCCGCTCGGACAGGCGCAGGGCGGGCTCGGTGATGGCCAGGTTCGAGGTGTGCCCCAGCGTGGCGGCCTGCTCGGCCACGGCGCGCACGATCGCGGGGTGGGCGTGGCCAAGGGCGTTCACCGCGATGCCGGCGAGCAGGTCCAGGTACCGGGTGCCGGCGTCGTCCCAGACCCATGCCCCCTCGCCGCGGACCAGCGCGATCGGCGGGGTCCCGTAGGTGTCCTGCATGACGGCCTGCCAGCGCTCCGCGGGCGAGGGCCGCCCGGCGGCCGACTGGGCGGACTGCGCGGCTCCGGGTCGCTGCCGCCCGCTGCTCACGACGCCACCTCATCGGGCAGCACCATGGTCCCGATGCCCTCGCTGGTGAAGATCTCCAGCAGCAGGCTGTGCGGCACGCGGCCGTCGATCACGTGGGCCCGCTCGACCCCGCTGCGCACGGCGCGCAGGCAGGCCTCCATCTTCGGCGCCATGCCGGAGTCGAGCGTGGGCAGCAGGTCGGCGAGCTCGGTGGCGCGGAGCTCGGTCACCAGGCTCCCCCGGTCGGGCCAGTCGGCGAAGAGGCCCTCCACGTCGGTGAGCACGACGAGCTTGTCGGCCGCCAGCGCGACCGCCAGGGCCGAGGCCGCCGTATCGGCGTTGACGTTGAGCACCTGGCCGTCCTCGGCAACGCCGATGGTGGAGATCACCGGGATGAAGCCGTCGTCGAGCAGGCTGGTGACGAAGTCGGGGCGGACCTCGGTGACGTCGCCGACGAGGCCGAGGTCGAGCTGTCGGCCGTCGGCCATGACCGTGCGCTGCTCGGCGGCGAACAGGTGCGCATCCTCCCCGGAGATGCCGACCGCCAGTGGGCCGTGCGCGTTCACCAGCCCCACGAGGTCCCGCTGCACCTGCCCGGTGAGCACCATCCGGACCACCTCCATGACCTCAGGCGTGGTCACCCGCAGGCCCGCCCGGAACTCGCTGGTCACCCCGAGGCGGGCGAGCATCGCGTTGATCTGCGGGCCTCCCCCGTGCACGACGACCGGCCGCAACCCGGCCAGGCGCAGGAACACGACGTCGGCGGCGAAGGCCTCCTGCAGCGCGGGCGAGGTCATGGCGTTGCCGCCGTACTTCACGACGACCGTGGCGCCGCGGAAGCGCTCCAGCCAGGGCAGCGCCTCGGCGAGCACCTCGGCCTTGGCCAGCGCCTCGGCGGTGGGGACCGATCGGGACCTGCTCATCTCGTGCCTCCCCGTCGGTGGTGCGGCGCTGGGTCATCGCCCGGGCGATCAGCGCGCCGTGGGGATGACCCAGCGTGGATCGGCAGCGCTGCGAGGAGCTCGAGCGCCGTCATGTCGAGTACGCCGAGTTCTCGTGGACGTACATCGCGGTCAGGTCGTTGGTCCAGACGGTGGCCGTTGCGGAGCCGGCGCGCAGGTCGATCGTGATGCTGACGTCCCGCCCGGACATGTCGACCTCCGACCGGTCCCCGAAGGCGGCGCCGTCGCGGCAGATCGTCACGCCGTTGATGGCGACGTCGATGCGATCGGCATCGAAGGCGGCGTCGGTGGTGCCGACCGCGGCCAGGATGCGGCCCCAGTTGGGGTCCTCGCCGTGGATCGCGCACTTGAGCAGGTTGCTGCGGGCCACCGCGCGGGCAGCCGTGACCGCGTCGGCCTCGGTGGCCGCGTGCACCACGGTGATCGCGATGTCCTTCGTGGCGCCCTCGGCGTCGGCCACGAGCTGGCCGGCCAGCGAGCGGCACACCGCCTCGACCGCGGCGGCCAGCCGCGCCGGTACTGGTGCGATCCCGCTGGCCCCGGAGGCCAGCAGCAGCACCGTGTCGTTGGTCGACATGCAGCCGTCGGAGTCGACGCGGTCGAACGTGCGCGAGGTGGCGGCCCGAAGGGCGGCATCGAGCGTGGCGGCGCCGGCCACGGCGTCGGTCGTGAGCACGACGAGCATCGTCGCCAGGCCCGGGGCCAGCATGCCCGCACCCTTGGCCATGCCCCCGACGGTCCACCCGGCGGGGTCGTCGTAGCGGGCCAGCTTGGGCCGCGAGTCGGTGGTCATGATCGCCTCGGCGGCGTCGGCTCCCCCGTCCGGTGACAGGTCGGCGACCGTGGCGTCAACCCCGGCCAGCAGCGCGTCCATCGGCAGCCGCTCGCCGATCAGCCCGGTCGAGCAGACCGCCACCTCGATGGGCGCCACGCCCAACCGCCCGGCGACGTGCTCGGCGGTGTGGTGGGTGTCGGCGAAACCGCCCGGGCCGGTGCACGCGTTGGCCCCGCCGGAGTTGAGGATGACGGCACGGAACCGGCCCTCCTTCGCGCACTGCTGGGTCCACAGCACCGGCGCGGCCCTGACCCGGTTGCTGGTGAACACCGCGGCGGCGTCGTGCCGCGGGCCGTCGTTCACCACCAGGGCGACGTCCTTGGCGCCGGAGGCCTTGAGCCCGGCGGGGACGCCGGCCGCCCGGAACCCGCCCGGCCCCGTCACCCCACCGCACCAGGGGCCCTGCCACAGCCGACCGCCGTCCCCGGCGTCGATCCAGCCCGGTGGATCGGTCGGGTCGCCGCTCGGGGTCGCATCGCGCGGCTCGGTCATGGTGCGACTCCGTCCACGGGCAGGCCCATCGGCTCGGGCAGTCCGAGGATCCGGTTGGCGTTCTGGATCGCCTGGCCGGCGGCACCCTTGACGAGGTTGTCCTCGGCCGCGATCACCGTGGTGCGCCCCGAGTGGGGGTCGTGGGCCACCTGCAGGTGCACGCTGTTGGAGCCCAGCGTCGCGGCCGTCGAGGGCAGGCGTCCAGCCGGCAGGACGTGCACGAACGGCTCGGCGTCGTAGGCGGCGTGCAGGGCGTCGCGCAGGGCCCCCTCGTCGACGCCCGGGGCGGTCCGGGCGGTGCAGGTCGCGAGGATGCCGCGTGGCATCGGGGCCAGGGTGGGGGTGAACACCATGCTGACCGGCTCCCCGGCCGCGACCGACAGCGCCTGCTCCATCTCGGGGGTGTGCTGGTGCACGCCGCCCACCTTGTACGGGCTCATCGCGCCCATCACCTCGCTGGCCAGCAGCGCCTCGCTCGCCTTCCGACCGGCCCCCGAGGTGCCGGATGCCGCCACGACGACCACGTCAGATGGCTCCACGAGGCCGGCGGCCAGCAGCGGCGCGAGGGCCAGTGCCACCGCCGTGGCGTAGCAGCCCGGGTTCGCCACCCGCGCGGCCTCGGCCAGGCGGGCGCGCTGGCCGGGGAGCTCCGGCAGCCCGTACGGCCACTGCCCGGCGTGCACGCTCCCGCCGTAGTACCGGCCCCACGCAGCGGCGTCGGCCAGGCGGAAGTCGGCGCCGAGGTCGACGACGGGCAGGTCGGCCGGCAGCGCGGCCACCAGGGCCGCGGACTCCCCGTGCGGCAGCGCGAGCAGCAGCAGGTCGGCCTGGGCGAGCACGTCGGCGTCGGTGGGCACGAACCGGGCGTCGCCCACCGACACGAGCTGCGGATGCGTCGCGGCGACCGCGTGCCCGGCCTTCGCCCCGGCGGCCAGCGCCCCGAGCCCGAGCTCCGGGTGCGCCGACACCAGCCGGACCAGCTCGCCTCCGGCGTAGCCGGACGCCCCGGCGATCGCGACGGTCCAGGTCATGCCCGGAGTATACGCATATGCGGATACACCGCTCCCCGCCCTGGGCCGTCGCCCGACCCAGCCGCCCCCCTGCCCTCGGCCCGAGGGCCGGCGCGCTACTCGAATGCCATGGGGGCTGGCTCGCCCTCCTGCTCGACCTCGCTGGCGTCGAACCGCGTCTTCAGCGGCTTCTCGGGGATCATGAACGCGACCACGAGCGCGATGACGAGGAACGGGATCGCCACCAGGAAGATGTCCTGGAGCGCCTGCACGAACGCCTCGAGCACCGGGCCCTTCACGTCCGGCGGCAGCGCCGCGATCTGCGTCACGTCCGACAGCGACCCGCCGACCGAGCCGGCGGCACCGGGGGCGCCCGCGAACGCCTCGGTCAGGTAGTGCGCGAGGCGGTTGCTCAGCACCGCGCCGAACAGCGCGGTGCCGAACGCCCCGCCCAGCGAGCGGAAGAACGTCACCGACGACGTGCCGGCGCCGAGGTCGCGGAAGTCCACCTCGTTCTGCACGGCCGTGACCACGGTCTGCATGGTGAAGCCGAGGCCCGCCCCGAGCAGGAAGATGTAGACCGAGAACAGGGCGAACGACGTGCCCACCTCGATGGTGCTCAGCAGGTACATCGCCACCAGGGTGATCGCGGCGCCGAGGATCGGGTAGCGCTTGTACCGGCCCGTCTTGGTGACCAGCGCCCCGGACCCGATCGACGTGAGGAAGATGCCGATGACCATCGGCAGCAGCGCCAGGCCGGACTCGGTGGGCGTGTACCCCTTCACGACCTGCAGGTAGAACGGCAGGTAGATGATCCCGCCGAACATGGCCATGCCCATGATCGAGGCGAACACCACGGTCCAACGGAACACCGGCCCGCGGAACAGCCGCATGGGGATGATGGGCTCCTCAGCGCGCAGCTCCACCAGGACGAACGCCAGCGCCAGGACGGCACCGAGGCCCGCCAGCGCCAACGACCGCGGATCGGCCCAGCCGTACTGCTCGCCGGCCCAGGACAGGTACAGCAGCACCGAGGTGACCGAGCCCACGACCAGGGCCGCACCCAGGTAGTCGACCTTGTGCTCGCGGCGCACGATCGGCATGTGCAGGGCACGCGAGGTGATGAACAGCGCGGCCAGGCCGATCGGGATGTTGAGCCAGAAGATCCAGCGCCAGCCGGGACCGTCGGTGAAGAACCCGCCGAGCAGCGGACCGGCGACGCTCGAGACGCCGAACACGGCGCCGAACATGCCCTGGTACTTGCCGCGCTCCCGCGGCGGGATGATGTCGCCGATGATCGCCAGGGCCAGCGCCATGAGGCCGCCACCGCCCAGGCCCTGCACGGCGCGACCGCCGATGAGCATCTCCATCGAGGTCGCGGCGCCGGCGATGAGCGAGCCGACCAGGAAGATGACGATGGCCAGCTGGAACATCGGCCGGCGTCCGCGGAGGTCGGAGATCTTGCCCCACAGGGGCGTGGAGGCCGTCGAGGTGAGCAGGTAGGCGGTCACCACCCAGGACAGGTGCTCGAGGCCGCCGAGGTCCGAGACGATGCGCGGCAGCGCGGTGCCGACGATGCTCTGGTCGAGCGCGGCCAGGAACATGCCGGCCATCAGCCCGACCATCACCTGGATGATCTCGGAGTGGGTGAGGTAGCTCGGCGACGCCGTGACGGCCGTGCCGTCCGCCGGAGCCGTCGGGCCCGCGGGGACGGCGGCGGTGTCGGGAACGTCGCCGCGCCGTTGGGTCTGGTCGGTCATGCGGTCTCCTCGAGGTCGCCCAGCCGGGCGACGAGCTTGTGCAGCAGGCGGACCAGCTCGGCCCGCTCGGCTGCGGTGAAGTCCTCCGTGGCGGCGCGCAGCGTGGCGCGGTTGGCCCGCAGCCGGGCGACGAGGTGCTCGCGGCCCGCGTCCGTGAGGGTCAGGACGGTGGCGCGACCATCCTCCGGGTCGCGCGCGGTCGCCACGAAGCCGTCGACGACGAGGGCGCGGACGTGCCGGCTGACCGTGGACGCGTCCAGGCCGATCGCCTCAGCGAGTGCCCCCTGGCGGGACGGCCCGGCGACGGCGAGGTGGTGCAGGATCGGGAAGACCCCCGGGTCTCCGCCGAGCGAGCGGGCGACGAACGCGCGCTTGACCGCCACGAAGGCGACGAGGAGCTCGTCCTCCGCGCACTCGGGCTGCCAGCTGTCGGACACGGGCATCATGGAAGCATAGTTGCTTGCACCATGCAACCATATCGGGAGCGGCTCCCCGGATCGGCGCTGCTCAGGCCGACGCCTCGGCCAGCAGCGCCTCGCGGTCGTCGCGCACGTGCAGGAAGGCCCCGGACAGGGCGTCGAACCGGCCCCCGGCCAGGTCGCGCACGAGCGCACATCCCTCCGCGACCGGCTGGTAGGCCTCCTCGGGCAGGGCCGCGAGCTCGGGCAGGTGCGCCAGGAGGGCGGCCGGCCACCGGGTCATGTCCGTGTGGACCATCCCGGGGCTGATCGCGAACACCGCGACGCCCGCCGGGGCCAGTTCGACGGCCAGCGAGCCGGCCAGGTGGGTCAGCGCGGCCTTGCTGGCGCCGTACGCCGACTGCCACGCCGTCGGGCGCCGGGCCATGCCGGAGGAGACGAGCACCACCCGTCCACTCCCCCGCGCCACCATCGCCGGCAGGGCAGCGGCCAGCGTGCCGTGCACGCCGCGGACGTTCACCTCGAACTCGCGCCACCAGGTGTCCGGCGGCACCTCCCACGTGGGTCCGACCGCGGCGAGCACGCCGGCATTCGCCACGACGAGGTCCGGGGCGCCCCAGCGCGCGACGGCGGTGGCGATCGCGGCGCCCACGGCATCGGGGTCGGTGACGTCGGCGACCAGGGGCAGGACCTCGTCCGGGTGCTCGGCCGCCAGCCCTTCGAGCCGCTGGGCGTCGCGGGCCAGCGCCATGACCCGCCAGCCGTGCACCACCAGGTCCTCGGCGATCGCCCGGCCGATCCCACGCGAGGCACCGGTGACCAGGGCGGTGGGCCGGTCCCCCACCACGGGCGCCGGGTCAGCCACGGCCGTCCTCCAGCTCCCAGGCGTCGTCGGGCATGTGCCGGGCGGACCGACCCGCTGCGGCGGGCCGCAGCCCACGGCCCAGCCGAGCCGGGCTCGCGGCGAGGACCTCGAGCGGGGGACGCAGCTGGCTCACGCCGCCATGCTGGCACGGCCCCCCGCCGACGCGCCGGCATCGCCTCGGCCGCAGCGCCCCGGCGGGCATCGTCCGCACGCACCCTCGTAGCGTGGCGGACGCACGCACCGCGGGCTGGCCCCGTCGACCGCAGCCCGTCAGGAGGTCGCGATGTGTCGCTGGCTGGCCTACTCCGGATCCCCGATCCACCTCGACGAGCTGCTCGTGAAGCCGAAGCACTCGCTCATCGACCAGAGCCTGCACTCGACGATGGGCGCCACCACCACGAACGGGGACGGCTTCGGCATCGGGTGGTACGACCGGGTCGGCGGCGAGCCCGGCGTCTTCCACAGCACCGAGCCGGCGTGGAACGACCGCAACCTGCGCAGCCTCGCCCAGCACCTGTCCTCGCCGGTGATCATGGCGCACATCCGGGCCTCGACGGGCGGGGCCATCCAGCAGACCAACTGCCACCCGTTCCGCCACGGCCGCTGGCTGTGGATGCACAACGGGCTGATCCGCGACTTCGCGAAGGTCAAGCGTGACCTGGTGCTCGCTGTCGACCCCGAGCTCTACCCGAGCATCGAGGGGTCGACGGACTCCGAGGTGTTCTTCTTCCTGGCTCTCACGTTCGGCCTGGCCGACGACCCGCCCAGCGCGGTGGAGCAGGCGGTCGGGTTCATCGAGTCGGTGGGGCGTGCGCACGGGGTGGAGCAGCCGATCCAGATGACCGTGGCCACCACCGACGGGAGCCGGCTCTGGGCCTTCCGCTACTCCAGCGAGCGCAGCTCGCGCACGCTGTTCCTCAGCCAGGAGATCGAGACGCTGCGTGCCCAGTACCCGAACAACCCGACACTCTGGTCGGTCTCGGAAGAGACCCGGCTGGTCGTCTCCGAGCCGTTCGGCGGGCTCGTGGGAGCCTGGCGCGAGGTGCCGGAGTCGTCCTGGGGGGTCGTCCAGCCCGGGCCGGACGAGCTGCACCCCTTCACCCCGCGCCTGCCGGGCTGACCGCGGAGGCGGCACCGGCCCGCGGCACCGGCCCGCGCTGGCCCGCGGCACCGGCCCGCACCGGCCCGCGCTGGCCCGCGGCACCGGCCCGCACCGGCCCGCGCTGGCCCGATCCGGCCCGATCAGGTGCGCAGCACCGCGCCGCACTCGGCCTGCGCCGCCGCCAGGGCGGCCTCGCGCACCTCGGCCACCTCGGCCGCGGACAGGGTCCGGTCCGGCGCCCGCATCCGCAGCGCGAACGCCAGGGACCGCCGCCCCTCGCCGACCTGCGCGCCCTCGTAGGTGTCGAACAGCCGCACGGACTCCAGCAGCGCCCCACCGCCACGCAGCAGCGCGGCCCGGACCCGTTCGGCCGGGACGTCGGCCGCCACCACCACGGCCAGGTCCTCCTTGGCCACCGGCATGGTCGAGATCGTCGGCCCCGCAGCGGTGGCCGGCACCTCGGCCAGCAGGGCATCGAGGTCCAGCTCGAAGGCCACGGTCCGCGGCGGCAGGTCGAGCGCCTCGACGACGCGCGGGTGCAGCTCGCCGGCGTGGCCGATGACCGTCCCCGCCACGGAGACGGCCGCGCACCGCCCGGGGTGCCATGGCAACAACGCGGCCGACGCCACCTCGATGGCCACGCCCAGCTCCTCGGCCAGCTCGCGCACGACCGCGAGCGCGTCCGACCAGTCCGCCCGGCGACCGCCGCCCCACCACCCGGCCCGGTCGCGCTCGCCGGTGAGCAGGCCGGCGACGTGCCGGGGCTGGTCGGGCAGCAGGTCGTGCAGCGCGGCCACGTCCTCGTCGCTGGGCCGCCCGGCGACCGAGGGCCGCGGCGGCTCGGGGTGCGTCCCCACGTGCGCGCCGCGGAACACCGGGCCCACCTCGGCCAGGGCGAGGTCGGCAGCCCCACGGCTCAGGTTGCGCCGGGCGGCGGCCACGAGCCCGGGCAGCAGCGTGGTGCGCAGGAACGGGGCCTCGTCGGAGATCGGGTTGGCCAGCCGTACGAGCTCGCGGCGCGGGTCGTCGGCCGGGACGCCCAGGGCGTCGAGGTCGCCGACGCCGACGAACGGATAGGACAGGACCTCGACGAGCCCGGAGGCGGCCAGCGCGCGCCCGACCCGCCGGCGCAGCCGCTGACCGGCTGTCAGGCCGTAGCCGGCGCGGGTGTGCGGCATCGTCGAGGGCAGGTGCTGGTACCCCTCGAGCCGCACGACCTCCTCGACCAGGTCGTACGGGTCGGTGAGGTCCGGACGCCACGGGGGCGGGGTGACGACCAGTGCGTCGCCGTCGGCGACCACGGCGGCGCCGACCGCCTCGAGCCGCGCGAGCGCGCGTTCGCCGCTGATCGCCAGACCGGAGACGCGGGCGGGCAGGTCGACGGGGATCCGTAGCGGCGTCGCCGCCGGGACCACGTCCACCCGGCTCACGCCGACGTAGGTGGCCCCCCCGAGCTCGATGAGCAGCGCCGCGGCCCGCGCCGACGCGACTGCCGGCAGCGCGGGGTCGACCCCCCGCTCGAACCGCCGGGACGCCTCGCTCGACAGTCGGTGCCGGCGCGACCCGCGGGCGATGGCGACCGGGGAGAAGTGCACCGCCTCGATGGCCACCGCGTGCGACGCATCGTCGATCTCCGAGTCGAGCCCGCCCATGATGCCGGCCACGGCCAGCGGCCCACTCGGGTCGGCGATGACGACGTCCTCGGGGTCCAGGGCCCGCTTCGTGTGGTCGAGCGTCTCGAGCACCTCACCCGCGGCAGCCCGGCGCACGGTGAGCGGCCCCCGCAGCTTGGCGCGGTCGAACGCGTGCAGCGGCTGGCCGAGCTCGAGCATCACGTAGTTGGTCACGTCGACGGCCAGCGACACCGGTCGCATCCCGCAGGCCACGAGCGCGCGGCGCATCCACTGCGGGCTCGGCGCAGACGGGTCGAGGCCGGCGATCGAGCGCAGCACGAACCGGTCGGCGGCGCTTGGGTCGCTGATCGAGCAGCCGTGCGGCGCATCGCCGCTCGGCGCCGGGAGCAGGGCCTCCGGGTCGACCAGCGCGGGGTCGTCGAACGGCAGGTCGTAGGCCGTGGCCACCTCCCGGGCGATCCCGCGGATGCTCAACGCGTAGCCGCGGTCCGGCGTCACCGCGATGTCGAGCACCTCGTCGCCGAGCCCGAGCACCTCGTACCCGGAGTCACCGGGCTCGGCCGAGCCCGCCGGCAGCACGATGATGCCGGCGTGGTCGTCGCCGAGGCCGAGCTCGCGCTCGGACGTGATCATCCCGTCCGAGAGCCGTCCGTACGTCTCCCGGGAACCGATCGCGAACCCCCCGGGCAGCACCGCCCCGGGCAGCGCGACGACCACCAGGTCGCCGGCCATGAAGTTCGAAGCGCCGCAGATGATGCCGCGCTCGTCGGTCACCGCCCCGTCGACGACCTCGCCGTTCCCGGGCCCGACGGCCACTCGGCAGTACCGGATGGGCTTCCTGAACTCGGTGAGCTCCTCGACCGACAGCACGCGGCCGACGACCAACGGCCCGGTCACGTCGGCACCGAGCACGTGGACGGTCTCGACCTCGAGGCCCGCCGCGATGAGTCGGGCAGCCACGTCACGGCCCGCCTGGTCGGCCGGGACCGGCGCGTACCGGCGGATCCAGCTCAGCGGTGCGCGCATGCCTCAGACCTCCGTGCCGAACGCGAGCGTGAACCGGGCGTCGCCCTCGACCATGTCGCGCATGTCGGTCACGCCGTGGCGGAACATCAGCGTGCGCTCGATGCCCATGCCGAAGGCGAACCCGGTGTAGCGCTGGGTGTCGATGCCGCACGCCGCGAGCACCCGAGGGTTCACCATCCCGCAGCCGCCCCACTCGATCCAGCCCTCGGAGGAGCAGGTGCGGCACGGCCGGTGCGGATCGCCGACCGAGGCGCCCCGGCAGACGAAGCACTGCAGGTCCACCTCGGCGCTCGGCTCGGTGAACGGGAAGTAGCTGGGCCGCAGGCGCGTGACGATGCCCGCGCCGAACATCGCCGAGGCGAAGTGGTCCAGGGTCCCCTTGAGGTCGCCCATGGTGATGCCCTCGTCGACGACGAGGCCCTCGACCTGGTGGAACACCGGCGTGTGCGTCGCGTCGAGCTCGTCGGTGCGGTAGACGCGGCCCGGGCAGATCACGTAGATGGGCAGCGGCCGCTGCAGCATCGAGCGCACCTGCACCGGGGACGTGTGGGTCCGCAGCACGACGCCGCTGTCCGGGGAGCCGACGAAGAAGGTGTCCTGCATCGAGCGCGCCGGGTGGTCCGGGGCGATGTTGAGCGCGTCGAAGTTGTGCCACTCGGTCTCGACCTCGGGGCCCTCGGCGATCTCGTAGCCCATCGCGAGGAAGACGTCCTCGATGCGCTCCATGAGCGTGGTGAGCGGGTGCCGGGCGCCCCGGGGACGGCGGTCCACCGGCAGGGTGACGTCGACGGCCTCCTCGACGAGCACCCGTTCGTCGCGCTCCGCCGCGAGCACCACCTCGCGCTCCTCGAGGGCACGCTTGACCGCCGCCCTGGCCTGTCCCACCCGCTTGCCGGCCTCGGCCTTGGCAGCCGGCGGCAGGGCGCCGATCTCACGGTTGGCCAGGGCCAGCGGGGAGCGGTCGCCCGCGTGCTCGACGCGGACGGCCTTGAGGGCGTCGAGGTCGGGCGCGGCGGCGATCGCGGCCACGGCGGCGTCCCGGGCGGAGGCCACCGCCTCGTCGGACAGGGCGCTCACCTCGACGGGGTCGTAGGTCTTGTTCGGGGCGGACATGGGGCCTTCCCAGCGCAGGGGCAACTGGGCGCCGATCCTACCGGCGCCCGGCCGGACGCAGGTCGCGCTCAGGCCCCGGCCGGTGCCGCTGCCGCACGGGCCGCGGCGTAGCAGCACACCGCCGCGGCGGTGGCGAGGTTCAGGCTCTCGGCCCGGCCCAGGATGGGGATGCGCACGACGTGGTCGACGGCGGCGCGGACCTCGGGCGGCAGGCCGTGGGCCTCGTTGCCGAGGACCCAGGCGATGCGGCCGACCAGCAGGCCGTCGCGCTCGGCGGCGAACAGGTCGACCGACTCGGTGGTCACGTCCGTTGCGAGGGTCCGGTAGCCCGCGGCGCGCAGGGCCTCCAGCGCC
This sequence comes from Candidatus Nanopelagicales bacterium, assembly GCA_025456065.1. Lineage (GTDB taxonomy): Bacteria > Actinomycetota > Actinomycetes > S36-B12 > CAIYMF01 > Prado023. The sequence continues at coordinate 1,774 of JALOLH010000041.1, read as the reverse complement.
GCGATGGTCTCCCCGGCGGCCACGACGGGCAGGTGGAACAGCGAACCGGCGGTGGCGCGCACGCACTTCGGGTTCGTCGGGTCCACCGAGCGGTCGGACAGGGCGACCGCCCGGACGCCGGCGGCATCGGCCACCCGGACCAGCGCCCCGGCGTTGCCGGGGTCGGCCATCTCGTGGGCGAGCACGACCTGGCCCGGACCGGCTTCGGCGAGCACCTCGGCCAGGGTCCCGGGGGCCCAGCGGCACACCGCCACGATGCCCTGCGGCGACTGCGTCGTCGCCACTGCCGCCAGGGCCGCGTCGTCCAGCCGGTGGATCGGGAGCCGGGCACGCGCGGCCGCGGCCACCTCGGCGACGAGCCGGTCCCGGGCGTCGGCCACGAGGACCTCGACGACAGCCCCGGCCTCGATCGCCTCGCGGACCGCCTGCGGCCCCTCGGCCAGGAACTCCCCCCGGATGCGCCGGAACTTGCCCACGTGGAGCTGGCGGGCGTCCCGGACGCGCGCCGACCGTGCGCTCAGCACGGGACCGTGATCCGGCGGCGGGGCGGGGACGGGCACGTCCGGAAGCATGGCACCCGGGCAGCAGCGGTCGCGCCCGAGGAGCCACCCCGGCCCGGCTGGCCCGGCTGGCCGTCCCGGCCCGGCCCGGCTGGCCGACCCGGCCCGGCCCGGGACCGGCGGCGCATGTCCGGTGGGCCACCGCACGCCCCGGACGCGGCAGGGCCCCGACTCCCCGCGGGGGGAGTCGGGGCCCAGTGGCCGCGAGCCGGGTCAGGCGGCCGGCGCGCTCGCCGGCAGCGCGCCGCGGGCCGTCTCGACGAGCGAGGCGAACGCCGCCTCGTCGTTGACCGCGAGCTCGGCGAGCATCCGGCGGTCGACCTCGATGCCGGCGGCCTTGAGGCCCTGGATGAACCGGTTGTACGTCATGCCGTTCGCGCGAGCCGCAGCGTTGATGCGCTGGATCCACAGGCGGCGGAAGTCACCCTTGCGGTCCTTGCGATGGTCGTAGGCGTACACGCCCGAGTGGATGACCTGCTCCTTGGCCTTGCGGTACAGGCGCGAGCGCTGGCCGCGGTACCCGCTGGCCTGGTCGAGGATCTCACGGCGCTTCTTGTGGGCGTTGACTGCCCGCTTCACGCGTGCCACGGGTCACTCCTTCGTGTTGTGGTCGGGGTCAGCGCATTCCGAGCAGACGCTTGACGTTCTTCGAGTCGCCGGCGGAGACGGCGGAGTCCTGCTGGAGCTTGCGCGAGCGCTTGCTCGTCTTCACCTCGAGGCGGTGGCGCTTGTTGATCTGCTCGTGCATCAGCTTGCCCGAGCCGGTGACCTTCACCCGCTTCTTGGTGCCGCTGTGGGTCTTCATCTTCGGCATCGTGCTTCTCCTCCGGTGGTGGCCCGGCGCGGTGGGACGCGACGGGCTGTGCGGCGACGGTCGCCCGTCGCGCGGTCTGGTTCAGGCAGTGGCGCTGCCCGGCGCCTGGTCGGCGGCCGCGGCCTGGCGGGCGGCCTCGCGCTCGGCGCGGGCATCGACCTTCCGCTTGGTCGGCGCGACCACCATGATCATGTTCCGGCCGTCCTGCTTCGGCGCGCTCTCGACGACGCCGAACTCCTGGATGTCCTCGGCCAGCCGCTGCAGCAGCCGGTAGCCGAGCTCGGGCCGGGACTGCTCACGGCCCCGGAACATGATCGTGATCTTGACCTTGTCGCCCTGCTTGAGGAACCGCACCACGTGACCCTTCTTGGTCTCGTAGTCGTGCGGGTCGATCTTCGGG
>JALOLH010000040.1 GCA_025456065.1 Candidatus Nanopelagicales bacterium | reverse complement strand
GCGCCGACCAGGAGCGTGACCTGCTCGGGGGCCGCGACCGGAGGGTCGGCTGCGGGGCGCCCGACGATCCGGTAGGCCCCGATGAGCGCACCCTGCGCGACGGCGGCCACCCGGTCGGGATCGTCCCCGGTGGGCAGGGCCACGGTCACGTCCGTGGCCGCCGCCGTGCGCAGGGCCGCCCCCGCGGCCCGGTGGAGCGCCGCGGGGGCGTCGGCCCCGGCCTCGTCCCCGAGGCCGGCGAGCATGAGCGCGGGCAGGTCGTACGGCTCGCCCGGCAGGCGCAGGACCTCGTCCACCTTGCCCGTCGCGCCGACGCTGCGGGCCGCGGCGGTGACCGCCGTCGCCTGCGCGTCGGTGATCCCCGGCCCCACGGCCACCGAGGGGCCGTCGGCGCCCCGGACGAGTCCCAGGACGAGGAGGTCGGTGGTCGTGGCCGAGGTCGCCAGGCGCAGCGTCGTCATGCCGGCGAGCGTAGTGGCGACGCGGCCCGCCTGCGGCGGTCCCAGCGCGTACCCTCCGCAGGGTGACCCTGCGACGCACCCCCCTGTTCGCGGCCCACCATGCGGCCGGCGCGAAGCTGGCGGACTTCGGCGGCTGGGAGATGCCCATCGAGTACCCCACCGGCGTCGTCGCCGAGCACACGGCCGTGCGCTCCGCGGTCGGGGTCTTCGACGTCTCGCACATGGGCAAGCTCGTGCTCCGGGGCCCGGGCGCGGCCGCCGCCCTGAACGCGGTCCTGGCCAACGACCTGGACCGGATCGGGCCCGGACAGGCCCAGTACTCGATGGTGTGCAACGCCGCGGGCGGTGTCGTCGACGACCTCATCGTCTACCGGGAGGGCGACGACGCCGTGCGCATCGTGCCCAACGCGGCGAACGCCGCGGCGGTCCGCGACCTCCTGCGTGCCGCCCTGCCGAGCGCGGTGTCGCTCGAGGACCGCCATGAGGGCGAGGGGATCCTCGCGATCCAGGGGCCGGCCAGCCGCGACGTCGTCGTGGCGCTCGGGCTGCTCGAACCGGGCGACGAGCTGGCGTACATGGCCTTCCGGGAGACCGCGTTCGAGGGGACTGGCGGGGTGCTCTGCCGGACCGGCTACACCGGTGAGCACGGGTACGAGGTGGTCATCGGCACCGAGGTGCTCCCGGCGCTGTGGGCAGCCGTCGTCGCGGCGGGCGCCGTGCCTGCCGGGCTGGGCGCGCGGGACACCCTGCGCACCGAGATGGGGTACCCGTTGCACGGCCAGGACCTCTCGCCGACGATCACCCCACTCGAGGCAGGGCTGTCCTGGGCAGTTGGCTGGGACAAGCCGGCGTTCCACGGCCGCGAGGCCCTGCTCGCGCAGCGGGCGGCGGGACGACCCCGCGCCCTTCGCGGCCTGCGGGTCGAGGGCCGTGGCATCCCCCGCGCGGGCATGCCGGTCGTCGGAGCGGAAGGTGCCCCGGCGGGGGAGACCACGTCGGGCACCTTCTCGCCCACCTTGCGGCAGGGGATCGCCCTGGCCCTGGTCGATCCGGCCCTCGCGTTCGACGATGCCGTGGCCGTCGACGTGCGCGGGCGCAGCGTGCCGGCGCGGGTCGTGCGGCTGCCGTTCGTCGACGCCTCCCCGAAGTAGCTGCCGCGCCAGCGCGGCCTCGGTCGGTCGCCGTCGACCCGGTCCCGATCGGTCACGCGCGCGGGGGCGGTCATCCGTCCGGCACCCGCCCCTGGCGATCGGGTTCCCGTGCGAGGCCGGCCGGGACGCCTGCCGACCGTGGACGGGCCCGCGGGGTGGACCGGCCACGCATCGCACGGGCCCGGCAACGCCCCGTGGTGGTCTCGCCGGCACCCTTGCCAGCCCTGGGTCGCTGTGTGACATTGGTCACCCTCGTCTGCGGCTCTGGGAGGCGACCGTGCCAGCTGCCAGCCTGCGCGCCCACCGGCGCTCGCTGACGGCGGCCTGGGAACGGTTCCAGGAGCGGGGCTCCGCCGACGGGGTGCGCGACGAGGTGGCGGCCTCGTGGGACCGCAGCCAGAGCCGCCTGCCCGGCCCCGTCGAGGCCGCCCCCGTCGACCCCGAGGACACGGTGCGCGACGCCTGGCGCGCATCGGCGCTGCGACCAGCCATGGCCGGGGTCGTCGAGGACGTCGAGCGCACGGCTCGGGACTGCGACCTGGTCGCCGCCGTCACCGACGCCACCGGGCGGATCCTGTGGTCGAGCGGGGGTCGCCACATGCGCGATCGCGCCGCGGCCGTCAACTTCGTCCCCGGCGGCCGGTGGGACGAGGCCAGTGTCGGCACGAACGCCCTGGACCTCGCGCTGCGCAGCGCGGAGCCGGCCCAGGTCTTCTCAGCCGAGCACTTCAGCCCTGCCGTGCACGGCTGGGTGTGCTACGCCGCCCCCCTCGTCGACCCGTCGGCCCGCCGTGTCGTCGGGGTGCTGGACCTCTCCACGACCTGGGATCGCTCCCACCCCATGGCGCTGGCCACGGTGACCGCCTTCGCGCGGACGATCAGCCAGGCCCTCGGGTCCGCGACCCGCCGGACCCAGCCCACGGCTCGCCACGGGGACAGCACGTCGCCCACGCCCGATCGCGGCGCCCTGCGCCTGGAGGTGCTCGGCCGGCCCCGGCTGTGGGTCGGCGCGACGCCGGTCATGCTCACCCAGCGGCAGGCCGAGGTGCTGCTCGCCCTGGCCAGCCATCCGCAGGGGTGCACCCTGGACCAGCTGGCCGCACACGTGTACGGCGACCAGCCGGTCGCCGCCACGACGGTGAAGGTCGAGGTCTCGCGGCTGCGTCGGGTGGTGCCCGGCGCGCTGGCCTCACGGCCCTACCGCCTCAGCGAGCCGCTCGCCGTCGACGCCCTCGAGGTCCTCGAGCACATCGCGGCCGGGGACGCGCCAGCCGCGGCCCGTGCTTTCGTCGACGACGTCCTGCCCGGCTCCGAGGCGCCCGTCGCCCGCGAGCTGGCCGTGCGGATCCAGGTGGGGGTGCGCACGCTCGTGCTGGCGGGGCGGGAGCCGGACGCGGCCAGCACCCTGGCCCAGCGCGACCCGCACGACGCCGACGTGGTCGAGCACGCACTCGCCCTGCTGCCCGGCGACGCCCCCGAGCGGGCCCTGCTCGAGGGGGCCCGCGCCGCGGCGCTGCTCGACTAGCGCCGCGGACCGAGCACCTCGAGCGCCTGCGGGCGCCGCCCTCGCCCTGCCTCCGTGGGCGCCGCCCTCGCCCGAGCCACGCCCCGCGCCGTGCTCCGCCCCCTGCGTCGGTCCGCGCCGAGCCGCGCCCCGCCCCGCGCCGGCACGCAACCTTCCTGCAACCCCCCGATGCCTACCGTCCACGGCACCCGTTGTGACGCCCGTCACACGCTGACCACCAGGAGCACCGCGATGACCGTGTACGCGCAGCCGAACACCCCCGGGGCCGTCGTCGACTTCGCCCCCCAGTACGAGAACTTCATCGGCGGCAAGTGGATCCCGCCGGTCGAGGGCCAGTACTTCGACGAGATCTCCCCGGTCACCGGGCGGGCCTACACGCGGATCCCACGGTCCACTGCGGCCGACGTCGAGCTGGCGCTGGACGCGGCGCACGCCGCGAAGGACACCTGGGGCCGCATGTCGGTCACCGAGCGCGCCAACATCCTCAACCGGATCGCCGACCGGATGGAGGCCAACCTGGAGCAGCTGGCCGTCGCCGAGACCTGGAGCAACGGCAAGGCGGTCCGCGAGACGCTGGCCGCGGACATCCCGCTGGCGATCGACCACTTCCGCTACTTCGCCGGCGCCATCCGGGTGCAGGAGGGCACCCTCGGCGAGATCAACGAGCACATGGTCGCCTACCACTTCCACGAGCCGCTCGGCGTCGTCGGGCAGATCATCCCGTGGAACTTCCCGATCCTCATGGCCGCGTGGAAGCTCGCGCCGGCGCTGGCCGCCGGCAACTGCGTGGTGCTCAAGCCCGCCGAGCAGACCCCCGTGACGATCCTGCTGTTCGCCGAGCTGGTCGGTGATCTCCTGCCCGACGGCGTGCTCAACATCGTCAACGGGTTCGGCGTCGAGGCCGGCAAGCCGCTCGCCTCCAGCCCGCGGATCTCGAAGATCGCCTTCACGGGGGAGACCACGACCGGTCGTCTCATCATGCAGTACGCGTCGCAGAACCTGATCCCGGTCACCCTCGAGCTCGGGGGCAAGAGCCCGAACATCTTCATGCCGAACGTCATGGACGTCGACGACGCGTTCCTCGACAAGGCGCTCGAGGGCTTCACGATGTTCGCCTTCAACCAGGGGGAGGTGTGCACCTGCCCGTCGCGGGCACTGGTGCACGAGTCGATCTACGACGAGTTCATGGCCCGCGCGGTCGCCCGGGTGCAGACGATCAAGCAGGGCAACCCGCTGGACACCGAGACCCAGATGGGCGCCCAGGCGAGCATGGACCAGCAGGAGAAGATCCTGTCCTACCTGCAGATCGGGCGGGAGGAGGGCGCGAAGGTGCTCACCGGCGGCGACGTCTGCGGCGTGCCCGGCCTCGAGGAGGGCTACTACATCCAGCCCACGGTCTTCGAGGGCGTCAACTCCATGCGGATCTTCCAGGAGGAGATCTTCGGCCCGGTCGTCTCCGTGACCTCGTTCCGCGACGCCGATCACGCCCTCGAGATCGCCAATGACACCCTGTACGGCCTGGGTGCGGGGGTCTGGACGCGCAACCAGCAGGAGGCCTACCGGATGGTCCGCGGCATCGAGGCGGGCCGGGTGTGGGTGAACAACTACCACGCGTACCCGGCGCACGCCGCCTTCGGGGGCTACAAGGGCTCGGGCATCGGTCGCGAGACCCACAAGATGATGCTCGAGCACTACCAGCAGACGAAGAACATGCTGGTGTCCTACAAGCCCGAGGCGGACGGGTTCTTCTGATCGGTCCCGGTCCGGCCCGTCCGTGCGCCACCCGCCGCGCGGATGGGCCGGGCCCCGTCAGCCCGTCCTGCAGAGGAGGTGTCGTGCATGCTCGACGCCACAGGTCCGATCGCCCGGGTCGATGCCACGCCCGCGGCGGTCACCCTCATCGACCAGTTGGTGGCCCGGCACGGGCCGGTGCTGTTCCACCAGTCGGGCGGGTGCTGCGACGGCAGCGCCCCCATGTGCTATCCGCGTGACGAGTTCCAGGTGGGGGACTCCGACGTGCTGCTCGGCACCCTGCCCGATGCCACGGCGTCGCCGTTCTACATGTGGGCGCCGCAGTTCCAGTACTGGTCGCACACGCACCTGACCGTCGACGTCGTGCCCGGCCGGGGCAGTGGCTTCTCGCTGGAGGCACCGGAGGGGGTCCGGTTCCTGATCCGCTCGAGGCTGTTCACCGACGAGGAGGCGGCGGGCCTCACCGAGCCGGCCACGCGCTGATCGGGGCCGGACCCGTGGCGCGGGGGATCAGCCGATGACCGCCTCGGTCACCTCCCCGTCCTCGATCGTGACGGTGATCCGGGTCGTGGAGTAGTCCTCCGTGAGGGCGAACCGCTCTCCGTCGCGGGCGCCCACGCGGAAGGTGTGGCCAGCGTCCTCGACTCTCGCCTGCGCCTCGGCCTCCGACAGACCGAGCACGGCGTCGGCCAGGGCCTTGGTCGCATCCGAGATCGCCATCGGATCCTCGACGGGCGGATTCACCGAGTAGACCAGCACGTTGGCCTGGTCCTGGAAGAGGTAGAGCTCGCCGGCCTCCACCGTCGTGTACCCGTCCACCTCGTCGAGCAGGGCGAAGTACGCGGCCTCGGCCGCCATGGCGTCCTCCGGCCCGGCCATGAGGGTGGCGGCGATGGGACCGAGCTCGAGTCCGCCGTCGTCGGTGGCCGTGTACCCGGCCGACCAGCCGTTCACCGGGCCGGGCCCGCCGACGCTGTCCTCCTCGAACGTGATCGTGATGCCCTCCGGCATCTGCACGGAGCTCAGGGACGTGCCGACGAGGTACCAGGTCTGCCCGATGCGCAGGTCGCCGCCGACCGGACGGACCATGTCCGAGGACACCGCCGAGTCCGGCGGCACGGCGGTCGGAGAGCCGCTGCCGGGCGCGCCCGGATCGGTGGACTGGGCACAGGCGGCGAGCATGCCGGCCGCGAGGACGAGGACGAGGGCGGTGGACTTCATACCCCCATGTTCCCGGCAGGCCGGTCGGCGTTACCGCCCGCCCGCCGGAACCGTGCGGTGGGTCACCGACGGCGCGCCACCATCCCGCGCAGGTCCCCGTTGAGCGCGGCGATCACCCGGTCGAGCGCGGCGAACCGGAAGGCGCCACCGCTGAACTGCACGAATCCCCGCAGCGGGAGCTCGGTGATGCTGGCCCGGAGCATGTCCTCGGTGGAGTCGACGTCCTCGGCCGAGACCCGGCTGGTGGCCGCGTGCGTCAGCACGGCGGCCAGGGGCCGGCCGAGCGGGCTGGTGGCCAGCTCGGCGAGGGTCGAGGTCCGGCTGAAGGGGCGGACCGGGTCGGGCGCGGGGATGGGCCGCCCCAGCAGCGCGGTGAACTCCTCGTCGGTGGCGACAAGCCCCGCGACGCGCGGGGCCGGGGCCGCGACGTCGTCGGAGTCCACCTCGACCGGGATCCTCGCCACGAGGTCCGTCGAGGAGGAGCCCACGAGGATCTCGTACGTCCCGGCCTCCACGAGCCAGGCGCTGGCGGCGACGTCCCACACCGTGAACGCGTCGCGACCCAGCGGGATCCGGACGGTCGACGTGGCGCCGGGGGCGCACTGCACCTTGGCGTACCCGGCGAGCTCCTTGTCCGGCCGCTGCAGCGCCGACCCCCGGCGGCGCACGTAGACCTGCACCACGTGCGAGCCGCGGCGCTCGCCGGTGTTGCGCACCTCCACCTCGACCGTCCGATCGGTGCCCTCGCCGGTGACCTGGACCGGACCGAGCACGAAGGTGGTGTACCCCAGGCCGTGGCCGAAGGCGAAGCGGGCGGGAACGCCCGCGGTGTCGTGGAAGCGGTAGCCCACCAGGTGGCGCTCGCGGTACTGCACTTGCCGCGGCTCGCCGGGGAAGTTGCGGCTGGCGGCCAGGGCCCCCGCGTCGACCGGGATGCTCTCGGCGAGCCGGCCGCCCGGCTCGGCACGGCCGAGCAGCACGTCGGCCAGCGCGGCCCCACCCGCCTGCCCGCCGAGGAACGCCTCGACGACCGCAGCGGGGCGATCGGCCCAGGGCAGCTCGACGACGCCACCGTTGACCAGGACCACCGCCGTCCGCGGATTGGCGGCGAGCACGACCTCCACGAGGTGGTCCATGTCGGCCGGGAGCCGGCAGTCCGGCCGGTCCAGGCCCTCGGTCTCGAGCCGCCCGGGCAGGCCGACGACCAGCACCACGGCGTCGGCGGCCGCGGCCACGCGCGCTGCCTCGGCCAGGAGCGCGGGCGTGCTCGCGCCGGTCGCCGGGTCGTAGCCCGCGGCGTAGCGCACGTCCGCCGCATCGCCGGCCGTGGCGCGGAGACTGGCGAGCAGGGTGTCCAGGCGCGTCGGGTTCACCTTGGAGCTCCCCGCCCCCTGGTAGCGGGGATCCTGCGCGAACGCGCCCACCACGGCGATCGAGCCGGACCCGCCGAGCGGCAGCAATCCGTCGTTCGTCAGCAGCACGGTCCCGGCGACGGCTGCCCGACGGGCCAGCTGGTGGTGCGCGTCGTGGTCGACGCCGGGGCGCTCACGACGTGTGGCCGCCCAGTGCAGCGCTGCCGCGACCACGCGCGCCGCCGAGCGGTCGAGGTCCGCCTCGGCCAGCCGCCCGTCGGCGATGGCCGCGGCCACCTCGGCGTCGAACGCCCGTGCGCCGCCGGGCATCTCCAGGTCCATGCCGGCCAGCAGGGCGGCGACCCGGTCGTTCGTGCCGCCCCAGTCGGAGACCACGAGCCCCTCGAAGCCCCAAGTCCCGCGCAGGATCCCGGCGAGCAGCTGGTCGTGCTCGGAGGCGTACCGGCCGTTCACCCGGTTGTAGGAGGTCATGAGGGTCCCTGGCTGTGCCGTGCGCACCACGATCTCGAAGGCGCGCAGGTACATCTCGCGCAGCGTGCGCTCGTCGACGATCGCGTCGACGACCAACCGGTGCCCCTCCTGGTTGTTCACCGCGTAGTGCTTGGGGCACGCGGCCACGCCCTGGGACTGGATGCCGCGGACCATCGCCGCTGCGAGGGTGCCGGACAGCAGCGGATCCTCCGAGAGGTACTCGAAGCAGCGGCCGCCCCGGGGGTGGCGCTTGAGGTTCAGCCCCGGCCCCAGCAGCACGGCGACGTCAGCCGCGCGGGCCTCCGCGCCGAGGGCCCGCCCGACCTCCTCGAGCAGCGCCGGGTCCCAGGACGAGGCCAGGGTGACGGCCGGCGGGAAGCACGTCGCCGGCTCGGAGTCCGCCAGGCCGAGGTGGTCGGTGCCGGTCACCTGCTTGCGCAGGCCGTGCGGCCCGTCGGTGAGCGTGATCGACGCGACCCCGGGCACCTCCTCGGTGGTCCACACGTCACGGCCGGACACCAGGGCGATCCGCGCCTGCAGCGGCAGCCCCGCGACGATCGCGGCTGCGCGGTCGCGCTCCTGCGGGGTCGGCAGGGCAGGGGACCGGGACAGGGCGGTCGTCCCGGCGGGGGCCGACGCGGCGCCCCGCACCATCGGGTCGGTCATGCCGCTCACCTCCGGTTGCGGCCGAGTCGCTCGTGGCTGCTCACCCAGTCCCCGGCCAGGACCGCGCTGCTCAGCGACACCTCCCCGGCCAGCACGACGGCCGCGCAGATCTCCGCCAGCCGCTGCGAGGTCCCGGGGCCGTCGCAGCCGAGCATCGCCAGGCACTCGCGCTGGGTGGGCAGTCCCGTGCCGCCGCCGACGCTCGCCACGATCAGGGCCGGCAGCGTGATCGACCAGTAGTAGTCGCCGGAGTCCAGCAGCTGGCTGTAGACGATGGCGGCGTGCGACTCGGCCACGTTGGCGACGTCCTGCCCGGTGGCGATGAACAGCGCCGCGAGCCCGTTGGCGGCGTGGGCGCCGTTGTTCGCGGTCCCCGCGAGCATGCCGCCGGCCATGCTCACCTGCCGGGCCCGGAACAGCTGCGCCGGCGTGACCCGCATGCGCTCCTCGAGCAGCGCCGACGGGAGCGTGGCCTCGGCGATGACGCGCTTGCCCCGCGTGCGCAGCACGTTCATGTGCGAGTGCTTCTTGTCGGTGTCGATCCCGCCGGAGAGCAGGAAGCGCGGATGGTCGGGGTGGTGGGCGCTGATCCACTCGCAGGCCGCGAGCGTGGCCCGGCCGACCATGTTCTGCCCGGCGGCGTCACCGGTGGAGTAGTCGAAGCGCAGGTAGCGCATCGGGCCCACCGCGTACTGCTCGACCTCCAGCAGCCGGCCCACACGGGTCGTGGCCTCGGCTGCAGCGGCGATCTCCGGGAGGTGCGCGCTGATCCACTCGCCGAGGGCGCGCGAGGCGCGGGCGTCGTCGAGCACGAAGACCGGTGCCCGCTGCATGCGATCGTCCGCGATCGTCGTGCGCACGCCGCCGGCCTCGCTCAGCAGCCGCATGCCTCGGTTGTAGGAGGCCACGAGCGTCCCCTCGGTCGTGGCCAGCGGCACGTAGACGTCGCCCTGCACGTGCTCGCCGTCGATGCGCAGCGGGCCGGCCAGGCCGATGGGCACCTGGGCCACGCCGAGGAAGTTCTCGACGTTCCCGGCCACCTCGGCCGGGTCGATCGAGGTGTGCCCCACGTGGCGCAGCGCCACGCCGGTGCCCTCGGCCACGAACGCCCGCCGCCGGGCCACGGCCTCCTCGCGGTAGTCGTCGTGGGGATCCCGGGGGACCGACCGGCCTCGGGACGGCGCGGGGGTGGGGATGTCGGCGGGCATGCGCCCATCGTCGCCGACGCGGGGCGCCGACGCGCGAACGGACCGGGCCCGAGGCGCGGGCGGGGACGCGTGAAGGGACCGGGCCCGAGGCGCGACCGGGGCAGGGCCGAGCCGCGACCGGGACCGGGCCGAGGCGCGGGCGGGGCAGGGCGGCTGCTGGGCAGGCCCGGTGCGGCGTTCAGCCCAGCGCGAGGACCAGCAGGGCAGCGGCCGCGGCCAGCTCGGTGGTCGCGCCGATGACGTCGCCGGTGGTGCCGCCGAACCGGCGGGCGGCGACCCGGGTCAGCAGCACGGCGACCGCTGCAGCGGCGAGCGGCATGAGCAGCAGGCCCTCCAGGGCCGGCAGCGGGCCGCCCCACGTCGCACCGACGGCGACCAGCGCGGTGCCCGCGACCGCCAGCACGAGGCGGGCCGGGGTGACCGTCCCCACCACCACCGCGCCCAGGCCCTCGGAACGGGCCGGCCGGACCCACCACCCGCAGGCCAGTGCCGCAGCGAGCCGTCCCAGCGTCAGGGCCAGCACCCAAGCCGCCAGCACGGGGCCCTCGGCGGGCACCTGGGCCAGGGCGAGCACCTGCACGGCCAGCGTCCCGACGAGCGTGAGCACGCCGAACGGCCCGATGTCGGAGCGGGCCATGACCGCGCGCGCCCGCGCGGGATCCCCGCTGCTCCCGAGGCCGTCGGCCACGTCGGCCAGGCCGTCCCAGTGCAGGCCGCGGGTGAGCCACGCCGCGAGCAGCACCACGAGCGTGGCCCCGAGCAGGCGCGCGACGAGGTCGACGCCGGTCACGAGCAGGGGCAGGCCGCTCACCAGCCCGAGGCCGGCGCCCACCAGGGGCGCGAGCGCCAGGCCCCGTCCTGCGATGTCCGCGTCGACGCGCGACGGTGCGGGCACGGGGAGCCGGGTGAACGTGCCCAGCGCGAACCGCGCCGGGTCCGGCAGGCCCGTCACGTGACCTGCCCGACGCCCTCGGCCGCGATCCCGGCGGGCGCCGTCCCGGCCGGTTCGTCGGCCGGCTGGTCGCTCACCCCTGCGGGCGCGGCGTCCTCGTGATCCGCCGTCGGCAGGACCGGTTCGCCGGCCGGCCGGTCGCTCACCCCGGCCGACGCGAAGGTGGCCATCTCGCGGAGCAGGTCGCCGGCGGCCGTGAGCACCGGCAGCGCCACCAGGGCGCCGGACCCCTCGCCGAGGCGCATGCCGAGGTCGAGCAGGGGCGCCAGGCCGAGTCGGCGCAGTGCGGCGTCCGCGGCGGGTTCGGTGCTGCGGTGCGAGGCGTACCACCAGGCGCTGGCCCGGAAGGCGATGCGATGGGCGACCAGCGCCGCGGCGCACGACACGACCCCGTCGAGCAGCACAGGCGTACGGCGCTGCGCACCCTGCAGGAGGAACCCGACCGTGGCGGCGAGGTCCGGCCCGGCACAGGCCGCCAGCAGCCCGAGCGGGTCGCCCCTGACCGAGCGGCCCCGGCGCATGGCGTCGCGCACGGCGGCGGTCTTGCGCATCCAGGCCAGGTCGTCGATGCCGGTGCCTCGCCCCACCACGTCGGCTGGGTCGACGTCGGCCAGCAGCCCGACGAGCACGGCGGCGGGGGTGGTGTTCCCGATCCCCATGTCGCCCGGGATCAGCAGGTCGGCGCCCTCGTCGACCAGCTCGTCGGCGATGCGGGCCCCCAGCCGCAGGGCCGCGACCGCCTCGGCTCGCGTCATGGCGTCCTCGCGGTCGATGGACCCGGTGCCCCGTCGGATGCGGTGCGCCGTCACCGCGTCGGGCACCGGCAGGCCGCTGGCGGGCCAGTCGACGTCGACCGACACGTCCACGACCCGCACGACCGCGCCCCGGGCACGGGCCAGCACGGTGGCGGCCGCCCCGCCCGCGACGAAGTTGGCGACCATCTGGGCGGTGACCTCGGGTGGATAGGCGCTCGTGCCAGCGGTCCGAGCCACCCCGTGGTCGCCGGCGAGGATGGCCAGGGCGGGCTGGCGCAGCGGGGGTGGCGGGCACTGCCCCGTCACCCCGGCCAGCCACACGGCGCACTCCTCCAGCCGGCCGAGCGATCCCCGGGGCTTGGTGAGCTGCTCCTGCCGGTCCCGTGCGGCGGCCCGCGCCCCCTGGTCCGGCGGGGTGATCCGGGCCGCCCAGGCGGTCAGGTCGAGGTCGTCGGCCATGCCGTTCCCTTCAGTGGCCGTGGGATGCCGCACACCACCAGCTCCACGTCCTGGCATGCGGCGGCGACCGTGGCGTTGACCCGCCCGAGGAGGTCCTGGAACAGCCGGCCCGACATGGTTGCGGGCACCACCCCGGAGCCGACCTCGTTCGTGACCAGGACCACGTCGGCGGGGGCCTCTCGCAGCGCGTCGAGCAGGTCGTCCAGCCCGGCCTCGACCGCCGTGGTGGCCGCGTGGCGGGACTCCCAGGCAGCTGCGGCGTCGACCAGGCCGGTGACCCAGAGGGCGAGGCAGTCGACGAGCACGCAGGTGCCGCCGGGGGCGCCCCGCAGGACGGTGGCGGGGTCGAGGGACTCGACGGTCCGCCAGTCGGCCGGCCGACGGGCGCGGTGGGCCGCGACGCGATGCGCCCACTCGGGGTCGTCGGGCTGGCCCGAGGCGGTGGCGACGTAGGTGACCGGCCCACGTCCCGCGGCCAGGGCCTCGGCCCGCAGGCTCTTGCCCGAGCGGGCGCCCCCGGTGACCAGCAGCCGCCGCCCCGGCGCTGGCGCATCACCGCCGATCCGCAGCACCGCGCCGTCGGGCAGCACCTCCGCGCCGATGGGCCCGAGCCGCTCGGCCAGGTCGAGCGGGTTGTGGTGCGACAGGTGCACGGCGACCACGCGCCCTCCCGGGGCGAGGTGACCCCCGGCGCGCAGCTGCGCCACCTCGTGGCCGAACGACGCCAGGTCCAGGTGCGCCGTGCCGTGGTCGCGAACCTCGCCGAAGGTGCAGTCGAGCAGCACCAGGTCGTAGTCAGCGGCGAGCTCGGCGAACGGCAGGGCGGCCGTGTCCGTCGCATAGAGCAGCCGGCCGTCGCCGACCACCTCGTACAGCAGCGCCGAGCCGTCGTGGGCGAGCCCGCCGTTCGTCGCGTGGGCGGCGGGCAGCCCCCGGACCGACAGTCCGGCCAGCTCCGGGGCGTCGCCGGGCGCGAGGGGCAGGAAGGTGATGGGGGCGTCGGGGGCCACCCAGGCGCGGCAGCGGTCGACCGCCTCGGCCGGCCCGGCCACGACGAGGGGCCCGGCACCCGCCCAGGTCCAGGCCAGCAGGAAGGCCGGGTCGAGATGGTCGGGGTGGTCGTGGGTCACCAGCACCGCTCGGACGCGGCTGAGGTCCGTGCCGCCGGCGCCCGCGTCCGGGCCGGGGTCGATGAGCAGCACGTCGTCGACCAGCGCGCTGGTGCGGGCGCGAAGCGTGCCGGTGTCCCTGGCCCATGCGCAGCGTGGGCAGGTGCACCACGGGTTGGGCCAGCGGTCCGCGCTGCCGGTCCCGAGCAGGACGACCCGCATCACCGTGCCTCGGCCAGCGTCGAGCGTCCCGCGCCGGCGGCGCCCGCCACCCCCGCGCCCGCGGTCCCGTCCGCTGTCCCCGCGCCGGCGGCGCCCGCCACCCCCGCGCCCGCGGTCCCGGGGGCCTCCGACGTCGGCGGCGCCTCGGCGAACGCCGGACGGGCGTCGAACGCGGCGATCCGGCTGGCCCGGCGCAACGACCCCAGCACACGGCGGCCGACCAGCACGACGAGCGTGCCGGTGAGCGCCGCCCGGGGCAGGTCGTAGCCGAGGCTGGTCGTCACGTTGAAGGCGAACCAGTGCCGCAGGTTCTCCAGCCAGCTGGCGCCCGGCACGAACGCGAGCGGCTCGGGCAGGCCCGTCGCCGTCGGCCAGAACCACAGGTTGAGCAGCCAGCCGTAGATGACGGCCGCGACCGCGCCGTACCCCGCGAGCATCGGCACCTCGAGGCGCCGTGGCAGCCGACCGGCGAGCAGCCCGGCCCCCAGCCCCACCCAGGCCGCGCCGATCATCTGGAAGGGCAGCCACGGGCCGACCCCGCCCGTGAGCAGCGCGGAGGCCACCAGGCAGACCGGTCCCAGGACGAAGCCGAAGCCCGCGCCGAGCGCGAAGCCGCCGAGCACGATCACCAGCCAGATCGGCTCCAGGCCCGCGATGCCCGCACCGATGGCCCGCAGGGCTGCGGCCGTGGCGGCCAGCACGCCGAGCAGGGCGACGGCCTTGGCGCCCATCGCGCCGTCGGCCACGAGGCTGAGCGTCACTGCGAGCAGCAGCGGCACGAGCGCGCCGAACACGAGCGGGGCGTCAGCCGCGTGTGCCACGAGCTGCGAGCCGGGCGGGGCGAGCATGGGCCAGAGGAACGCCGCGGCGCCCACCAGGCTGGTCGCCACGATCGCGGCGACGCTGCGCCCGGACAGCGGGATCGCGGTCGTGCGGGTGGGCGTGGCCGCTGGGAGCTCCGCAGCCCGCGGCGGCCCGGGGGCCGTCGCGGTGCCGGGCCGCAGGCCGGCGAGGGGCACCGGCCGACTCATCCGGGCACCGCCAGCGCACGCTCGACCTCGCCGACCGTCAGCCACGGCTCGGGCGCGAGGATCTTGGCCACCTGGGGGGCGAACAGCGGCGAGCCGCGGACGACGTCACCGGCGGCACCGTCGGCCACCACCTCGCCGTCGGCGAGCACCGCCACCCGCGTGGCCACCTCGGCGACCAGCTCCACGTCGTGGGTCGCGAGCACGATCGTGTGCCCGGCTGCCTGCAGCTGGCGCAGCAGCCCGACGAGGCGGCGCTTGGCCCCGTAGTCGAGGCCCCGCGTCGGTTCGTCGAGCAGCAGCACCGGGGGGGCGGCGGCGAGCACGACGGCGAGGGCCAGGGCGAGTCGCTGCCCCTCCGAGGAGTCCCTCGGGTGGGCGGACGGGTCGATGCCGGGGGCGAGCGCCGCGAGCAGGCGGGCCGCCGTCCCCGGCGCAGCGTCCGCGGTGTCGTCGGCCTCGGCCAGCTCACGCTGCACGGAGGTCGCGTAGAGCAGGTCGGCCGGCTCCTGGGGCACCAGACCGACGGTGCTGATCAGGGCGCGCCCGGACAGCGCCAGGGGGTCGTGCCCGCCGACCCGGACCGTGCCCGCCTCGGGGGCCCGCACGCCCGCCAGCACGGCCAGCAGGGTCGACTTGCCGGCACCGTTGCGGCCCATCAGGGCCAGCACCTCGCCCGGCCCGGCGGCCAGGCCGACCCGCCGCAGCACCGGCACCCGCGGGTAGCCGGCGGTGATGCCCCGGGCCTCGACCGCCGCCGGCCCCGACACGACGGCCGGCACCGGCAGGGGGTCGGCGACCGGCGCGGGCAGGGCCCGCAGGCGCGCCCGCAGGCCGGTGGCGGCGCGGCGGGCGTCGCGGACCGACAGGGGCAGCGGCTGCCAGCCGGCGAGCCGGCCGAGCTCGACGACCGGTGGGGCGACCGGTGCCCCGGCCATCATCGCCGCGGGCTCGCCGACCTGCACGCGGCCGTCGGCCACGACCAGCACCTGGTCGGCGTACTGCACGACGCGTTCGAGGCGGTGCTCGGCGAGCACGACGGTCATGCCGAGGTCGTGCACGAGCCGCTGCAGGGCGGCCAGCACCTCCTCGGCCGCGCCCGGGTCCAGGGCCGACGTGGGCTCGTCGAGCACGAGGATCCGTGGATGGCTGGTCAGCGCGGCGCCGATCGCCACGCGCTGGCGCTGCCCCCCGGACAGGGTCGCCAGCGGCCGGGCGCGCAGGTCGGCCAGGCCGAGCAGGTCCAGGGTCTCCTCGACCCGTCGGCGCATCGTGTCGGCCGGCACGCCCAGGCACTCCATGCCGTAGGCGAGCTCGTCCTCGACGACCTCGGCGACGAACCCGGCGATGGGGTCCTGCCCGACCATCCCCACGACGTCGGCGAGCTCGCGCGGCGGGTGGGTGCGGGTGTCGCGGCCGGCGACCAGCACCCGCCCGGTCATCGCCCCGCCGGTGAAGTGCGGGACGAGGCCGTTGATGCAGCGCAGCAGGGTCGACTTGCCGCAGCCGGTCTCGCCGACGACCAGGACCAGCTCGCCCTCGGGGATCACCAGGTCGACGTCACGCAGCGCCGGGCGGTCGGCGCCCTCGTAGGCGACCGTGACCCGGTCGAAGCGCACGGCCGTCATGCCGGCCACCGCCCGAGGGCGGGCAGGGGCGGGGTCCAGACGGCAGGACCGGCCGCGAGCAGGACCGTCGCGAGGGGCAGCACCGCCGCAGCGGGCCACGCCAGCGGGGTGACCGCCACGGCGAGGTCCGACCACGTCGCCGTCGCGAAGGCGACGGCCACGAGCACGCCCGAGGCGGCCGTGGCCCACTCCGGCAGGCGCCAGGGGTCGGGACGGTAGGCGGTACGGGTGCTGCGGCGTCCGGCCGCGCGCAGGCCCAGCAGGGCGACGAGGGCACCGGCGGCCAGCAGCGGCCAGCCGAGCCAACGCGGGGCGCTCGCGTCGAACAGGCCGTACAGCCCGACCAGCACACCGGCGAACCCGGCGAGCACCAGCCCGGCCTGCACCCGCCGCTCACCCACGGTGGTGGTCCCAGCCCGGCCGTAGCCGCGGCTGTCCATCGCAGCGGCCAGCTGGATGGAGCGCTCCAGGGCACCGTCGAGCACCGGTCCGCTGGCGCGCGCGAAGCCGCGCAGGCGGCCCTCCTCGTGGCCGCGCAGCCGGCGGGCAGCGCGCACCCGGCGGGCGTCGTCGAGCAGGTGCGGGGCGAACGTGAGGGCGACCACGACGGCGACCCCGAGCTCGTACAGCGCCGCGGGAACGGATCGCAGCAGGCGGCTCGGCGCGCTCAGGGCGTTGGCCGCGCCCGCGCAGGCGATCATGACGGCCAGCCGCAGCCCCTCGCAGAGTCCGACGTACAGCGACTCCCAGGTGACGATCCCGCCCAACCGGATCCCGGCCATCCAGTCGGGGAGCGCGAGCTCGGGGAGCCGGAAGGCCACGCCGATCCCGATGGGCGGGCCGAGCAGGAGCTGCAGCAGCGTGCGGGCCACCACGACGACGGCGCCGAGGCGCAGCGCGGCGGCGAACGCGCCCGCCCAGGGGGCGTCCGGGCGCCGGGCGGCGACGACCAGGGCGAGCACCCCGAGGATCGTGCCGAGCAGCAGGGGATTGGTCGTGCGCGCGGCGGCCACCATCAGCCCCAGGGCCCACGCCCACCAGGCGACCGGGTGCAGCGCACGCGGCAGCCTCGACCGGCCCCGACCCGGGGGAGCGGGCGCCGTGCCGGGCGCGGTGCCGGGCGCGCCTGCCCCGACCGGGGCGAGCGTCCCCGGTCGGGCGGTCGTGGGCAGGGCCATGGGTGTCCTACCGCGGGGTGCCGTCGCGATCGGCGGCCTGGTCGGTCGGCGTCACCGCGGCCTCTGCCGCCTGCCGCTGGCGGCGCGAGCGCGTGAGCAGCCACGCGGCGACCAGCAGCGCGGCGAGGGCCAGCGCCCCGAGGGCGAACGCCGTCGGCGAGCCCTGGTCATCGGTCTGCGCCGGGGCCGCGGGTGCGGCGACGTCAGCGGGGTTCGGTGCCTCGTCGGCGGCCGCGGCCGCGGCTGCGGCGGCGTCCGCGTCGGACACCTCCGCAACGCACTCGCCCGTCGGGTAGCCGTTCACCGCGCACACCAGGCCGCCCTGCTCGTCGACCGAGGTGGCGGCGGCGGCGAGGGCCTGGCTGCCGGTCGAGCCCTCGGGGACGCTGACGCAGGCAACGGTGTCCCCGGGCGGCGACTGGCCCTCCGGGGCGTCGGCGACGAAGCCGGCGTCGATGACCACGGCCACGCGGACCTGCCCGGCCGTCGCCGCGGCTGCCGCCTGCTCCGGGCAGAGGGCGGCGAAGTCGGGCGCGTTGTCCGGGAAGGCGCTGACCTCGGCCGTGGAGATGGCGAACCGCCAGCCCTGGACGTCGCGATCCGTCACGACGTGGTCGCCCGGCCCGGTCTGGGCGGCCACCCAGGTGCCGCTCGCGCCCTGCCAGTAGGACCAGTAGCGGAAGGCGGTGGCCGCCGCCGGGGAGGCGGTCACGAGCACGGTGAGCAGACCGGCCGTGAGGGAGAGGAGCAGCGCCAGGAGGCGGCGCCAGGGGGTGGTGATCACCAGCAAGCCCTTCGTCAGGCCCGGGTGAGGTGGGTCCGGTCGGGCGGCTCGCTGGCCCATCCGGGCTCCACCGTCGTCCTCGGACGGTTGTCGGAGCCCCAGCCCGCCAGGTGCTCCGACTCGTCCGGCCTGGGCCGGGCTCACGGTTGCGGGACAGCGCCGGATTCGCACCGGCTTCCCCTGGACTCGAACTGCGGTTGTCGTGCCCGCCCACGCTATCGCACGGGGTCGCGGGATCCGTCCCCGGCCAGCGCCCGTGCGCCGGTGACGAGCCGACCCCTGGTGCTACCCCTCGGCCGCTACCCCTCGGCCGGGTGCAGGCTCATCGGCCCGTAGACCCGTCGACCGTCCTCGAACAGGATCACCGCGTCGACCCCGGCCTCCAGGAGCTCGCGCCAGACCTCGCCGACCCAGGTCTCCGCCTCGGCCTGGCTGGGGAACCCCTCCGCCGGCTGGCTGCCCGCCTCCCGTGCCTGCGCGGTGAGCTCGCCAGTCGCGCTCGTCAACTCCCAGTGCCACCCCATCGCTGCCCTCCTCCGGTTCGCGATCGTCGCCCCGTGCTGGTCGGTGCGCGGCCCGGTCAGGGCCGAGTCGTCGGCGACTTCGTGAGCGCCGGGTCGCGCACGACGGCGTCCCCCAGCACCTCGTCGATCGCTGCGCGCAGGTCGTCGTCGAGCCGCATGCCGCTGGCCCGGACCGAGTCCTCGAGCTGCTCGGGTCGGGAGGCCCCCACGATCGCCGCGGCGACGTTCGGGTTGCCCAGGACCCAGGCGACCGCCATCTGGGCCATCGAGAGCCCGGCCTGCTCGGCCAGCGGTCGCAGTCGCTGCACCCGCTCGAGCACGTCGTCGACCAGCCACCGGTGGATGAAGCTCGACCCTGTCGGGTCGACCGCCCGGGAGCCCTCCGGCGGTGGCTGGCCGGGCTGGTACTTGCCGGTCAGCACGCCCTGGGCCATCGGCGACCAGACCACCTGGCCGATGCCGGCGTCCTCGCAGGTCGGGACCACGTCGGCCTCGATCACGCGCCAGAGCATCGAGTACTGCGGCTGGTTCGACACGATCCGGTCGAAGCCCATCTCCTCGGCGATGTCCAGGGCGGCCCGGATCTCCTCGGCACGCCACTCCGAGACCCCGACATAGAGCACCTTGCCCTGTCGCACCAGGTCGTCGAAGGCCCCGAGGGTCTCCTCGAGCGGCGTGTGGTGGTCGAAGCGGTGCGCCTGGTAGACGTCGACGTAGTCGGTCCGCAGACGGCGCAGCGAGCCGTGGCAGGACTCGATGATGTGCTTGCGGGACAGCCCGCGGTCGTTCGGCCCTGGCCCGGTCGGCCAGTAGACCTTCGTCAGGATCTCCAGGCCCTCCCGGCGCTGGCCCTCGAGGGCCCGTCCCAGCACCTCCTCGGCTCCGGTCTGGGCGTACACGTCGGCGGTGTCGAAGGTCGTGACGCCCGCCTCCAGCGCGGCCCGGACGCACGCGACGGCGGCGTCCTCGGCGACCTGCGAGGCGTGTGTCAACCAGTTGCCGTAGGCGATCTCACTGACCCACAACCCGCTCCCACCGAGCCTGCGATGCTCCATGCCGCCGACCCTAGGGCACCCGACCGACAGCGGCGAGCCCGTCCGCCGGGCGGTTGTGGCCGGCCCTCGTGGTGAGCCGCGCCGGGCGGTTAGGCCGGCTTCGGAGGCTTGGGCTCCTTGGGCTTCACCGGGCGGCCGCCCGGGCGCACCCGCGGCGGGGGGATCCGCAGCCGGCGCAGCTGCAGCACCCGCATGACGGCGTAGAGCGTCGTGCCCTTCCGCTCGGCCGGATCGGGCCAGCGTCGCTTGAGCTCGCGGTTCATCCGCAGCATCAGCAGGGTCGTGTCGACCAGGATGAACAGGGTCAGCAGCATCCAGCCCATCGACACGTAGCCGGCGATGCCGGCGATCGGCAGGAAGCCGACCAGCAGCACCACCAGGGCCAGCGGCAGGAACAGCTCCGCCGCAGCCCAGCGGCTGTCGACGAAGTCGCGCACGAAGCCGCGCACCGGCCCCTTGTCCCGCGCGGGCAGGTACCGCTCGTCACCGGCCATGAGCCCGGCCCGAGCCTCCTGGCGCTCCTCGGCCGCGCGGGCCTTCGCCGCCCGCTTGGCCTCCTTGGGGTCCGAGGGCACCTTGAGCGTGTGCTTGCGGGCGGCCTCGGCCTCCTTGCGGGTCGGCGTCGGACGGCCCTTCCCGGTCGCCCGGTCGGCGGCCTGCCCGGGCGTGTCGGGGGTCGTCGGGGCGGGGGCGTCGTCCTTGCCGCGCGAGAACAGCTTCACGGCTCACAGGGTACGTGCTCCGTGCGTGCGCGCGGGTGGGTCGGGACCACGAGGACGTGTGGGCCGTGCGGGCGCAGGGGCCACGGTGCCCGCCCGCCTCGGCCCGTCATTCGGCGTTAGTCTGGTGGGCGATCGGCGGGACGGCCGCCACCAGGGGAAGAGAGCGACCAGTCGACCATGGGATGCTGCAGAAGGTGCGCCGCGGCGTGGCCGACGTGGCCACCAGCCGCAAGCGCGTCGAGCTGCAGATCGCCGGGCTGGACAAGCAGCTCGGCAAGCTGGACGACCAGGCACGGGCGGCCCTGGCCAGCGGTCGTGAGGACCTCGCCCGCGAGGCCCTGACCCGCAAGAGCGGCGTGGGCCAGCAGCTCAACGACCTGCACGCCCAGCTGCTGCAGCTCACCGAGCAGGAGCAGAAGCTGACCGCCGCCTCCCAGCAGCTGCAGGCCAAGGTCGAGTCGTTCCGCACCCAGAAGGAGACCATCAAGGCCTCCTACTCGGCGGCCGAGGCGCAGGTGCGCATCAACGAGGCGTTCACCGGAATCAGCAACGAGCTCGGCGACGTCGGCCTGGCCATCCAGCGGGCCGAGGACCGGACCGCCCAGATGCAGGCCCGGGCCGGCGCCATGGAGGAGCTCATGGCCACCGGGGCGCTGGAGGTGCCCGGCGGCAAGGACTCCCTGACCGCCGAGCTGGAGCGCATCGCCGCGGACTCCGCCGTGGAGAACGACCTGGCCGCGCTCAAGGCCGAGCTGGCCGGGGGTGCCCCGCCGGCCGCCGTCACCGGAGCGCCGGCCGCGGTCCCGGCGGTCGAGGCCGGCCCGTCGGCCGACCGCGCAGCGGCGGCCCCAGGCGAGGTGGTCGACGCGGTGATCGCCGACGAGGCCCCGCCGGCCGCCGCCCCGCCGGCCGCCGCCCCGCCTCCGGCCCCCGCCGCCCAGCCGGTGGACCCGGTCGAGCCGCCGCGGCCGTAGCGGAGCAGCACCAGGAGGGGGATCGCCGTGGCCCGCAACCGGTACGCACCGGACCGGGGGCTGACCGCCCGCATGGGCGGCACCATGTTCATGCTCGGCCTGCTCTACGTCGTGCTCATGGCGGTGCTCATCTGGGCCGGGCTGAACGCGACGTTCGTGCTGCTCATCGCCGCCGGCTCGGCCTGGGCCCAGTGGTACTTCTCCGACCGGGTCGCCCTGTTCTCGATGGGTGCCCGCGTGGTCACCGCGGAGCAGGCGCCGCAGCTGCACGCCGTCATCGACCGCCTGTGCGCGATGGCGGACATGCCCAAGCCGACGGTCGCGATCGCCGACACGGACATGCCCAACGCGTTCGCGACGGGGCGCAGCACGAAGCGCGCGGTCGTCTGCGTCACGACCGGGCTGCTGCGCCGGCTCGACGCCGAGGAGCTGGAGGCCGTGCTCTCACACGAGCTGGCCCACGTCGCCCACCGCGACGTCCTGGTGATGACGGTCGCCTCGTTCGTCGGCGTCCTGGCTGGGTTCCTCACCCGCTCCTGGATGTGGGGCGGGCTGGTCCGCCGGCGCGACTCCGACTCCAACGGCGCGATCGCGTTCCTGATCATCATGCTGGTCTCGGTGCTCGTGTACGTCGTGAGCTTCCTGCTCACGCGGATGCTCTCGCGGTACCGGGAGCTCTCCGCCGATCGCACCGGCGCGCTGCTCACCGGCCGGCCGGGTGCCCTGGCGCGGGCCCTGCAGAAGATCAGCGGCGACATGGGCGCCATCCCGACCCGGGACCTGCGCGAGAAGGAGGCGCTGAACGCCTTCTTCATCGCCCCGGCGTTCGGCAGCCAGCAGTCGATGGCGTCGCTGTTCTCGACCCACCCGCCGCTGGAGCGCCGCCTCGAGCAGCTGGCGCGGATCTCGGCGCAGCTCGGGCAGTAGGAGGCACCGTGGGCCTGTTCGACGCGATCCTGGGCCGGCGCAAGCCCGCGCGGCCCGACCTCGACGCGATCTTCGGCCTGCCCTCGGGTGCGATCACGCTGTCGGCGAGCCTGGGCTACGAGGCGACGGGCAGCGGCGCGGTGGCCTTCCGGGTGCCGGAGGGCCGGGCGTTCGCCGAGGTGCAGGGCGAGGTCGAGGCGCTGCTGGCCGCCTCGGGCAACCCGGCCGTCTCGGTCACGGCCGACCAGTACGGCTACACGTGGCTGGTGATCGCCACCGAGCCGCCGGACGTGGCCGCCCTGGTCACCCACCTGCACGCCGTGAACCTCACGCTGCAGGACACCGGCTGGGGACCGCAGCTGCTCTGCGCCACCGTGGGCTTCCGCGGGCCGGGGGAGCGGCCGCTGGCGATGGTCTACCTGTTCAAGCAGGGCAGCTTCTACCCCTTCGCGCCGATGCCGGGCGGCGGCCAGGCCCGCGACACGATGCTGGAGCTGCAGGTGCGCGACCTGCTCACCGAGGACCTGGTCGTCGAGCGCGAGCTCTCCCGCTGGTTCCCGCTGTGGGGCGCGCCGGGGCTGTGAACGCGCCGGGGCTGTGAACGCGCCGGGGCTGTGACCCGCGGTCGTCACCCGCCGGCCATCACCGGCCGTTCGATGAGCCGCGGGTCGATGACCGTCCCGCCGGTCGGTGATCCGCCGGTCGGTGACCACCCACCTCGGTCCCGGCCGGTCGGGCACCACCCGGTCGGCCACCCGCCAGCGGTACCCGCGGTCGTCACCCGCCGGCCATCGCGCCCAGCACGATGAACGGCTCCTCGCCGCGGCTCACCCGATCCGGCAGCGCCGCATCCGGATCCTCGTGCGAGAGGTCCTCCTCGCACGCGAAGAACCGCACGAACGGCCGGCGCCGACCGGTGGCACGGTCCCGGATGAGGCCGCGCAGCGCGGGGAGGTCCGCCTCGAGGGCGTCGAGCACGGCTCGCTGGGTCACCGGAGCACCGACCGCCACGGCGACCTCGCCGGTCACCTTCGCGATCGTCCGCAGGTGACCGGGCAGCACGACCCGCACCTCGTGCATCACCGCCCCCTCACGCCAGGGTCTGCACCTCGACGGACAGCACGGCCGGCAGGTCGCGCACGATCGGCGCCCAGGTGTCGCCGGAGTCGCTGGAGGCGTAGACCTGACCCCCGGTCGTGCCGAAGTAGATGCCGCACGAGGGGTGCCGGTCGACGGCCATCGCGTCACGCAGCACGTTGACGTAACAGTGCTCCTGTGGCAGGCCCCGGGTCAGTGCCTCCCAGGTGCCGCCGCCCGTTCGGCTGCGGTAGACGCGCAGCCTCCCGTCGGGCGGGTAGTGCGTCTCGTCGCTGCGGATGGGCACCACGTACACCGTCTCCGGCTCGTGCGCGTGCACCGCGATCGGGAATCCGAAGTCGGACGGCAGGTTGCCGCTGACCTCGTGCCACGAGTCCCCGCCGTCATCGGAGCGCATCACGTCCCAGTGCTTCTGCATGTACAGCACGTCGGGCTTCGCCGGGTGCAGGTCGATCCGGTGCACGCAGTGGCCGACCTCGCGGTCCTCGTCCGGGATCTCGCTGGAGCGCAGCCCCTTGTTGATCGGCCTCCAGCTGCCGCCACCGTCCGTGCTGCGGAAGACGCCGGCCGCGGAGATGGCCACGTAGAGGCGGTCCGGGTCGGTGGGGTGCTCCAGCACCGTGTGCAGGCACATCCCACCGGCGCCGGGCTGCCACTGCGGGCCGGTGTCGTGCTGGCGCAGGCCGGAGAGCTCGCTCCAGCTGGTCCCGCCGTCGGTGGACCTGAACAGCGCTGCGTCCTCCACACCGGCGTACACCGTCTCGGCGTCGTGCACGGACGGCTCGAGGTGCCACACCCTGGTGAAGGACCAGGGCCGCAGGGTCCCGTCGTACCACTGGTGCTCCCCGGGCACGCCGTCGTAGGTGAAGTCGTTGTCGACGGTCCGCCATGTCAGGCCGCCGTCGTCGGAGCGCTGGATCACCTGCCCGAACCACCCGCCCGACTGGGATGCGTAGATCCGGTCGGGATCCAGGGGCGACCCCTTCACGTGGTAGACCTCCCAGCCGGCGAAGAGCGGCTCGGAGACGGTCCACTCCTGCCGCCGCTCGTCGGAGGTCAGGATGAAGGCCCCCTTGCGGGTGCCGACCAGCACGCGCGTCCCAGCCATGGCATCGCCCCTTCCCGGTGTCGGCGCGACGCTAGCCCGGCCGGGGCGGGGAGGGAAGGCCCCTGGTCGGCCGCCGCACGGGCCCGGCCGCACCCGTCCCGCCCCATCCCGTCCCGCCCATCCCGTCCCTGCCTGCCTGCCCGCCCGCGCGCCAATGCGGCGTTTGCTCCGCGGGCGCGCGTTCGCTGACCGGCACGGCGGAGCAAACGATGCCCGGCGGAGCAAACGACCCTTGGGGGAGCAAACGCGGGGGCGTGCGGGTACAGGCGGGGGCATGCGGGTCGCGGGCAGCGGGGGCAGCGGGGCGGGTCGCCGTCAGTCGGGGACCGCGGCGCGCGGGTCGCCGTCAGTCGGGGGACGGGGTGGCTCCCACGCCGGGCAGCGCGAGCATCCGGTCCAGGGCGACGCGCGCCCAGTGGGCGGTGTCCGTGTCCACGACGATGCGGTTCACGACGGTGCCGGCGGCGAGGCTCTCCAGCGCCCAGACCAGGTGCGGCAGGTCGATCCGGTTCATCGTCGAGCAGTAGCAGACCGAGCGGTCCAGGAAGCTGATCTGCTTGTCCGGATGCGCCAGCGCGAGACGGCGGACGAGGTTGAGCTCCGTGCCGATCGCCCACGCCGAGCCGGGCTCGGCGGCCTCGATCGCGCGGATGATGAACTCGGTCGAGCCGACGAGGTCCGCCCGGCGGACCACCTCGTGCTGGCACTCGGGGTGCACCAGGATCCGGACGCCGGGGATGCGTGCCCGCGCCTCGTCGACGACCTCGGGGGTGAACCGGCCGTGCACCGAGCAGTGCCCACGCCAGAGCACCACCCGCGCCTCGCGCAGCTGCGCGTCGGTGAGCCCGCCACCCGGCTTGTGCGGGTCGTAGAGGACGCAGTCGGCCAGCGACAGCCCCAGCTCGAGCACGGCGGTGTTGCGGCCGAGGTGCTGGTCGGGGAGGAAGAACACGCGCTCGCCGCGCGCGAAGGCCCACTCCAGTGACTGCCGGGCGTTGCTGGAGGTGCAGATCGTGCCGTGGTTGCGCCCGGTGAACGCCTTGATCGCGGCGGTGGAGTTCATGTACGTGATCGGGATGGTCGAGTCCGCCAGGCCGAGCGCGACGAACCGGTCCCAGGCGTCCTCGACCTGCCCGATCTCGGCCATGTCGGCCATGGAGCAGCCGGCGGCGAGGTCGGGGAGCACCACCTGCTGGGCGTCACTGGTGAGGATGTCGGCGCTCTCGGCCATGAAGTGCACGCCGCAGAACACGATGAACTCGGCCTGCGGATGGGCTGCGGCCTGCTGGGCGAGCTTGAACGAGTCACCCGTCACGTCGGCGAACTGGATGACCTCGTCGCGCTGGTAGTGATGGCCAAGCACGTAAGCACGGCTGCCGAGCGCCTCGCGGGCCGCGCGGGCCCGGGCCACCAGGTCGGGGTCGGAGGCCGGCGGCAGGGCGCCGGGGCATTCGACGCCGCGCTCGGTGTCGGCGTCGCTGCCCTGGCCGAGCAGCAGCAGGGCCAATGGGGTCGGCGCCGGCTCGGTCCAGGCGGCGGTGTCGGTCATGCGGTTCCTCCTGCGTCGCGCCCAATGGTTCCACAGCCGGGCCGGTGTGTCGGGCGGTCGTGACGGGGGGATCGGGCCGGGGGCGTTGTGCTGAGTTGAGGGCGCCGCACGCTGCGCGGCCAGCGTCGGCCCCCTGCGCGGTCGTGGCGAGGGGATCGGGACCGGCCGGGGCGGGGGCGATGTGCTGAGTTGAGGGCGCCGCACGCTGCGCGGCCAGCGTCGGCCCCCTGCGGTCGTGACGGGGGGGCCGGGGCGGGGCGATGCGCTGAGTTGGGAGCGCCGCACGCTGCGCACGGCCAGCGTCGGCCCCTCGGGCGGCCGGGGATGCCACACTGCGGGCCTGTGCGCGTCCTCATCTGCCCCGACTCGTTCACGGGCACCCTCAGCGCCGTGGAGGCCGCTGCGGCGATCGGTGCCGGCTGGCGGGCGGTCGCCCCCGAGGACGAGCTCGTGCTGCGGCCGCTGTCGGACGGGGGGCCCGGCTTCCTCGCGGCGGTGCACGCCGGGCGCGGTGGCACCCGGCACGTCGTCGACGTGATCGGCCCGTGCGGTCGGCCCATCGCGGCCGAGTACCTGGTGGACGGCGAGGGCACGGCGTGGGTGGAGAGCGCCAGCGCGGCCGGGCTGCACCTGGTCCCGGCCGAGGCGCGGAACCCCACCCGGACCTCGACATTCGGCCTGGGGGCGGTGCTCGCCGCGGCCCTGGCCGACGCCCCGGCGCGGGTCGTCGTGGGTGTCGGCGGGACCGGGACGTGCGACGGGGGTGCCGGGATGCTGGCCGCGCTCGGCGCGACCAGCCGTCCGGCCGGGGCGCTGACCCGGGGCGGCGGCGACCTGGGGCGGGTCACGGCGCTCGACCTCGCCCCGGCGCTGGCCGCCGTGGGCGAGCGGGTGCTGGAGGTCGCCACGGACGTCGACGTCCCGCTGCTGGGGCCCCGGGGGGCGGCCCGCGGGTTCGCCCCGCAGAAGGGCGCGACGCCCGAGCAGGTCGAGCAGCTCGAGGCCGCCCTCACCCACTGGGCCGGGCTCCTCGGTCGGGGTCCCGACGGGCGCTCGGCCGCGGTGGCGCTCGGCGCCGGCGCCGGCGGGGGGATCGGTGCCGCCCTGCTGCGCCTTGGCGCCACGCGGGTGCCCGGGGCCGCCACGGTGCTCGCCGCCTCCGGCATCGACGCCGAGCTCGCGCACGCCGACCTCGTCATCACCGGGGAGGGCGCGTTCGACTGGCAGTCCCTTCGTGGCAAGGCGGTGGCCGGGGTCGCCGCGGCCGCCACGGCGCACGCGATCCCGACGCTGGTCCTGGCCGGGCGGGTCGACGTGACCCGCCGCGAGTGGATCACCGCGGGCGTGGCCGCCGCGTTCCCGGCGGCGGCCGAGCCCGGGGAGTCGCCCGCCGAGGGTCTCGTGCGCGCCGCAGCCCGGGCCGCCAGCACCTGGGCCCGCCGGTGAGCCGTCAGGCCACGATCGCCGTGGCCAGCGCGAAGTAGAGGACCAGGCTGAGCAGGTCCTGCACGACCGTGGCCAGCGGTCCGCTGCCGAACGCCGGGTCGCGGCCGGCACGGGCGATCGCCCAGGGCAGCGCCATGGCGACCACCGAGGCCACCGAGCACGCCGCCAGCAGGGCCAGCGCCACGGCGAGGGCGAGCTGTGCCGACCCCAGCGCCACCGCGACGGCGACGTAGGTGACCACCCCGAGCACCAGGCCCACGGCCAGGCCGGTGAGCGCCTCCTTGACGAAGATGCGCCGGATCGGGACGCCGACCGACAGCCCGCGGATCACCAGGGCCTCGGTCTGCGTGCCCACGGCGTCGGCCATGTAGACCACGCCGGGCACGAAGAACGCGAGGCGCACGTCCGCGGCCAGCTGCTCCTCGAAGCCACCGACCACCCACGCCGCCAGCGCCGAGCCGACCAGCCCGAGCACGAGCCAGGGCAGCCGGTGCCACAGGCGCCGGCGCAGCGGCTCCTCCGAGGCGTGGCGCGCCTGCTCGCTCGAGCTCAGGTAGCCCCCGAGGCGGGCCAGGTCCTCGTCGTGCTCCCGCAGCAGCACGCCCAGGAACCGGGTGGGCGGCACCAGGCCGTGGAACCGCCCGTCGGCCCCGACGACGGCCAGGCTGGTCTCCCCGTGCCGGACCGCCTTCCACGCGGCCTGCTCCTGGTCCACGCCCGGGGCCACGACCGGGGGATCCGGGTCCATGAGGGACTCGGCCGGGGTCTCCGCGGGCGCGGCCAGCACGCGCGTGACCGGGACCAGGCCCACGAGCCGGCGGGCCCCGTCCCCCTCCGGCTCCCGGCACACGGCGACGTCGGCGACCGAGGCCCACAGCCTGCTGGTGAGCAGTGCACGGACGGTGCCAGCCGTCGCGGCGGGGGAGCACACGGGCACGTCGGCGGTCACGTAGGCGTCGATGGACGGGCCCAGCAGCAGCGGGGCGGGCTCCGGGATGGCGGCCATGGGGCCATCCTGCGCCTGTCGCGATTGGTCGTTCCCGGTGGATCGTGTGACGATGGTGGCCAGCGGGAATGCCTGCACCGGTCAGGGCGTTCCCACTGCCGAGACGCCCGGCCACCCGCAGCACCGGACATCCCCGAGCACCGCCACAGGAGGGCACCAGCGATGACCGCCGAGACCACGAGCGCCGCGACCGACGGCATCATCCTCACCGACACCGCCGCCGCCAAGGTGCGCGCCCTGCTGGACGCCGAGGGCCGCGACGACCTGGCCCTGCGCGTGGCGGTGCAGCCGGGCGGGTGCTCCGGCCTGCGCTACCAGCTGTTCTTCGACGAGCGCTCCCTCGACGGCGACGTGGTGAAGGACTTCGACGGGGTCGGCGTCGTCGTCGACCGCATGAGCGCGCCCTACCTCACGGGCGCCACCATCGACTTCGTCGACAGCATCGAGAAGCAGGGCTTCACCATCGACAACCCGAACGCGACCGGCTCGTGCGCGTGCGGTGACTCCTTCCACTGATCCCATGGCCGGGCCCGCCGCCGGGCCCGGCACGGTCGCGCCCACCCGCTAGGGTCGCCCCCGTCGTCCGACCTGGGGGTGTCCCGTCATGCGCATCGTCGTCACCGGCTCCATCGCCACCGACCACCTCATGACCTTCCCGGGACGGTTCTCGGACTCGATCGTGCTGGACAAGCTGGACAAGATCTCGTTGTCGTTCCTCGTCGACGAGCTCGAGGTCCGGCGCGGCGGTGTGGCGGCGAACATCGCCTTCGGGATGGGGATGCTCGGGCTGAGCCCGGTGCTCGTCGCCGCCGTCGGCCCGGACTTCGCCGACTACCGGTCCTGGCTGGAGCGGCACGGCGTGGACACCGAGTCCGTGCACGTCTCCGAGGTGCGGCACACCGCACGCTTCGTCTGCACGACCGACGAGCATGCCAACCAGATCGCCACCTTCTACGCCGGGGCCATGCAGGAGGCCCGCGACATCGAGCTGGGCCCCGTGGTGGACCGGGTCGGTGGCATCGACCTCGTCGTGATCGGCGCGAACGACCCGGAGGCGATGGTCCGGCACACCGAGGAGTGCCGCTACCGGGGCATCCCGTTCGCCGCCGACCCCTCCCAGCAGCTGGCCCGGATGCACGGCGAGGAGATCCGCCTGCTCATCGACGGGGCCGCCTACCTGTTCACCAACGAGTACGAGGCGGCCCTCACCGAGCACAAGACGGGGTGGACGGGTGAGGAGATCCTCGATCGAGTCGGGGTGAGGATCACCACGCTCGGGCCCAACGGGGTGCGCATCGAGCGCCAGGGCGAGGAGCCGATCCAGGTCCCGACGCCCAAGGAGACCCACAAGGCCGACCCGACCGGCGTGGGGGACGCCTTCCGCGCCGGGTTCCTCGCCGGACTGGCCTGGGGGCTGCCCCTGCAGCGGTGCGCGCAGGTCGGCTCCCTGCTGGCCACCTACGTCATCGAGAGCGTGGGCACCCAGGAGTACGAGCTGGCCCGGCAGGCCTTCCTGCTGCGCGTGCGCGAGGCCTACGGCGACCAGGCCGCCGAGGAGATCGGCCAGCACGTCCACCTCACCCGGGCCTGACCGCAGCGCCCGGATCCCCGCCCGTGAGGCCCCCCGCCCGGCCCCCCGTCGAGCCGCCCGCGACGCCGTGGCGGCTGCCGGACGTCCGCGGGGCGCCCACGGGGGTCGAGCTGGTCGCCGTGGGTGCCGCGCTCGACCCGGGGACGCTGCTGGCCGGCTACCGCCGGGGGCTGTTCCCGATGCCGGAGGGCGCCCTGCTGGGCTGGTGGTCGCCCGATCCGCGGGGGATCCTGCGGCCCGACCAGCTCCACGTGAGCAGGTCGCTGCGTCGCGCGCTGCGACGGTTCACCGTCAGCCTCGACACCGCCTTCGAGGCCGTCGTGGCCGGTTGCGCGGACCCCGGGCGTCCGCACGGCTGGATCACGGGGGACTACGCCGCGGCGTACGCCGGGCTGCACGGCCTCGGCTGGGCGCACTCGCTCGAGGTGTGGGACGCCGGAGGCCGGCTGGTCGGGGGGCTGTTCGGCGTCGAGGTGGGCGGGCTGTTCGCCGCCGAGTCGAAGTTCCACCGGGCCACCGACGCCTCGAAGGTGGCTGTCGTGGCGCTGGCCGACCTGCTCGCCGCCGACGGCCGGCCCGAGCGGCTCATCGACGTGCAGTGGCGGACCCCGCACCTGGGCAGCCTGGGCGCCCTGGCCGTGCCGCGACGGGCCTACCTGCGGCTGCTCGCCGAGGCGTTGCCGCTGCCGCCCGTGCTCGGGTGGGGGGTGCCCGACGACGCGGCCCCGGTCGCCTCCGATCCCGCCGGGGCGGTGCCGAGCCGGATCAGGTGGCGCACCGGCTGAGCCGGCGACGGGTTCGGCACCTCCGGCTCGGGCGTGCCGGGACCGCCTGGGGCGGCGCCCGGCGCGGCGCCGCCGGCCCATGGCGACGTGGGCGACGTGACGGGCTCGCTGGCCAGCAGCGCGTGGCCCCGAAGCCGGCACCACGCTGGCACGTCGTGCTCGGCGGCGGGATCGTCGGTGAGCAGGGCCACCAGGCTGCCGGGCGGCAGCGTGGCGGCCACGCGCGCCAGCCGGATGATCGGCACCGGGCAGAGCACCCCGAGCGCCTCGACGATGGTGATCACGGCCCGGCCGCCCGCACGCCCGCGTCGCGAGCGGCCGCGATCGCATGGGGGAGCGCCGCCAGGAAGGCGTCCACGTCGGCCTCGGTCGTCCCGGGCGGCAGGCTCACGCGCAGGTTGCCGTGCGTGACCGCCCCCATGGCCGCCAGCACGTGGCTGGGTCGCCGGGTGTCGGCCGTGCAGGCCGAGCCCGAGCTCACGGCGAACCCGGCCCGGTCGAGCTCGGTCACGAGCACCTCGCCGTCGGCGTAGAGGACGGTGCAGCAGGTCAGGTGGGGCAGGCGGCCGTCGTCGGGCCCCAGCACGACGACGTCGTCGGCCAGGCGCGGCAGCGCGGCGCGGAGGCGCCCGACCAGGGCCGAGCGCTGGGCCGCGGAGGCCGCGAGCGCGGCGGTCGCCTCCTCCAGCGCCGTGGCCGCCGCGACGATCGCCGGGACGTCGGGGAACCCGGCGCGGCGGCCGGCCTCGTCGGTCGGCACCGGGCTGCGCCAGCGCACCCCGGTGCGGATGGCCAGCACGCCCACCCCGGCGGGGCCGCCCCACTTGTGCGCGCTGCCGGCCAGGACGTCCCAGGCGCTGGGCGCCGCGACATGCCCGAGCGCGGCGCAGGCGTCCACCACGAGGGGCACGCCGGCCGCGCGGGCCGCGGCGTGCGCCTCGGCCAGCGGCTGCAGCGTGCCCACCTCGTGGTTGGCCTGCTGCACGCACGCCACCGCGACGCCGGGGGCGGCGACCGCCGCTGCGAAACCCTCGACCTCGAGTCGAGCCTGAGTGTCGACGGGCACGAGCACCGGCTCACCCCCGGCCACCCAGTCGGCGGCCCGCAGCACGGCGGAGTGCTCCACGGCGCTGGCCACCACTCCCGTCCCCACGGCCGCCCGCCCGCGGCCGAGCCCGAGCACGGCCAGGTGCAGCGCCTCGGTGCCCGAGCCGGTGAAGGTCACCTCCTGCGGCAGGGCGCCCAGCCGCTCCGCCACCGACGCGCGGGCGGCGTCGAGCAGCTGGCGGGCCACGCGGCCGTCCCGGTGCAGCCGGGTCGGATCGGCCCAGCCGCGGTCGAGCGCCGCGGCCAGGGCTCGCCGGGCTGCGGGCGTCAGGGCCATCCCGGAGGCCGCGTCGAAGGAGCGCGACATGCCCACCACGGTATCCCGACCCCCGTGGCAGTTCCGCCCACGGCTGCGCTACTCTCGGCCCCGTCCGAGGGACCCGCCCGCACCGAGCGTGCGCGGTCAGCGCACCGTTTCCGACCATCGAGGGGATCACCACCCGTGGCAACAGTCCGCACGAGCCGATCGGCACGGTGGCGTCGCTGGGGCGCGGCCGCCGGCGCTTCGGCCGTCCTGCTGCTCGCCTCCGGTTGCAGCCAGCAGGACGTCCAGGAGGCCCTGTCCTTCAACCACCCCGACCCGGCCACGGAGCAGGCGCCCGTCATCGCCCACCTGTGGTACGGCGCATGGGTCGCGGCGACGTTCGTCGGCGTGCTCACCGCAGGCCTGATCCTCTACGCGGCCTTCCGGTACCGCCGCAAGAGCCCGGACGCGCCGGCGCCCAAGCAGCTGCGCTACAACATCCCGCTCGAGCTGATGTACACCGTCGTGCCGCTGGTCATGATCCTGGGCATGTTCTACTTCACCGCCCGCGACCAGCACGACCTCACGCGGGTCTCGGCCACGCCGGACAACACCGTCTCGGTCGTCGGCTTCCGCTGGAGCTGGGCCTTCAACTACACCGAGGACGGGGTCTACGACGTCGGCACGGCCGAGGTCGAGGACATCCCCACGCTGTACCTGCCGGTGAACGAGTCCGTGGTGTTCGAGCTGGAGAGCCCGGACGTCATCCACTCCTTCTGGATCCCGGCGTTCCTCATGAAGATGGACGTCTTCCCCGACCGCCTCAACAAGTTCGAGGTCACCCCGAACAAGGTCGGGGAGTACGCCGGGCGCTGCGCGGAGCTGTGCGGCGTGGACCACGCGCGCATGCTGTTCCGCGTCAAGGTCGTGGAGCGCGCGGAGTACGACCGGCACATGGCCGAGCTGCGGGAGAAGGGCCAGGTCGGCGAGATCACGACCGACCGCATCAGCCGTGACGGCGAGCGATATTGGGAGATCGACCGGTACCCGGAGGGAGAGCTGTGACCCTGCTCAACGAGCCCCCCGTCGCGCCGATCGCGGCGCCCCCGCCGCGGCGGGAGACCACCCTGGGGCAGAAGATCGTGTCGGTCATCACCACGACCGACCACAAGGTCATCGGCAAGCTCTACATGACCACCTCGTTCGCCTTCTTCCTCATCGGCGGCGTGATGGCCCTGGCCATCCGGGCTGAGCTGGCCACCCCGGGCCTGCAGATGCTCACCCTCGAGCAGTACAACCAGCTGTTCACCATGCACGGCTCGATCATGCTGCTGCTGTTCGCGACCGCCCTGTTCGTCGGGTTCGCGAACTTCGTGATGCCGCTGCAGATCGGCGCCCCGGACGTGGCGTTCCCGAGGCTGAACATGCTCGGGTACTACATGTACCTGTTCGGCGGCATCATCGTGATGAGCAGCTTCCTGACCCCGGGCGGCGCGGCCTCGTTCGGCTGGTTCCTCTACACGCCGCTGTCGACGCAGGAGTTCAGCCCGAACCTCGGCTCGGACCTGTGGATCCTCGGCTTCGCCCTCGGCGGCGTGGGCACGATCCTGGGCGCGGTGAACTTCATCACCACCATCCTCACGATGCGCGCCCCGGGCATGACGATGTTCCGGATGTCCATCTTCACCTGGAACGTGCTGCTCACCAGCGTGCTCGTGATCATGGTGTTCCCGGTGCTGGCCGCGACGCTGGTCGTGCTGGAGATCGACCGCAAGTTCGGCTCGGTGGTCTTCGAGCCGGAGAACGGCGGCGCGATCCTCTTCCAGCACCTGTTCTGGTTCTTCGGCCACCCCGAGGTGTACGTCCTGGCCCTGCCGTTCTTCGGCGTCATCTCCGAGGTGCTGCCGGTCTTCAGCCGCAAGCCGATCTTCGGCTACAAGGGCCTGGTCTTCGCGACGATCGCCATCGCGGCGCTGTCCATGGCCGTCTGGGCCCACCACATGTACGTCACCGGGGCGATCAACCTGCCGTTCTTCTCCCTGATGACGATGCTCATCGCGGTCCCCACCGGCGTGAAGTTCTTCAACTGGATCGGCACCATGTGGGGCGGCTCGATCAGCTTCGAGACACCGATGCTGTGGGCCCTGGGCTTCCTGCTCACGTTCCTCTTCGGCGGCCTGACCGGCATCATCCTCGCCTCGCCGCCGCTGGACTTCCACGTCTCGGACTCGTACTTCGTGGTGGCCCACTTCCACTACACCGTGTTCGGCACCGTGGTGTTCGCGATGTTCGCGGGCTTCTACTTCTGGTGGCCCAAGCTCACCGGGAAGATGCTGAACGAGAAGCTGGGCGTGTGGCACTTCGCCCTGACGTTCATCGGGTTCAACGGGACGTTCCTCGTGCAGCACTGGCTCGGCGTCGAGGGCATGCCCCGCCGCTACGGCGACTACCTCCCCGGTGACGGGTTCACCCTGGAGAACCAGGTCTCCTCGGCGTTCGCGCTCGTGCTCGGCGTCTCGACCCTGTTCTTCCTCTGGAACGTCTACGTGACGGCCAGGCGGGCCCCGATGGTCGGGGTGGACGACCCGTGGGGCTACGGCGCCTCGCTGGAGTGGGCGACGGCCAGCCCGCCGCCGCGGCACAACTTCGTCTCGCTGCCGCGGATCCGCTCCGAGCGTCCGGCCTTCGACCTGCACCACCCGGAGCTGGCGGACTGGGATGCCGAGGGCTACCTGGCGGCCCTGGAGCAGCACGGCGC
Organism: Candidatus Nanopelagicales bacterium; assembly: GCA_025456065.1. Classification (GTDB taxonomy): domain Bacteria; phylum Actinomycetota; class Actinomycetes; order S36-B12; family CAIYMF01; genus Prado023. The sequence continues at coordinate 6,558 of JALOLH010000040.1, read as the reverse complement.
CGAGGGCCTGCGCGCCGCGACGAAGACGAAGGGGGAGCTGGAGTGAAGCTCGCGGCCAAGCTGTTCCTCGGCGGTGCGGCGTTCTACCTGCTCGTCGCCGCCGTCTACTGGTTCATGAGCCACGACGAGGCCGGCACCACGGCGCTCGTGCTCACCGCCGGCCTCTCGGGCATGGTCGGGTTCTACCTGCTCGTCACCGCCAACCGCCTGCCCGACCAGCCCGACGACCGGCCGAACGGCGAGATCTGGGAGGCGGACCCCGACTACGGGCACTTCAGCCCGCACTCGTGGGCCCCGCTCATGGTCGGCGTGGCCTCGGCCATCACGTTCGCGGGCCTCGCGCTGGCGGCCTGGATCGTCGCGGCGGGCGCCGTGCTCGTGATCATGACCTCGGCCTACTGGGTCTTCGAGTACTACCACGGCCCCAACCGCCAGTTCTGAGTCCGACCGCGTGCCGGCCCGGGTCCCACCCGGGCCGGCACGCGCACGTTCCCGGCCAGTCCGCGGACCCACCGCACGGTGCCGGACACATGTGACCGGCACCGTGCGGCCCGTCACCGCAGTGGCCGGGAACGTGCGAACGGGCCCCCGACCGAACGCCGGCCCACCTGCGAACCGCGCCGACCGGACGGCCCTCAGCGGTCGCGCAGGTCCTGGCTGACCTCGATCCAGCGGTCGAGCAGCTCCTTGGCCGCCCCACTCGTCAGGGCCTCCCGCGCGACCGGCAGCGCGGCCGCCATGCGCTCGAGCAGGTCGGCCTGCGGCGGGGGCAGGACCACCGGCAGCTCCCCGCCCGCCGCGGCGAAGGCCACGAGCGCGGCAGCCGCGTTCAGGCACACCGCGTCGGCCAGCCCGGCCACGGCCGGATCGCCGGGCGCGTCCAGCAGGTGGCGGAAGATCGCGGCGTTGCGCTCGGCGGCGCCCCCGCGCAGGGCATCCGGCGGCGGGACCGGGATCCCGAGCTGCGCCGGGTCGAGGACGACCGCACGGGGGCTGTCCGTGGTGAGGTCCCACACCCGGGAGGGCGCGTAGACGGTCAGCTCGTCCAGGCCGTCGCCGCCGTGCACGACGAGGGCCCGGGTGCCGCGCTCGGCGAGCACGCCGGCCATGAGGGTGCCGATCCCCTCGTTGGGCACGCCGAGCACCTGCGCCTGCGGGTGGGCGGGGTTGGCCAGCGGGCCGAGCACGTTGAAGACCGTGCGGATGCCCAGCTCCCGGCGGATCGGGCCGATGTGGCGCATGGCCGGGTGGAACACCGGCGCGAAGCAGAACGTGATGCCCAGGCGGTCGCCCGCCTCGGCGGCGGCGGCCGCCGGCAGGTCGATCACGATCCCGAGGGCCTCCAGCATGTCGGCGGAGCCGCTCTGCGAGGACGCGGCGCGGTTGCCGTGCTTGGCCACCCGAGCGCCGGCCGCCGCGGCCACCACCGCGGCCATCGTGGAGATGTTCACGGTGTGCGCGCGGTCCCCGCCGGTCCCGCACGTGTCCACCACGGGGCCGGGCACCTCCAGCGGGACGCTCGCCGCCATCATGCCGGCGACCAGGCCGGCCACCTCGGCCGGCGTCTCGCCCTTGGCCCGCAGCGCGACGAGGAACGCCGCGGTGTTCGCCGGCGGCGCCCCGCCGGTGAGCATCTCGGCCATGACCCACTGGGTGGTCGGGGCGTCGAGCGGCTGCCCGGCGAGCAGCGCCTCGAGGACGTCCACCCAGTCGCTGACCGGGGCGGTGCTCACGTCTGCTGCACCGCGGGCACGCGCCGGCGCAGCAGCGCCGCGACGGTGTCGACCAGCTGGCCGGGGTCGATCGGGTGCCCGACGACGGCGTCGGCGCGTGACCAGGTGGCCAGCCAGGCGTCCTGGGGGCGACCGGTCAGCACCAGGATCGGCGGGCAGCGGAAGATCTCGTCCTTGAGCTGGCGGGCCAGGCCCAGGCCGCCCGCTGGCGTGGCCTCGCCGTCGAGGATGAGCAGGGCGAGCCCGCCGGCGTCGACCGTGCGCAGCAGGACCGGCGCGGTCGCCACCTCGACGAGCCGAAGCTCGGGCAGGTCCGGGTCCGGCCTGGTCCCGAGGGCCGTGGCGACCGCGCCGCGCACCGTGCGGTCGTCGCTGTAGACCAGGACCTGCAGCGGCCTGGGGGCCTGGGCGGTGGCCATGACGCACTCCTGACGCTCGGCGGCTCGGCGGCGACGAGGCGCCGCGACGCAGGCGATCGTACTGGGTGGTCGGGCGCCGGAAGGGCGACGGGATCGGACACACCGGGCGTGTTCCGGGGTCCGGGTGGGAAGTCCGGGGGGGCATCTGACACACTGCGGCCCGTGGCCTCGACAACCGTTGTGACCCAGGCGCATCCGGGCGCGCACCCGGTGCATCCGAACAAGACCGCGGTCGGCACGATCATCTGGCTCTCCAGCGAGCTGATGTTCTTCGCCGGCCTGTTCGCCATGTACTTCACGCTGCGGGCGACGAACCCCGAGGTGTGGGCCGAGGAGACGCAGTTCCTCAACGTCCCGTTCTCCACGGTGAACACGCTGATCCTGGTGTCCTCGTCGGTGACCTGCCAGCTCGGCGTCATCGCCGCCGAGCGTGGGGACCTGCGGGGGATGCAGCGCTGGTACATCCTCACCTTCGTCCTCGGCGCCATCTTCATCGGCGGCCAGGTCTACGAGTACGCCCACCTGATCCAGGCCGAGGGGCTCACCCTGTCCTCCTCGCCGTACGGCTCGGCCTTCTACCTCACGACCGGGTTCCACGGCCTGCACGTGACCGCCGGCCTCGTGGCGTTCCTGTTCGTCATCGCGCGGTCGTACGCCTCACGGCGGTACGGCAACGAGCAGGCCACGGCGGCGATCGTGACCAGCTACTACTGGCACTTCGTCGACGTGGTCTGGATCGCGCTGTTCTTCATGATCTACGTCCTGCAGTGACCCCACGACGGATGCTGCCCCCATACCCGACCACCCACGAGTAGAGGGAGTCCCGTGAACAGTCCTGTTGCCCGCAGGCACCCGGCAGCGCTCCTGCTGCTGCTGCTCGGCGCCCTCGCGGTCGTCGGCACGATCTACGCGCTGGTGCAGACCAGCACCGAGGCCCGTGCCGCCGGTGCCCCGTCCAGCCAGACGCAGGTCGAGCAGGGCCGGACCCTCTACCTCGAGGGATGCTCCTCGTGCCACGGGCTGGCCGGGGAGGGCACCAGCGTGGCCCCGAGCCTGATCGGCGCCGGTGCCGCCAGCACGCACTTCCAGGTCTCCACCGGCCGCATGCCGATGGCGCAGCCGTCGGTGCAGGTCGAGCGCAAGGACCCGGTGTACGACGCCGAGCAGACCGCTGCCCTGGCCGCGTACGTCGCGAGCCTCGGCCCCGGCCCGGCCAGCCCGACGGCGGAGCAGCTGGACACCACGAACGCCGACCTCGCGCGGGGCGGTGAGCTGTTCCGCACCAACTGCGCGCAGTGCCACAACTTCGCCGGCCGCGGTGCCGCCCTCACCGAGGGCAAGTACGCCCCGACCCTGATGGACTCCACCCCGCAGCAGGTGTGGGAGGCCATGCTCACCGGCCCGCAGAACATGCCGGTGTTCGGCGACGGGACCCTCAACGAGGAGGACAAGCAGGACATCCTCAAGTACGTGGAGCACCTGCAGGCGCAGACCCAGCCGGGCGGGCTGTCGCTCGGCTCGTTCGGGCCGGTGGCCGAGGGCGCCTTCCTGTTCACCCTCGGCCTCGGCCTCATGGCCGCCGCGGCCATCTGGATCGGAGCGAAGGTCCGATGAGCGAGATCGTCAGGTCCAGCCAGGAGGCGCCGGAGGAGCCGGACTTCACGGCGACGGAGCACGTGCACCACCCGCGGCGCACCGACGTGGATCCGCGGGCTGCCCGACGCGCCGAGCGGCAGGTCGTCATCCTGTTCACCCTCTCGGCGGTGTTCACCATCGCCGCGCTGGCCGCCTACGTCCTGATCCCGGTGGATGCCGGGGTCGCGCTGCCGCTGGCCGGCGGGGTCGGCGCGCTCAACCTCGCCCTCGGCCTGTCGTTCGGCCTGGCGATCCTGTGCATCGGCCTGGGCGTCATCCACTGGGCGCGCAAGCTGATGCCGGGTGGCGAGGTGGTCGCGCAGCGCCACGAGCTGCGCTCCAGCGACGAGGAGCGGGCCGAGGCCGTGGCCGCCTTCGAGCGTGGCCTGGCCGACTCCGGCTTCGCCCAGCGCCCGATCATCCGCCGCTCGCTGCTCGGCGCCCTGGCGCTCATGCCGCTGCCGCTCGTGATCATCCTGCGCGACCTCTACACGGCGCCGGAGGGCGCCCCGAGCCCGGCTGAGCAGCTCTCGGTGACGATCTGGGGCGAGGGCATCCGGGTGGTCTCCGATGTCGCCGAGCGGCCCATCCGGCCCGAGGACGTCCCGCTGGGGGGCCTCGTGTCGGCCAATCCGGCGAACCTCCACGACGTCGAGGAGGAGGACGGCAACCTCAACGCCCGGGCCAAGGCCGCGATCCTCCTGGTGCGCATGCGCCCGGACGAGATCGTCAGCGAGCAGGGCGAGGGCTGGAGCTACCAGGGGATCCTCGCCTTCTCCAAGATCTGCACGCACGTGGGGTGTCCGATTGCGCTGTACGAGCAGCGGACGCACCATCTGTTGTGTCCGTGTCACCAGTCGACGTTCGACCTGGCGGACTCGGGCAACGTGGTGTTCGGGCCGGCCGCACGCCGGATGCCCCAGCTGCCGATCACCGTGGACGAAGAGGGCTTCATCGTCGCCCAGAGCGACTTCCAGGAGCCCGTCGGACCTAGCTTCTGGGAGCGCGGATGAGTGCCGTGATGAACGCGGGGGGCAAGGGCGCGGGCTGGCTGGAGGATCGCCTCGGCAACGCCCCGTGGCTGCGCCGGCAGATCAACAAGGTCTTCCCCGACCACTGGTCGTTCATGCTGGGCGAGATCGCGCTGTACTCGTTCATCATCATCCTGCTCACCGGCGTCTACCTGACCCTGTGGTTCAACCCGTCGATGACCGAGATCGTCTACGACGGCTCCTACGCCCCGCTCAAGGGCGTCAAGATGAGCGAGTCGTTCGCCTCGACGCTGCACATCTCCTTCGACGTGCGCGGCGGCCTGCTCATCCGGCAGATCCACCACATGGCGGCGCTGTTCTTCGTGGCCGCCATCGCGCTGCACCTGCTGCGCGTGTTCTTCACCGGCGCGTTCCGCAAGCCGCGTGAGATGAACTGGGTCATCGGCGTGGTGCTGTTCCTGCTGGCGATCGCCGCGGGCTTCTCCGGCTACTCGCTGCCCGACGACCTGCTGTCCGGCACCGGCGTGCGGATCACCCAGGGCATCATCCAGGCGACCCCGGTGATCGGCACGTGGATGTCCTTCCTGCTCTTCGACGGCGAGTTCCCGGGAACGGCGTTCCTGCCGCGGCTCTACAGCGTCCACATCCTGCTCGTGCCGGGCCTGATCCTGGCGCTGGTGACCGCGCACCTGCTCATGGTCTGGTACCAGAAGCACACGCAGTTCCCGGGGCCGGGCCGGACCAACGAGAACGTGGTCGGCTACCCGTTCATGCCGATCTACATGGCGAAGGCCGGCGGCTTCTTCTTCGTCGTCTTCGGCATGATCACGGCGCTGTCCGGCCTGGTCCAGATCAACCCGGTCTGGGCCTACGGGCCGTACATGCCCGACCAGGTCACGGCGGGCTCGCAGCCCGACTGGTACGTCGGCTTCCTCGACGGCGCCCTGCGCCTGATGCCCAACTGGGAGATCGCGGCGTTCGGGGTGACGCTGAGCATCAACGTGCTCTTCCCGGCGATGATCCTCGCGCCCGCGCTGCTCACGCTGTTGGCGATCTACCCCTGGATCGAACGCCTGGCGACCCGCGACGACCGCGAGCACCACCTGCTCGACCGTCCCCGCAACGTGCCGGTGCGCACCGCGATCGGCGCCGCGACGGTCGCGTTCTACATCGTGCTCATGATCGGGGGCGGCAACGACGTCATCGCCTACAACTTCGACCTGAGCATCAACACCATGATCCGCATCCTGCAGGTGTCGCTGTTCGTGGTGCCGATCATCACGTTCATCGTGACCAAGCGGATCGCGCTGTCCCTGCAGCGCCGCGACCGCGACCTGCTGCTGCACGGCCGGGAGACCGGACGGATCCTGCGGCTGCCCTCGGGGGAGTTCATCGAGATCCACGAGCCGGTCGACGAGGAGACCCGCGCGAAGATCATGGCGAAGGCCGACGTGGAGCCGCTGGCCCTGCCCGAGGCGGTCGACGAGCATGGGGTCGCCAACCCGGATGGCAAGAAGGGCAGGCGGCGGGCGAAGGTCTCCGGCTTCTTCTACAAGGACAACGTGCCCCTGCCCACCGAGGAGGAGCTGGCTGCGGCCCAGCACCACATCGAGCACGAGCTCGGCGACGCGGTGGAGGCCGGGTCGCAGGCCGCCAAGGAGATCGCCGGCCAGCAGCCGCACTAGCCGCTCCACCCGGCCCGAGCTGCCGAACGCTGCGAGGCCCCCGTCGCCCTGGCGGGGGCCTCGGGCGTCGCTGCGGGCCGGGCGGTCAGGCGAG
>JALOLH010000138.1 GCA_025456065.1 Candidatus Nanopelagicales bacterium | reverse complement strand
GGCTGGTCGGTGGGCATGGTGATGGCCGGTGGTGGGGCTCGTGGGTTCGCCCACATCGGCGTCCTGCAGGAGTTCGCTGCCGCGGGGATCCACGTGGACCGCGTGGCCGGGAGCAGCATCGGCTCCATCGTGGCCGGCGCCTTCGCCACGGGGATGGACGCCGCGACCCTCCACGAGGTCTGCTACGACGACTTCGTCCGGGGCAACCCGATCGGCGACTACACGTTCCCGAGCGTGTCCCTGATCAAGGGCCGGCGCACCCGCAGCATGCTCCGTCACCGACTGGGGGGCAGGGAGATCCAGGCGTTGCCCCGGCTGTTCCGGTGCATGAGCGTGGACCTGCTGGGACGAGCGCCCCTGGAGCACCGCAGCGGGGACCTCGCCGAGGCGATCAGTGCGTCGGTCTCGATCCCGGTCGTGTTCCCGCCGATGCGGTACGGGGACCGGCTGCTGGTCGACGGCGGCGTCCTGGACAACCTCCCGGTGCGCCTGCTGACCGAGCGCGACGAGGGGCCGATCGTGGCCGTGAACATCGCGATGGGCGGCGGTGGGGGCGGGAAGGCGCGCACCGGACCCCCGCGGATGCCGGCGATGGGCGACACCCTGCTCCGGGTCATGATGATCGGCAGTGGGGGTGCCGTCCAGGCGGCTCGCGCGAGCGGCGCCACGGTGGTCACCCCACCCCCGCTGGGCGTGGGCACCCTCGAGTGGCACCAGATGGACCTCGTGGTCGAGGCAGGCCGGATGGCCGCGCGCGAGCTGCTCGAGCAGACCGGCGGGGTCCTGCCGGGACACACCACCCAGGTGATCGAGCAGGGGTGAGGATCGCGGGCCCGGTCGGACGCGAGTGACCCCCCGCGCACCCATCAGAGCCCGTTTATCCTTGCTGCCTTCCGGCCCTGGGGAGGTTCACAGGGTGACGCCACGCGGGGGGTCGGCAACCATTCTACGCCCCCGTCGGGGTGGCTGAGCCCGCCTGGGGAGCGTCCTGCGCCACGCTCCGGGCGGCTGGCCGGGGGTCGGGCCCGCGCGGATTCGGAGAACCCCATGGCGCACCGTAGAATCGTCGGCGGAGGATTCGCATAGTGGCCTAGTGCGCACGATTGGAAATCGTGTTGGGGTAACACCCTCACGGGTTCAAATCCCGTATCCTCCGCCGCGCCGAAGGGGCAGCCGACCTGGCTGCCCCTTCGCCATGGGTGCCGGGGCGCGCCCGGCCCGGCGCGTGAGGTCCCCGGCGGGGCTCGGCGGCGCATCTGGCGTACCGTGGGACCGTCAGCTCGGACCCACCGCGGGGGAGGACCCAGCCAGATGCTGCTGAGCCAGCCCGACCTGCCCGGCCCGTTGCTCGCGCCGGGCTCCCGGATCGCCGTGATCGCGCCGTCGGGCCCGGTCCAGCCCGCGCGCCTCGGGCGCGGGCTGGACATCCTGCACGAATGGGGCTACGTCCCGAAGGTCGGCACGCACGTGCTGGCCGTCGCCGGGCACACCGCGGGCACGACCGCCCAGCGCCTCGACGACCTGCGCTGGGCGATGACCGATCCCGAGGTCGAGGCCATCTGGTTCGCCCGCGGCGGCTTCGGTGCGATGCACCTGCTCGAGGACCTGATCCGGCTCACCCGCGACCCGGCCGCCGTCCCCAACCGGCCCCTGCTGGGCTTCTCGGACGCCACCGCCTTCCTGGCCGCGCTCTACCGGGAGCACAGCCTGACCGACGACCTCGCGCATCCCGTCGCGCACGGGCTGATGGGGATCCACGCGCCGGTCATCACCGCCCTGGGCGACCTCGCGTCACCCCCGGTCCTCGAGCGGGTGCGTGCGATGCTGCAGGAGGGCAGCGGGTTCCGCGCCCACGTCGACCACGTGGCCGGGCCGCGCCGCTCGGTGCGGGGGCCGTTCGTGGGCGGCAACCTGGCGATGCTCGCCGCCCTGGCCGGAACGCCGCACGCACTGCGCTCGCACGACGCGATCATGGTCCTCGAGGACGTCGGGGAGCCCGTCTACCGCCTGGACCGGATGGTCACCCAGCTGCAGCTGTCCGGCGGGCTGATGGGCGTGCAGGCCTTCGCGCTCGGGTCCTTCAGCGCAGCCGTGGGCGAGCGCGACCAGCATGCGGAGAGCTTCATGGAGCAGCGGGCCGATCGTGGTGGGCGTCCCCGTCGGCCACGACCCGGACAACGAGCCGTGGGTGTACGGCCAGGTCGGCGAGCTCGTGACCGACGCGTCCGACGACGCACCGTAGCCCCGCCCCGAGCCCCGCCCGATGACGCCTGCCCGGGGGGGTGCGCCCTGCCCGGACGCATGCCCGCCCGCGCGGTGGTGTCCCGCTCAGACCACGCCGTACAGCCGGTCGCCGGCGTCCCCGAGGCCGGGGACGATGTACCCGTGGTCGTTGAGCCGCTCGTCGATCGCGGCGGTGACCAGCGTGATGGTCGGGATCCGGTCGGCGACGGCGGCATCCACCGCCTCGATACCCTCGGGAGCGGCCAGGATGCAGATCGCCGTGACGTCCCTCGCGCCCCGGGACAGCACCAGGTCGATCGCCATGATGAGCGTCCCCCCGGTGGCCAGC
>JALOLH010000039.1 GCA_025456065.1 Candidatus Nanopelagicales bacterium | reverse complement strand
GGCGTGAACGCGGAGCACGTGCGGGCGCTACCCCGACCGCTCCTTGGCGGCCACGACGGCGTCGAAGACGGACCGCTTCGGCGTGCCCGTCGCGCGAGCGACCAGGGCGATCGCCTCCTTGCGTGGCACGCCCTGCGCCTCGAGACCGGCCACGCGGGCGGCCAGCCCGGCGGCGTCGACGGCATCCGCGGGACCACCTGCCGGGGCGCCCGCCACCACGATCGTGATCTCGCCGCGCACCTCGTCCGCCGCCGCCCACGCCGCCAGCCGGGCCAGGCCGTCGCGACGCACCTCCTCGTAGGTCTTGGACAGCTCGCGGCAGACGGCTGCCGGGCGGTCCGCGCCCAGGGCCTCGGCCAGGTCGGCCAGCGAGGCGGCCAGGCGGTGCGGCGCCTCGAACCAGACCAGCGTCCGCGGCTCGTCGGCGACCTCGCCCAGCCGGGCCCGTCGCTCGGCGGCCCGCCGGGGCAGGAACCCCTCGAAGCAGAACCGGTCGCACGGCAGGCCCGAGACGGCGAGCGCGGTGGTCACCGCCGACGGCCCCGGGAGCGCGGTCACCCGGTGCCCGGCGTCGAGCGCGGCCCGGGCGGCCCGGTAGCCGGGATCGCTCACCGAGGGCATCCCGGCGTCGGTCACGAGCGCGACCGTGCCCCCGGTGGCGAGCACCTCGAGCAGCCGCGGCAGCCGGGCCCGTTCGACGTCCTCGTAGTACGCCAGGACCGGTCCGGTGCGCTCGACCCCGAGGTCGGCGAGCAGGCGGCGCAGGCGCCGGGTGTCCTCGGCCACGACGAGGTCGGCGGAGGCGAGCAGCCCGGCCAGCCGCGGCGACGCGTCGGCGGGATTGCCCAACGGGGTCCCGGCCAGCACGAGGGTCCCCCGCGGTGCATCGCTCATGCGCCCATCGTGCCCGAGCCCCCGGGCGGTCGTGGCCCGGCACGGCGGCCCATCGTGCCCGCGCGGGGGGTCGACCCCGCCCATCCCAGGGGCCGTCGGGCCGGCGTTCGCGAGCCTGGCGCCGGAGCCGACCCAACTAGAATCGGCGTCCATGACCCCGACCGGCACGGCGTTCTACGTCACGACGCCCATCTACTACGTCAACGACGCGCCGCACATCGGGCACGCCTACACCACCGTCGCCGCGGACACGATCTGCCGGTGGCACCGCCAGCGCGGCGAGCGTGTCTGGTTCCTCACCGGCACCGACGAGCACGGCGAGAAGGTGCTGCGCACCGCGCAGGCCGCCGGGGTCAGCCCGCAGGCGTGGGCCGACCGGCTCGTCGCCGAGCACTGGAAGCCGGTCCTGGCCACCCTGGACATCGCCAACGACGACTTCATCCGCACCACGGAGCGCCGGCACGAGGTGCGCGTCCAGCGCTTCCTGACCCAGCTCAAGGACGCCGGCCACATCTACTCGGGCGACTACGAGGGCCCCTACTGCGTGGGGTGCGAGGAGTTCAAGCTGCCGGGCGACCTCGTCGCGGGCACGGGCGAGCACGCGGGGCTGCAGCTGTGCCCCGTGCACTCCCGGCCGGTCGAGACGGTCGCCGAGACGAACTGGTTCTTCCGCCTCTCGGCGTTCGCCGAGCCCCTGCTGGCCCACTACGAGGCCCACCCCACGGCGGTCGCCCCGCACAGCGCCCACAACGAGGTCGTCGCGTTCATCCGCAGCGGGCTGCAGGACCTGTCCATCTCGCGGTCGAGCTTCGACTGGGGCATCCCGGTGCCGTGGGACCCCAGCCAGGTGGTCTACGTCTGGTTCGACGCCCTGCTGAACTACGCGACCGCCGTGGGCCTCGGCGACTCGCCGGAGCTGCCCGGCGGCTCGAAGTTCGCCGGCACCTGGCCGGCCGACATCCACCTGGTCGGCAAGGACATCCTGCGGTTCCACGCGGTCATCTGGCCGGCGATGCTCATGGCCGCGGGCCTGCCGCTGCCGGGGCAGGTGTTCGCGCACGGGTGGCTGCTCGTGGGCGGGGAGAAGATGAGCAAGAGCAAGCTCACCGGCATCTCGCCGGACCAGGTGATCGACCACTTCGGCGTCGACGCCTTCCGCTACTACTTCCTCCGGGCGATCCAGTTCGGCCAGGACGGCTCGTTCTCATGGGAGGACATGACCGCGCGGTACACCGCCGAGCTCGCGAACGGCCTGGGCAACCTCGCCTCCCGGGCGACGGCCATGGTGGGCAAGTACTGCGGCGGCGTGCTGCCGGCACCCGGCGCCTACGCGAACGCCGACCTCGCGCTGGCCGACGAGCTGCTCGCCGCGGTGCAGGACGCGGACGCCGGCTACCAGCGGCTGGACTTCGTCGAGGGCATCGGCGCGGTCAAGCGGTTCATCGACGCGGTGAACCTGTACGTCACCGAGCAGGAGCCGTGGGCGCTGGCGAAGCGCGGTGACGACCCGGTGGCGCGCGAGCGCCTGGCCACGGTGCTCTACACGACGTGCGAGGCACTGCGGGCGATCGCCGTGCTGCACAACGCGGTGATGCCTCGGGCCATGGGCCGCATGTGGTCGGCGATCGGCGCGCAGGAGGGGCTCGGGCCGATCGGGGAGCAGCGGCTGGCCGACGTGAGCGCCTGGGGGCAGCTGCCGCCGGGAGTCACCGTGACCAAGGGCGCGGCCCTGTTCCCGCGGCTGCCCGAGGAGGCCCCGGCCGGTGCCTGAGCGTCGGGCCATCCACGAGCGCCCCGCCGCCCCCGAGCCGCTGCCCCGGCCGGTCGTCGACGCGCACTGCCACATCGACATGCGCGGCGGCGAGGAGGACGCCCTCTCGCCGGAGCAGGCACTGGACCTCGCCGCGGCGGTGAACGTCACCGGGATCGTGCAGGTGGGCTGCTCGATCCGTGACGTCGCGGCCGCCGTGGCGATGGCCGAGGCGCACGACGGGATCGTCGCGGCGATCGGGATCCACCCGAACGAGGCACCACGACTGGCCGCTCGCGGGGAGCTGGACGCCGCCATCGCCGAGGTGGAGCGGCTCGCCGCTGGCTCGGCCGCGGTCCGTGGGATCGGCGAGACGGGCCTGGACCACTTCCGGACCCGTGAGCCCGAGGGCCACGCGACCCAGGAGCAGGCGTTCCGCGCGCACATCGACGTGGCGCGGCGGCTGGGCCACGCGCTGGTGATCCACGACCGGGACGCCCACGCGGACGTGCTGCGGGTGCTGCTCGACGAGCTGGCGAACGGTGGGCTCCCCGAGGTCGTGCAGTTCCACTGCTTCTCCGGGGACGCGGCGATGGCCCGGGTGGCCGCCGAGCACGGCTGGTTCGTCTCGTTCGCCGGCACGGTCACCTTCGGCAACGCCCGCGACCTGCACGAGGCAGCCCCGGTGGTGCCGCGCGAGCGCATCCTCGTCGAGACCGACGCGCCCTACCTGACGCCGACCCCGCACCGCGGTCGCGTGAACGCCAGCTACCTCGTCCCGCTGACGGTGCGCCGGCTCGCCGAGCTGCGCGGCGCGGATCTCGACGCCCTCTGCGACGACCTGCACGCGAACGCGGTGGCCGCCTTCGGGACCTTCCGGTGAGCGCTGCGGGCGCGGCGCTGCTCGGCCCTGCCGAGGTGCGCGCGCTCGCCGCCGAGCTGGGCCTGCGCCCGACCAAGACGCTGGGGCAGAACTTCGTCATCGACCCGAACACCGTGCGCCGCATCGTGCGGACCTCCGGCGTGGCGGCCGACGACGTGGTGCTCGAGGTGGGCCCGGGCCTCGGGTCGCTGACGCTCGCGCTGCTGGAGCACGTGCGATCGGTCGTCGCCGTCGAGGTCGACCCGGTGCTCGCCGCCCGGCTGCCCGGCACGGTCGCCGAGCGCGCCCCGGCCCTCGCGGATCGGCTGGCCGTCGTCCCCGCTGACGCCCTGCGGGTCACCGACCTGCCGGCCGCCCCCACGGCACTGGTCGCGAACCTGCCCTACAACGTCGGCGTCCCGGTGCTGCTGCACCTGCTGGCCACGTTCCCCTCCATCAGCCGGGCGCTCGTGATGGTGCAGCTCGAGGTGGCCGAGCGGCTCGCGGCCGAACCGGGCTCCCGGGTGTACGGGGTGCCCTCGGCGAAGGCGCGCTGGTTCGGCGAGGTGCGGCAGGCCGGCGTCGTCGCGCGATCGGTGTTCTGGCCGGTGCCCAACGTCGACTCGGGCCTGGTCGAGCTGCTGCGGGGAGCGCCGCCGCGCGAGGACGTCGACCGCGCGGCCGTCTTCGCGGTCATCGACGCCGCGTTCGCCCAGCGGCGCAAGATGCTGCGCTCGGCCCTGGCCGGCTGGGCCGGGTCGCCCGCCCGCGCCTCGGCTGTCTGCGCCGACGCAGGGGTGGACCCGACCGCCCGCGGCGAGGCGCTGCACGTCGCGGACTTCGCCGCACTGGCCGCGGCTGCCGCGCGACTCCCCGCCGCCGCCACCTGATCCGCGCCACGGTCCGGCCCGACCCGGCGGGGGCGCCACGGTCGCGACGCCCCGGAGGCGCGCCGCGGTCCGGCGGACGCCCCGGCGGGGCGCCACGGTCGCGACGCCCCGGAGGCGCGCCACGACCCGGCGGGACGCCCCGGAGGCGCGCCACGACCCGGCGGGACGCCCCGGAGGCGCGCCGCCGACACCTACCCTTGAGCGGTGTCCTCCATCCGCCGAGCCGTGCTGGCAGTCGCGGGTGCGCTCGCGCTGCTGGTGCCGGCGGCCGCGTGCAGCACCTCGACCAGCGCTCCACCGGGCGACGGACCCGCCAGCCGCATCGTCCCCGCCACCGCCGGGGCCACCGTTGCGGCCGCCGGCACCCGCCGCTCCTGGCCGTCCCGGGTCCTGCTCACGCCGACGACCACGCCGGCGACCTCGCAGCGCGTCTCCTGGAGCATGCCGCGGCGCGAGCGCGGCCAGCGGGTGGAGTTCCGGGTGGCCGGGAGCACCGCGTCGGTGCGCGCGCCCGCGCGGCGGGGAGCGACGATGACGGTGCGCAGCTCCGGCACCGACGACCGCCGCTACGTCGCCACCCTCACCGGCCTGCGCCCCGACACCCGCTACGACTACCGCATCCGGACGGCGTCAGGCACGACCGCGTGGCGCTCGTTCACGACCGCGGGCCCGGCCAGCCAGCCGGTCACCCTGATCGGCCTGGGCGACACCCAACGCGACAACCGCGGCGTCCCGCGGGCCACCGTGCGCGCCGCGATGGCAGCGGTGCCCGCCGCCGACCTGGTGCTGCAGGCCGGCGATGTCGTCGACCGGCCGAACCGTGATCGGCAGTGGCGCGACCTCTTCAGCGCGATCGGCGAGTCGGGGCGCACCCGCAACTGGATCGTCTCGATCGGCAACCACGAGCAGTGCGTGCGCGTGCGGGCGTGCCGCTCCGGCGGCGGCCAGGCGTTCCGGTCCTACTTCGACTGGCCCACCAACGGCGTCCCCGGGCAGGGGGAGACCTGGTTCTTCCTGGACTACCAGGGCGTCCGGATCGTCGTGCTCGACACGCCCGGCGGTCGGCTGGCCGACCAGGCGCAGTTCCTCGACTGGGCTCTGGCCGGCAACCCGCACCCGTGGTCCATCGTGCTGATGCACACCCCGCCGTTCGCCAGCCGTCCGGGGCGCAGCAACGACGCGGTGCGCGACCTGCTGTGGCCGGTGCTCGAGGCGCGCGGGGCCGACCTCGTGCTCACGGGGCACGACCACTCCTACGCCCGGGGCCAGCGCTCGCCGACCGGACCGATCCTGGTCACGAGTGTCTCCGGGACGAAGTTCTACGACGCGACCGATGCCGACTGGACGGCCAACGGCGCGACCCGCGCGGTCGCGGCCGAAGGAGCCGCGACCTACCAGGTGATCACCGTCGGCCGCGACCGGCTGGACTACCGGGCCGTCGTGACCCACCTGGACGCGGACTCCGACGCCCCGGTCGCAGTCCGCGGCACGCTCGACCGCTTCACGATCACCAAGGCCGGCACCCGGCGGGTCGTGCGATGAGCCCTGCCATCACCGTGCGCGCCCCCGGCAAGGTGAACGTCCAGCTGTCGGTCGGCCGAGTACGCGACGACGGCTACCACCCCCTGGCCAGCGTGTTCCATGCCGTCGAGCTGGTCGAGGAGGTCACGGTCGGGGTGGGCGAACCCGGGTCGGGGATCGTCATCGCGGAGGTCTCCGGCCTCCAGGCCGCCGAGGTGCCGCGCGACGCGTCCAACCTGGCGTGGCGCGCAGTCGAGCTGGTGGCCGGCGAGCTGGGCGTGGCCCCGGACGCCTGGATCAGGATCGCGAAAGGGGTGCCTGTCGCCGGTGGGATGGCGGGAGGCTCGGCGGACGGCGCGGCTGCACTGGTCGCCTGCAACGAGCTCTGGGGCGGGTCGCTGGACCGCCCGGCGCTGGCCGCCCTGGCGCTGGAGCTCGGCTCGGACGTGCCGTTCAGCCTGCTCGGCGGCACGGCGCTCGGGCTCGGCCGGGGGGAGCGGTTGAGCCCGCTCATGGTGCGCGGCTCCTTCCACTGGGTGTTCGCCACGGCGTCGGCGGGGCTCTCGACCGCGGCGGTGTACCGCACCTTCGACCGGCTCGTCGCCGATCGCGCGGTCGCCGAGCCCGCGGTCGACCCCGCGGTCGTGGCGGCGCTGCGAGCCGGCGACCCCGCCGCCCTCGGCCGCGCCCTGCGCAACGACCTGCAGGAGCCGGCGCTGGCCCTGCGCCCCACGCTGGCCGACGTGCTCGAGGCGGGGCGTTCGGCCGGTGCCCTGGGGGCCCTCGTGTCCGGCTCGGGGCCCACGTGCGCCTTCCTCGCGGCCGACGCGGCTGCGGCGACGCGGGTGGCCGGAACGGTCGCCGGCCTCGAGCAGGTCCGGTCCACGCACGTCACCAGCGGCCCGGCACCGGGAGCACGGGTGGTGGCCCGGCACGGCTGAAGCCGCCGGGGGGCGCGCCCATCGCACGGCCCCCGGGGGCACGGCGACGCCCGGCAGGACGCTCAGCCCAGCGCGGGCCCCGGCAGCGTGACGACCAGGACCACGTCCCCGGCGACCTCGACCTCCCCGGTCCCGGCCGGGACGACCACGCTCGTGCCGAGGCCCAGCTCGACCGTCTGGTCGACCGAGCGGAGCGTCCCGCTCCCGCCGATGCAGGTGACGACCCGGTAGCTCCCCCCCACCATCGTGAAGCGCCCCTGCACGGTCTCCCAGCGCTCCACCCGGAACTGGGGGCAGTCGACGAGGACGCGCCACCGCGCATGCAGGCCGGTCCCCTGCCAGGCGCGCGCGGTGCTGGCGGCGTCCGGGTGGTGTGGGGCGGCCACCACAGAGAAGCCCTTGTCGACGTGCAGCTCCCGGGTCCGGCCGTCCGGGCCGACGCGGTCGAAGTCGTAGAGCCGGTAGGTGATGTCGCTGGCCTGCTGCACCTCGTACACGAGCATCCCCGGTCCCAGCGAGTGCACCGTCCCCGCGCTGACCATGAAGAAGTCGTCCTGGTGGACCGGCACCCGGACCAGGTGCTCCATGAGCGTGCCGTCGGCGAGCGCCTCCTGCAGCTCGAGTGCGCTCTGCGCGGTGTGGCCGAGGATGAGCTCGGCGCCGTCCGCGCAGCTGACGACGAGCCAGCACTCGGCCTTGCCGCGTGGCTGGCCCTCCAGCGCCCGTGCCTGCAGGTCGTCGGGATGCACCTGCACCGACAGCCAGTCCTGCGGGTCCAGCAGCTTGCACAGCAGCGGGAACTCCCCGGACTCCGGTCGCCCCGAGACGAGGCCGCGGACCCAGGCGTCACGCAGGGTCGCGCCCTCGTGGCCGCGGATCCTGCCGCTCATCCCGTCCATGCCCGAGACCGCCCAGCACTCGCCGATGACGCCCTCGGGCACGACGTCGCCGAACCACCGGCGCAGCTCGTCCCCGCCCCACAGCCGCTCGGCGAACACGGGCTCCACGACGAGCAGCTCGGGCACCGCGCACCTCCCCTTCGACGAGGCGACCCTAGTGGCCGGGCGGTGGACCCGCCCGCGTGCACGATCCCGTCGTTCTCGAGGGGCCGGCGGTCGCGACCCGGGGCGGCCGCGCACGTCCTCGTCGTTCTGGGGCCCTCCTGGCGGGTGATGTCGACGGTCTCGTGTGCGGGGGCGAGCCGGCGCCGCGGCGGGGGCCCCGAGCACGACGGGTTCGTGGCCACCGGGCTCCGGCGCACCGAACCCCCCGTGCGTCGGCACTAGCCTTGGCCGACATGCCCCCCGTCGCCGCGCTCGAGGACGTGCGCGTCGTGTTCGCGACCCGGGCCGTGCTCGATGGGGTGACCCTCGGGATCGAGCGGGGCCAGCGGATCGGCGTCGTCGGACGCAACGGGGACGGCAAGTCCACCCTGCTGCGGGTGCTCGCCGGGCTCCATGAGCCGGACTCCGGGCGGGTGCTGCGTGGCGCCGACACCCGCGTGGTCATGCTGGGCCAGTCCGACGCGCTGCCGGGCCGGACGGTGCGCGACGCCACGGTCGGGCACCGCCCCGCCCACGAGTGGGCCGCCGACGCCCGGGTCCGCGCGGTGCTCACCGGCCTGCTCGGCGGGGTGCAGGCGGAGGGGTACGCCGAGGGCCTGGACACCCTGCTCGATGGCCTGTCGGGCGGGGAACGGCGCCGGGTCGCGCTGGCCGCCGCGCTCGTCGACCCGGGCGACGTGCTGCTGCTCGACGAGCCGACGAACCACCTCGACCTGGAGGCCGTCACCTGGCTGGCCGGGTTCCTGACCGGACCCGCCGCGCCCCCGGCCCTGGCCGTCGTCACCCACGACCGCTGGTTCCTCGACGCGGTGGCGACCCAGACCTGGGAGGTGGCCGGCGGGCAGGTGTTCCGCCATGAGGGCGGGTACGCGGCCTGGGTCCTGGCTCGGGCCGAGCGGGAGCGCCGCGAGGCGGTCGCCGAGGAGCGCCGGCGCAACCTCGTGCGCAAGGAGCTCGCGTGGCTGCGGCGCGGGCCGCCCGCCCGCACGTCCAAGCCGCAGTTCCGCATCGACGCGGCCAACGCCCTGATCGCCGACGTGCCGGAGCCCCGGGACACCGTGGCGCTGCGCCGCCTGGCCACGGCGCGGCTGGGCCGACGCGTGGTCGACGTGCACGACGCCACGGTCGCCGTCGGGGAGCCGCCGCGGGTGCTGCTCGGGCGCCTCGAGTTCCAGCTCGGGCCCGGCGACCGCATCGGCCTGCTCGGGCCCAACGGCGTCGGCAAGACCAGCCTCGTCCGGGTGCTGCTGGGCCAGCTCGCGCCCGTCGACGGGGAGGTGGTCCTCGGCCAGACGGTCGTCCCCGCCCTGCTGCCCCAGCGCATCGAGCCCGAGGACCCGCAGGACCGGGTGCTGCCGAGCATCCAGCGGGTCCGCCGCGAGGTCGAGGTGGGCGGGCGCACGGTGACCGCCGGGCAGCTGCTCGAGGAGTTCGGGTTCCGCGGCGAGCGCGCCATGACCCGGCTCGGGGACCTCTCCGGCGGCGAGCTGCGCCGACTCCACCTCCTCCGGCTGCTCATGGGTGGGCCCAACCTGCTCGTGCTCGACGAGCCCACGAACGACCTCGACGTCGAGACGCTGACGGTGATCGAGGACGTGCTCGACACCTGGCCGGGCACCCTCGTCGTGATCAGCCACGACCGCTACTTCCTCGAGCGCACCTGCGACCAGCTGTACGCCCTGCTCGGCGACGGCCGGCTGCGGCACCTGCCGCGTGGCGTCGAGGAGTACCTGGCGCTGCGCGCCGCGCACGGCAGCACGCCGGCGCGGTCCGGTCCTGCCCCCCGCGCCGCCGCCGACCCCACGGTCCCCGGTGCCGGCCCGACGGCAGCCGCCAGCACCGCGTCCGGCGGTGCTGCGTGGGGCGCAGGCGCGGGTCCCACCGCGTCGGGCGGTGCCGCGGGTCCCACCGCGGCGGGCGGTGCCGGGGGTCCCACCGCGGCGGGCGGTGCCGGGGGTCCCACCGCGGCGGGCGGTGCCGGGGGTCCCACCGCGTCGGGCGGTGCCGCGTCGGGCGTCACGCGAGGCCTCACCGGCGCTGCCGCGCACGCCGCCCGCAAGGAGGTCGCCCGGATCGAGGCCCGGCTCGCCCGGATCGACGCTGAACAGGAGGGCTTGCACGCCACGATGGCCGAGGCCCACACCGACCACGAGCGCCTGCTCGAGCTCAGCGAGCGGGACGCCGCCCTGGTGGACGAGCGCGGCGCGCTCGAGGAGCGCTGGCTGGAGCTCGCCGAGGCGCTCGAGGGCTGACGGCGCGGGGCGCCCGCCGCCCACCACGATCCGATCCAAGTCCTGGGCCGTCCAGCGGCCCGAATCCTGGATGGAGTCGGGTGAGGCGGTTCCGAACTTGGATCAAGTCGGCCGGGGCGCGGAGGACGTGACGGCGCGGAGGGCGTGACAGCGCGGAGGGCGTGGCAGCGCGGAGGACGTGACGGCGCGGAGGGCGCCGGGCGCCGAGGACGCCTCAGGAGCCCGGCGCCTCGAACTGCAGCAGCAGGATCCGCAGGCTGTCCCCCAGCGCCACCCGGGCCGGCTCGTCCAGGTCGGCCAGCAGCGCGCGCTCCTCGGCGAGCAGGTCCTCGAAGGCGGCGTCCACCAGCGCACGCCCCGCAGACGTCAGCGCGACCCAGGTGCCGCGCCGGTCGTCCGGGACCGGCTGGCGGGCGACGAGGCCGCGCTCCTCGAGCCGATCGACGCGGTTGGTCATCGTGCCGCTCGTCACGAGCGTCTCGGCCAGCAGCTGCCCGGGCGTCAGGCGGTAGGGCTGGCCGGCGCGGCGCAGCGCCACCAGGACGTCGAACTCCCAGGAGGCGAGGTCGTGGGCGGCGAACGCGCGATCCCGGGCCAGGTCGAGGCGGCGAGCCAGGCGACTCACGCGGGACAGCACGGCCAGCGGGGCCAGGTCGAGGTCCGGTCGCTCACGATGCCAGGCGGCGATGACGCGGTCCACGTCGTCGGTGCTCACGCCTCCTCCCGGCTGACCAGGGTCGGGTCCTTGTCCAGGTGCGACACCCCGTTCCACGCCATGTTCACGACCTGCGTGATGACCTCCTCCTTGCTCGGCGTGCGCGCCTCGGCCCACCACTCCCCGGTCAGCGCGACCATCCCGACCAGCATGGCGGCGTACATCGGCGCCAGCTCCTCCGGATAGCCGTAGCGCTGGCACACCAGGACGAGGCGGTCGCTGAGCAGCGTGGCCACCTCGCGCATGACCGTCCCGAACGTGCCCCGCTGGGCACCACCCGGATGCGGCCGCAGGAGCACGAAGAAGCCGTCGGTGTGGTCGTCGATGTAGTCGAACAGCGCCGTGGCCGCCTGCTCCAGGAGGACCCGCGGACGGTCCGACGTGAGCGACTCGGTCATCATCGACATCAACCGGGTGACCTCACGGTCGACGACGATGGCGTAGAGGCCCTCCTTGTCGCCGAAGTGCTCGTACACCACCGGCTTGGAGATCCCGGCCGCTGCCGCGATCTCCTCGATGGAGGCCGCGTCGAAGCCGCGCTCGGCGAACACGGCCCGGCTCACCTCGATGAGCTGGTCGCGCCGTTGCAGCGCGCTCATCCGCACGCGACCCGTCGTGACCTGCATGGGCTGCTCGGCGCTGGGCACGCCCCATTGTGACGCGCCGCCCGGGCGTAGGCTGCAGCCGCCGGTCCCGGTTCGTCCAACGGCAGGACAGGTGCCTTTGGAGCACTCAATGGGGGTTCGAGTCCCTCACCGGGAGCTCCCGGGCCCTGCCCGGGCCGCGCCCGCACCCGCACCCACCGACCCGAGGGGGACCCCGTGCCCGATCCCGTCGCGCCCACCCCGCCCGCCGCCCCGCACGTCAGCGCTGTGGTGGTGCTCGCCGCCGGCGAGGGCACGCGCATGCGCTCGGCCCGGCCGAAGGTGCTGCACGAGATCGGCGGGCGCTCGCTGGTCGGCCACGCCGTCGCCGCCGCCGACGGGCTGGGCGCGGACCGGCTCGTGGTCGTCGTGGGGCACGGCCGCGATGCGGTGACCGCCCACCTGGCCGAGGTCGCGCCGCACGCCCGGATCGCCGTGCAGGCCGAGCAGCTGGGCACCGGCCATGCCGTGCAGCAGGCGCTGCCCGAGGCCGGGGACGTCGCCAGCGGCACGGTCGTGGTGACCTACGGCGACGTCCCGCTGCTGAGCGCGGCGACGTTGGCCGACCTCGTGGCGCGGCACGCCGCCGAGGGCAACGCGGTCACGGTGCTGACCGCGCGGGTTGCCGACCCGACCGGGTACGGGCGGATCGTGCGGGCCGCGGACGGCTCGGTGGCCGCGATCGTCGAGCACCGGGACGCCACCGACCTGCAGCGGGGCATCGACGAGATCAACTCGGGCATCTACGCCTTCGACGGCGCGGCGCTGCTCGACGGCCTGGCCCGGCTGCGGCCGGACAACGACCAGGGCGAGCTGTACCTCACCGACGTCCTGGCCCTGGCCCGGGCCGAGGGCGGGCGGGTGGCCGCGGTCGTCATCGACGACGTGTGGCAGACCGAGGGGGTCAACGACCGGGTGCAGCTGGCGGCGCTGCGCCGCGAGCTGAACCGCCGGGTCGTCGAGGGCTGGATGCGTGACGGGGTCACGATCGTGGACCCGGCGACCACCTGGGTGGACGTGACGGTGCAACTGGGCCGCGATGCCCTCCTCGAGCCAGGCACGATCCTGCGCGGGGCCACGTCGATCGGTCCCGAGGCGGTGGTCGGCCCGGACACCCTCCTCGTCGACTGCACGGTGGGGGCGGGGGCGACCGTGCGCCGCACCCACGCGACCGAGGCCCGGATCGGGCCGCGTGCCGAGGTCGGCCCGTTCACGTTCCTGCGGCCGGGCACCGAGCTGGGCGAGGGCGCCAAGGCCGGTGCCTACGTCGAGATCAAGGGTGCGCTGGTCGGTCCCGGTTCGAAGGTCCCGCACCTGTCGTACGTGGGCGACGCGACCATCGGGACGGGCTCGAACATCGGGGCGGCCACCGTCTTCGTCAACTACGACGGCGTGACCAAGCACCGGACGGTGGTGGGCGACCACGTGCGGATCGGCTCCGACACGATGCTGGTCGCCCCGGTGACCATCGGCGACGGCGCCTACACGGCGGCCGGCTCGGTGATCACCGAGGACGTCCCGCCGGGGGCCCTGGGCCTCGGGCGCGCGCGCCAGCGCACCGTCGAGGGGTGGGTGGCCTCGCGCCGCCCCGGCTCGGCCGCGGCCCGGGCCGCCGAGGCCGCAGCCGCTGCGGCAGCGCCCGAGCCCGCCGCGCCCGAGGCAACCGCTGCGGCAGCGCCCGCGCCCGCCGCGCCCGAGCCCGCCGCGCCCGAGGCCGCCGCTGATCCCGAGCCCGCCGCGCCCGAGGCCGCCGCTGATGCCGGGCCCGCCGCCACGGCGGCGCCGGAGCCCCCGCCCGGCGCGCCCGACCCGGCAGATCCCTCGTAGCCCCCCACTCCCCGGGGTCGGTGTGGCCACGTCGCGCGCGGTGGTCCACGATTGGCCCGTCGCTGACCCCGCCGCCACGGAGGCTGCCGCATGGCCACGCTGAAGACCAAGGCCCGCAAGCACCTGATGCTCTTCTCCGGCCGCAGCCACCCGGCCCTGGCCGAGGCGGTGGCCAAGGAGCTCGGGGTCTCCCTGGCGCCCACCTCGGCCTACGACTTCGCCAACGGTGAGATCTTCGTCCGCTACGACGAGTCCGTCCGGGGTGCCGACGCCTTCGTGATCCAGGCGCACACCGCCCCGATCAACCAGTGGATCATGGAGCAGCTGATCATGGTCGACGCGCTCAAGCGTGCGTCGGCCAAGCGGATCACCGTGGTCATGCCGTTCTACGGCTACGCCCGCCAGGACAAGAAGCACCGGGGCCGCGAGCCCATCTCCGCGCGCCTCATGGCGGACCTGTTCAAGTGCGCCGGCGCCGATCGGCTCATCGCCGTGGACCTGCACACCTCGCAGATCCAGGGCTTCTTCGATGGTCCGGTCGACCACCTGTTCGCGCTGCCGATCCTCGCCGACTACGTGCAGTCCAAGCTGGACGGCCAGCCGGTCACCGTGGTGAGCCCCGACGCCGGCCGCGTGCGCGTGGCCGAGCGATGGACCGACGTGCTGGGCGCCCCGCTGGCCATCATCCACAAGCGCCGTGATCCGGACGTGCCGAACGAGGTCCGGGTCTTCGAGGTGGTCGGCGAGGTGCGCGACCGCGTCTGCATCGTGGTCGACGACATGATCGACACCGGGGGGACGATCGCCAAGGCGGCCGAGACCCTGCTCGAGCAGGGCGCCCGCGACGTGATCGTCGCGGCGACCCACGGCATCCTGTCCGACCCGGCCACCGAGCGCCTGGCGGCCTCGCAGATCTCGGAGGTGATCGTCACCGACACCCTGCCGATCACCTCCACCCTCGAGACGCTGACCGTCCTGCCGATCGCGCCGCTGCTGGCCACGGCGATCCACGAGGTGTTCGTGGACGGCTCGGTCACCCGGCTGTTCGACCCCACCCCGGACGGCGAGGAGGCCCGGGCCTGACGCTCGGGCCTGCCCCGGCCCGCGGGTTTGGCCGGGCCTGCCGGGCGCCACTAGAATCCGACCAGTTCCTCGGCGAGGGGGCCGGTTCGGCACCGTGATCGACGTGGTGGTGGGTGCGCCTCCTCCTCGCAGGAGACGTCCGCCCCATGCTTCGAGGAGTTCGTGTCGTGACTGACACCCAGGTCCCCATGTCCGCCGTCGCCCGCAGCGACTTCGGCAAGGGCGCTGCCCGGCGCCTGCGCCGCACCGGCCTCGTCCCGGCCGTCATCTACGGCCACGGGACAGCGCCCATCCACGTGGCCCTCGACGGCCACGACCTCGCCCAGGCGCTGAAGCGGACGCGCGTCGTGCTGAAGGTCGCCCTCGACGGCACCGACTACGTCGTCGCGCCACGCGACGTGCAGCGCGACGTCGTCCGGCAGGTGCTCGAGCACGTCGACCTGGTCGTGATCGACAAGGCCGAGGCCGCCGAGCGTGCCGCCGTGGCCGCGGCGATCGCCAAGGCCGAGGCCTTCGCCGAGGAGGAGGGCGTCGACGTCAGCGAGGCCATCAAGGCGATCGAGGCGGCCGTGGCTGCCGGCGAGGACCCGCAGGCCGCCGCCGAGGCCGCCCTGCACGCGGCCGCGGAGCACGAGAAGGCCCTGCGCGAGGCGGCTGCCAACGCCGCGGAGGCCGCCGAGGCGGAGGCCGCGGAGGGTGGCACCGAGGGAGCCGAGGCGGGGGCCGGCAGTGCGACTGCCGACGCTGAGGCCGAGAAGGCCTGAGTCGGGGGTGGCCGAGGCGCCCTGGCTGGTCGTCGGCCTGGGCAACCCCGGGCCGTCCTACGCCGCGACCCGGCACAACATCGGGGCGGTGGCCGTCGAGCGGCTCACCGACGACCTCGGCGGGAGGCTCGCATCCCACCGGCGCTGTCGCGCCGAGGTGTACGAGGGACGGCTCGGCCCGCTCGGGCACGGCGCCGTCCGGGTGGTCACCGCGCGCTCGCGCGGCTACATGAACGAGTCCGGCGGCCCGGTCGCCTGCCTGATGGACTTCTACAAGGTGCCGCTCGAGCAGCTCGTCGTCCTGCACGACGAGCTCGACCTGCCGCTCGGGGGTCTGCGCATCAAGACCGGCGGTGGCGACAACGGGCACAACGGGCTGCGCTCACTGCGCCGCTCCCTGGGCAGCGGGGACTTCCACCGCGTCCGGATGGGCATCGGCCGCCCGCCCGGTCGCCAGGACCCGGCCGACTTCGTGCTCACGCCGTTCGCGTCGGCCGAGCGCACCGAGGTCGCGCTGCTGTGCGGCGATGCGGTCGACGCCGTCGAGGTCCTGGTCCGGCAGGGTCTCCCAGCCGCCCAGAACCAGTTCAACCGCTGACCCGGCCCGCGCTGGCCGAGGATGCGGCCTCGGATTCGCGCCAGGTCTCGGGCGCGTTCCGGCGTTCGCGCCAGGTCTCGATCGGCGGAACGTCCTCGAACCTGGCGCAGATCGTGATCGCAGGATGGGTCCTGCGAGGATGCGGTCGTGACTGATCCGACCACGCCGGGTGCCGGCGAGCCCGACCAGACGCCGCCCGCGGGCCCCGTGACCGACGCCGCGCTGGCCACCGCCATCGCGCGGGCGGTCGGTCGCGCCCTGCTCGAGCTCAGGGACGGCTTCGGCCCGGTCGACGACGGGAACCGCCGGACCCTCATGGACGCCGGTGACGCCCGGGCCCAGGCGATGATCGCCGATCGCCTGAACGCCGCCCGGCCGGGGGACGCCGTGCTCTCCGAGGAGGCGGTGGACACCGACGCCCGGCTCGGCGCCGACCGGGTCTGGATCATCGACCCCCTCGACGGCACGAGCGAGTACGGCGAGGGCCGCACGGACTTCGCCGTCCACGTGGCGCTGTGGCGCCGCGACGCCGGGGTGGACGGCCTCGGCGCCGTGACCGACGCGGCGGTCGACGTCCCGGGGCTCGGCGAGACGTGGCGGACCGATCGACCCGAGCCGACCGCGGCCCTGCCGTCGGACCGGCCGCTGCGTGTGGTCGTCTCGCGATCGCGCCCGCCCGCGGGGCTCGACGCGCTGCTCGCGCTCGTCTCGGCCGACCTGGTCGCGGCGGGGATCACCCCGCACGGCATCGAGCGGGCCAACGTGGGCTCGGTGGGGGCCAAGCTCGGGGAGGTGATGGCCGGCCGGGCGGAGGCGTACCTGCACCCCGGCGGCCTGAACGAGTGGGACCTGGCCGCCCCGCACGCCTGCGCGCTGGCGCACGGCTACGTGGCCCTCGGCCCGGTCCAGCCGTTCAACCGGATGCCGCCGAAGTCGGGACCGGTGCTCATCGCCCATCCGGAGATCGCCGCGGTGCTGGGCCGCCACTGGCGGCCCTGACCGCCCGCGTCAGCCGGCCAGGGCGAGCAGCGCCTCGCGCACCGCGCCCACGACCGGCTGCTCGGCCAGCACGGTGAGCACCGCCCCCGGGGCCCGTTCGCCGAGCGTGCGCCGGGCCGCGGCCTCGAGCCGGGCGTCCCCGCAGCTGCCGATGCCACCACCGACCACGACCGGGACCGTCGCTGCCTGGAGCCCCACCTGGCCCAGCACCGCGGCGGCGCAGTGCCCGATCTCCGCGCCCTGCCGCTCGACCAGCCGGGCCGCGATCGGGTCGGTGGCGGCCAGCGCGAACACCTCGGGCACCCGGTCGACCCACGCGACCGGGTCGCGCCGGCCGCGCACCACCTCGGCGGCGAGGGACCGCAGGTCCGAGGCGCCGGTCCAGCTGAGCAGGGCGTCGTGCAGCGCGGTCCGGGGGCCCCGGCCGTCCTCGGCTCGGGCCGCGTGCCAGAGGACGGCGTCGGCCAGGCCCAGCCCGCCGCCCCAGTCCCCGGACGGTCGCCCGACCGCGAGCAGCTGGGCCCGACGGCCGTCGCCGCGCACCGCGATGGCGTTCATGCCGGTCCCGCACACGACGGCGGCGGCGTCCGGTGCCGTCGTCCCGGCCCGCAGGACCGCGAGCACGTCGTTGTCCAGGGTGAGCCCCCCGCGCGCCCAGGGCCGTGGGGCGAGCCGCTCGTGCAGGGCGGCTGCCTCCTCCGGGAGGTCGAGGCCGGACAGCAGGCAGGCGGCGTGCGCCAGCGCGTGCGTCGGGGCTCCGGCCGCGCGCAGGGCGGCCGAGACCGCCCGGTCGACTGCGGCGGCCGCACCGTCGAAGCCGACCCGGGTGTGCGCGCACGTGCCCTCCACCGCCTCGCCGAGGATCCGGCCCCGCTCGTCGGCCACGGCGGCGACGGTGGTGCTGCCCCCGCCGTCGACCCCGACGACGAGCCTCACCGTGCCCACGCGAGGTGCTCGCGGTTGCCCGCGATGAGCAGGTCGGCGAGCCGTTCGGCCGACGCGACCTGCCCGACGAGTGGGTGGGCCAGCAGGGCGGCGACGACGCGATCGCGGCCCCCGTGCCGGGCGGCGGCCAGCGCCAGCTCCTCGTAGGCCGCGACGTGTGCCACGAGGCCGGCCATGAGCGGGTCCAGTGCCGCGACGGGCTCGGCCCGGATCCCGGTGCCGTCCACGCGTGCCGGCACCTCGACCACCGCCGCGTCGGGCAGGAACGGCAGCCGGCCGTCGTTGCGGAGGTCGACCACGTGGGTGGCAGCCTGCGACGGCTGCCCGAGCAGGCTGGCCAGCAGGCCGATCGCCGCCTCGGAGTAGAACGCCCCGCCGCGCTGCTCGAGCTGCGCGGGCTTCGTGGCCAGGGCCGGATCGGCGTACTGGGCGAGCAGCGCCCGCTCGATCGCCAGCACCTCCTCGGCCCGGGTGGCCCCCTGCTGCAGCTCGGCGACCACCGCGTCGTGGGCGTAGAAGTAGCGCAGGTAGTACGAGGGGACGGCCCCGAGCAGGTCGAGCACCGACGCAGGCAGCTCGATCCGTTCGGCGAGGGCCTCCCGGTGCGTGGCGAGCAGCTCGGGCAGCCGGTCCACGCCGCCGACGTGGACCGCCCGGACCCACGTGAGGTGGTTGAGCCCGACATGGTCCAGCGCCACCGCCTCGGGAGCCACCCCGAGCCACTGCGCGAACAGCCGCTGGAACCCGATCGCGACGTTGCACAGCCCCACCGCGCGATGCCCCTCGTCGAGCAGCGCGCGGGTCACGATCCCGACGGGATTGGTGAAGTCGACGATCCACGCCTCGGGCGCACGGGTGCGCACCACCTCGGCGACGTCGAGCACCACCGGCACGGTCCGCAGGGCCTTGGCCAGCCCGCCGGCCCCGGTCGTCTCCTGCCCGACGCACCCGCAGGCGAGCGGGAACGTCTCGTCGCGGGCGCGCGCCTGCTGCCCGCCGACCCGCAGCTGCACCAGCACGGCGGCGGCGTCGGCGACCCCGGCCGCGAGGTCGCTCGTGCGGGCCAGCCGCAGCGGCGAGCCGGCCGCCGCGAGCATGCGCCGGGCGAAGCCCGCCACGACGTCGAGTCGCTCGACGTCGGGATCGACCAGGACGAGCTCGGTGAACGGCGCCGCGCTGGCCAGCCGCGCCGCGCCGTCGACGAGCTCCGGGGTGTAGGTGGACCCGCCGCCCACCACGGTCAGCCGCATGCCGCGATTCTCGCGTGCGACCGGGCCGATGGGAGAATGGCGCACGCCATGGACTGCTCCGGACTCCTGCACGGCCTGCTCGAGGACCCGGCGTTCGCGGCGGTGGCCCGTGCGGAGGGTCCCGTGGGTGGGATCACCGCCCCCGAGGCGGCCTGGCCCTTCCTCGCTGCGGCCGCCGCTCGCCGCCGCCTGGTCCTCGTGGTGACCGCGACGACCCGCCAGGCCGAGGACCTCGCGGCCGCCGCGACCAGCCTGATGGCGCCGGACCGGGTCGCCGTGATGCCCGCCTGGGAGACGCTGCCGCACGAGCGGCTGAGCCCGAGCTCGGACACGGTGGGGCGCCGCCTCGCCGTGCTGCGCCGCCTCGAGCACCCGGACCCCGAGGACGGGGCGACAGGCCCCGTGGATCTCGTCGTCGCCCCGATCCGCACGTTGCTGCAGCCGATCGTCACGGGCCTGGGCGACCTCGCCCCGGTCCGGGTCCGACAGGGCGACACGATCGCGCCCGAGGTGCTGGCCGCCGCGCTCGTCGCCATCGGCTACAGCCCGACGGACCTGGTCGAGCAGCGCGGGCAGTTCGCCGTCCGCGGCGGCATCGTCGACGTCTTCCCGCCCACCGAGGAGCACCCGCTCCGGGTGGAGTTCTGGGGCGACGACGTCGAGGAGATCCGCTCCTTCCGGGTCGTCGACCAGCGCTCACTGGAGGTCGACCCGCACGGGCTGTGGGCGCCCCCGTGCCGCGAGCTGCTGCTCACCCCGGAGGTCCGCGCCCGGGCTGCCGCCCTCGGCGAGCGGCATCCCGAGCTGCTCGACATCACCGACAAGCTGGCCGAGGGCATCGCGGTGGAGGGCATGGAGGCCCTGGCCCCGGTGCTGGCCGAGGGCATGGAGACCCTCGTGGACGTCCTGGCCCGGGCCGGGGCGGACCGGGACCCGCTCGTGCTCGTCGCGGGCCCGGAGCTGGTCCGCACCCGTGCCCACGACCTCGTGGCCACCAGCAACGAGTTCCTCGCCGCGTCCTGGCACAACGCCGCCGCAGGCAACGCCACGCCCATCGACCTCGGCGCGGCCGCGTACCGCACCGTCGAGGAGGTGCACGAGGCGGCCCGCGGGCTGGGCCTGGCCTGGTGGTCCACCGGGACGATCGGGCTTGGCGACGAGGCCGAGGCGCTCCCCGTCGTGGCCACCCCCGCCTACCGCGGCGACGGCCAGGCGCTGGTCACCGACCTGCGCCGGGCCCTGCGTGAGGGCCGGCGGGTCGTCGTCGTGGCCTCCGGCGTGGGCTCGGCGACCAGGATCGCCGAGCAGCTCGCGGAGGCCGACGTCCCGGCCCGCGTGGCGCCCGGGGTGACCCGGTGGCCGGTCGCCGCCGGGCTGGTCACGGTGACCACCGGCCGGCTCGACCACGGCATCGACGCTGCGGGCGCCGGGCTGCTCGTCGTCACCGAGCGGGACATCCGCGGCCAGAAGGGCACCGGCGACGTGACGCGGCTGCCCAGCCGGCGGCGCAACACGATCGATCCCCTGCAGCTGGCCGCCGGCGACTTCGTCGTGCACGAGCAGCACGGCGTCGGCCGGTACGTCGAGATGGTCGCGCGCACCGTCAACGGCGCCACCCGCGAGTACCTGGTGCTCGAGTACGCCCCGAGCAAGCGCGGCCAGCCGCCGGACCGCCTGTTCGTGCCCACCGACCAGCTCGACCAGGTGACCCGCTACGTCGGCGGCGAGGCGCCCAGCGTCCATCGGCTCGGCGGTGCGGACTGGCAGCAGGCCAAGTCGCGGGCCCGTCGCGCGGTGCGCCAGATCGCCGGCGAGCTCGTGAAGCTCTACGCGGCGCGGCAGAGCGCCGTCGGCTTCGCCTTCAGCCCGGACACCCCCTGGCAGCGCGAGCTCGAGGACGCCTTCGCCTACCAGGAGACCCCCGACCAGGACTCCACGATCGCCGAGGTGAAGGCCGACATGGAGCGGCCGGCCCCGATGGACCGCCTGGTCTGCGGCGACGTCGGCTACGGCAAGACCGAGATCGCCGTGCGGGCGGCGTTCAAGGCGGTGCAGGACGGCAAGCAGGTGGCCGTGCTGGTGCCCACCACGCTGCTGGTGCAGCAGCACTTCCAGACGTTCTCCGACCGGTACGAGGGGTTCCCGGTCAACGTGGCCGCCCTGTCGCGGTTCCAGACCGACAAGGAGGCCAGGGCGGTGCTCGCCGGCCTGGCCGACGGGACGATCGACGTCGTCATCGGCACGCACCGGCTGTTCGGGGCGCAGACCCGGTTCAAGGACCTGGGCCTGCTCGTGGTCGACGAGGAGCAGCGCTTCGGCGTCGAGCACAAGGAGCACATCAAGGCCCTGCGCACCAACGTCGACGTGCTCACGATGTCGGCCACCCCGATCCCG